>DASYFF010000227.1:0-26343 GCA_036498605.1 Acidimicrobiia bacterium | reverse complement strand
GACGGCGGGGTCTTCTCCTTCGGTGGCGCCCAGTTCTTCGGGTCGACCGGCGCCATCAGGCTGGCCCGGCCGATCGTGGGGATGGCGGCTTCGCCGTCGGGTGGCGGCTACTGGCTGGTGGCGTCGGACGGCGGGGTCTTCTCCTTCGGTGGCGCCCGGTTCTTCGGGTCGACCGGCGCCATCAGGCTGGCCCGGCCGATCGTGGGGATGGCGGCTTCGCCGTCGGGTGGCGGCTACTGGCTGGTGGCATCGGACGGCGGTGTGTTCGCCTTCGGCGACGCCGCGTTCTACGGGTCGACGGGGGCCATCCGGCTGGCCCAGCCGATCGTGGGGATGGCCGCCTCGCCGACGGGGAGGGGCTACTGGCTCGTGGCCCGGGACGGCGGTGTGTTCGCCTTCGGCGACGCCACCTACAACGGGTCGACGGGGGCCATCAGGCTGGCGCAGCCGATCGTGGGGATGGCCGCCACGCCGTCCGGGGGCGGGTACTGGCTGGCCGCCGCCGACGGCGGCATCTTCGCCTTCGGCGACGCCGGGTTCTTCGGCTCCACCGGCGCCACCAGGCTCAACAGGCCGATCGTCGGCCTGGCGCCGTCGCCGACCGGGGCCGGTTACTGGCTGGTGGCGTCGGACGGCGGGATCTTCGCCTTCGGCGATGCCACGTTCTCGGGGTCGGCGGGGGCGCTCAAGCTGGCCCAGCCCATCGTGGGAATGGCCGCCCGGCCGTGAACGGGTAAGAGTTACGCGTCCGTCCTTGACGCCCCGCTGACGAAGATGCGACCGTAACCCGCCGCCTGAGCCCGATCCGGGGGGAGAACGCCATGCAGAACGACATCAGCCGCCAATGGGCCTTCCTGACACCCTTCGTCCCGGGCGAGATGCTGACCGCCCAGGCGAAGCAGATCGAATCGCTCGGGATGGCCGGCATCTTCGTCCCCGAGATCTACAGCGATCCGTTCATGGGGATGGGCTTCCTCGCCGCCGTCACCGAGCGGGTCCAGATCGCCAGCGGCATCAAGATCGCCGGCGCCAGCAACCCCTTCGAGATCGCCATGACGGCCATGGACCTCGACCGACTCTGCGGCGGGCGGGTCGTCCTCGGCCTCGGGTCGTCGGTGAAGAACTGGGTGGCGGGCTTCCACGGCCGGCCGGACTATGACCCGCCCGTCGGGCGCCTACGGGAGAGCATCGAGGTCATCCGGAAGGTGTTCGCCGAGAGCCACATCCCCGGCGCCCTCGGGAAGTACGACGGCAAGCACCTCCACCACGACTGGTCGACGTTCGCCGGCGCCTTCGCCCCGCCGGTGCGGGAGACGATCCCGATCTGGGTGGCGGCCAACCAGACCGGCCTCACCCGACTGGCCGGCGAGGTGGCCGACGGCTTCATCGACCATCCGATCCACGGCCCGCACTACTGCGCCACAATCGCCCGCGACGCCCTGTCCGAAGGGCTGAAAAAGTCGGGCCGGGACCGCAAGGACATCCACTGGAGCTGCTGGCTGTGGGTGGCCGTCAACAACGACCGGGCCGAGGCGGTCAACGACGCCAAGGCCACGGTGGCCTTCTACGCCGGGATCCGCCAGTACCAGCCGATGTTCGCCACCATGGGCTTCGAGAAGGAGGCGGCGGCCTGCGCCGACGCCTTCGAGCGGGGCGACATCCCGGGCTGGGTCGGGGCGATCACCGACGAGATGGCCGAGACGTTCGTGATCGTCGGCCCGCCCGACGAGTGCCGCAAGCGGGTCGAGGAGGTGTGGGACGTCGCCGACTCCTTCTGCCTCTGCCCGCCGCTCGGGGGACTGGAGCCGGAGAAGATCATGTTCTACATCGGCGGCATCGCCGAGACCTTCTACGGCTAGTCCGCTGACCGGCTAGCGGGTGCGGCGCGTCGCGGTCCTCTGCGGGGGGTTCGGCGCGGCCCGGTTCCTCGACGGGCTGCGGCGGGTGCCGGGCGTCGAGCTGACCTGCATCGCCAACACGGGCGACGACCTGGAGTACGCCGGCGTCCACGTCAGCCCCGACGTCGACACCGTGACCTACGCCCTGGCCGGGATCTTCGACGAGGGCCGCGGGTTCGGCATCGTGGGCGACACGTTCCGCAACGCCGAAGCCCTGCGCCGCTACGGCTCGGGCTGGTTCGCCGTGGGCGACGTCGACCTGGCCACGTCGATCCGGCGGACGGGCCTGCTCCGGGCCGGGGCGACGCTGTCGGAGGCCACCGCCGACCTGGCCCGGTCCTTCCGGATCGGCGCCGCCGTCGTGCCGATGAGCGACGACCCCGTCCGCACGGTGGTGGTGACCGACGACGGCCGCCTCACCTTCCAGGAGTACCTGGTGGCCCGGCGGGCCCAGCCGGCCGTGCAGGCCGTGGAGCACGACGGTCTGGGGACCGCGGTGCCGGCGCCGGCCGTGCTGTCGGCCCTGGCCGGGGCCGATCTCGTGATCCTGGCCCCCTCGAGCCCGGTGGCCAGCCTCGGCCCGATCCTCGGTCTGCCGGGGGTGCGGTCCGCCCTGGCCGCCGCCCGGGTCGTGGCCGTCTCGCCGGTCGTGTCGGGGCAGGCGCCGGCCACGCCGCCCGAGCAGTCCCGGGCCAGGGTGCGGGCCGCCTTCCTGGCCGCGGCGGGGGTGGGCCACACCGCCACTGCCGTGGCCACCCTCTACGCCGGCATCGCCGACGGGTTCGTGCTCGACCACCGCGACGCCGGTGAAGCGCCGGCCATCGAGGCCCTCGGCATGGCCGTCGTGACGGCCGACACGCTCGCCACCGGAGCGGGTCGGCTGTCCCTCGCCGAGACGGTCCTCGCCGTGGGGTTGGGGCCCCACGGCACAGCGGCGGGATGCCCGGAGGGCAGGGGCCCGCCGCCAGAAGCAACCTAGGGAGTGCGTCAGCACGCCCTCGGCAGCAGGCGCCGGAGCGGAGCGAAACGCTCGAGGTGCTCCACCCGCTCGAGGGCGTCGGCCACGTGCTCCCGGCACAGCTCGGCATCGCCGGCGCGGTAATCGGCCAGCACGGCCTTGCAACGGAAGGCGAGCCGCTTGTCCCGCAGGTCCATGATCAGCTCCTCGAGGCGCTCCTCGTTGGCCGGGGGGTCGTCGAGGGCGGCCCGGACGTCGGCGGTGTAGGCCGCCCGCCAGTGGACCCACAGGACGAGCAGCACCACGGCCACGATCACATAACGGAGCACGGCCCCGATTCTCGCCTGTCAGGATGGTGGGCATGGAAGCGCCGGAGACGACCCGGGTCGACAAGTGGCTGTGGGCCGTACGGATGTTCAAGACCCGCTCGGTGGCCACCGAGGCCTGCTCGGCCGGTCACGTCCGCGTCAACGGCGCGCCGGCCAAGGCCGCCCACCTCGTCCGGGTCGGCGACCGGGTCGAGGCCCGGGTTCACGACCGCCAGCGGATCCTGGAGGTGGTGCGGATCATCGAGAAGCGGGTCAGCGCCCCGCTGGCCGCCGAGGCCCTCGTCGACCACAGCCCGCCGCCCCCGCCCAAGGAGTGGTACCTCGACTTCGCCCGCGACCCCGGCGCCGGCCGCCCGACGAAGAAGGACCGCCGGGCCATCGACCGGCTGAGGAAACCGCAGTGACGGGGGAGCGGGAGCTGACCACCGACGAGACGCACCTGGCCTTCGCCCCGATGCGGGAGCTGCGGCCCCACCTGGCCTCGGTGGAGGAGTTCGTCGAGCGGGTCAACGGCGCCCAGCGCCCCGAGGGCTACCGCCTCGTCGGCTCCTTCGCCACCGCCGGCGCCGGCGAGCCGGTGGCCGTCACCGGGTTCCGGCGCCTCCACACGCTGGCCTGGGGCGACGAGCTCTACATCGACGACCTCGTCACCGTGGAGACCCACCGGGGCCGGGGCCACGCCCACCGGCTCCTGGAGTGGGTCCTGGCCGAGGCCCGCCGCCTCGGCTGCGCCCAGATCCACCTCGACTCCGCCCCCTTCCGGCACGACGCACACCGCCGCTACCTCAACGAGGGCTTCCACATCTCGTCCTTCCACTTCTCCCGGGTGCTCACCGTCCCCAGGGGGGAAGGGCGCCGGTTGGTGGACGACGTGCTGAACCGGGAGGACCATGCCCGGTTCGTCGAGGGCCTGTCGGGCGACGACGACCTCGCCACCACGTGACCCGTCCGCAATCGGCAAGTCAGGGCGACAGCCCGAGCGTGAAACCCTCACTGGGTGCGGGTTTTACGCTCGGGCGGACCTCCAGAGGTAGCGCATGCTGCCGGGTCCCGAGTGGGGCGCGGCGAGACCCGGGCGCCCCCCCAGACACCCGGGTCTCGCTCTTCGTGGAGATGTTCCGGCGGGGGTCAGCCCCGCCAGGCCCGGCCCTGGATGAAGATCCCGTTGTGGACCAGGAAGCTGCGGATGATGTTGCCGTTGATGACGGCCTCTTTGCCGCTGAAGCCGGACTTGTCGACGAACTCGTCGATGCTGGTGTTCATGGCCGTGCGTCTCTTGGCCGAGATGGCCGTATCGCCGTCCTTGGTGGTGCGCAGGACGCCGGCGGCGAGCTCACCGGGCTGCTGGCCGGCGTGGTCGCAGAAGTCGGCCAGCAGCGCCAGGCGATGCGTCTGTTCCTCGGGCGTGAGCTCCTCGAGGTGGGCGCTGTCGAACCAGCGCACGACGGCGGGGTCGTTCCTGATGTCGGTTGGGGCCATCACTCCGGCAGACCGAAGCGCTGCGCCAGCGCCCGGACCTCGGCCCGGCGCTTGGCGGCGTCGACCGGGTTCTGGATCAGGCCCGTCTTCTTGCACTGCTCGGTGACCTCGGGGATCTCCTGCCACGGCGTCGAGGCGTTGCCGACGAAGAACTGCGACGACAGCGACCGCCGGGGCCGCTGCCCGCCGGTGAGCGGGTCCTCGGCCGGGTAGCCGACCAGGAGCAGGTGCAGCGGCAGCCAGTGGTCGGGGATCCCGAGCGCCGTCTTGGCGATCTCGGTGTTGAAGGCGTGGAGGCAGACACCGAGGCCCTGGTCGACGGCGGCCAGCATGCCCTGGTTGATGGCCACGCCGGCGTCGATGGCGCCGATGTAGGACAGGATGCCGGGGTCGGAGGCGATGGGCTTGAGGACGGTGGCCCACACGACCTCGTCGACGTAGGCCTCGGACCAGCCGTGGCTGGCGTTGAGGGCCCCGAGCTGCACGAGCTCCTTGAGCCGGCCCTGGGCGCCGTCGGTGTAGGACAGATCGAGGTAGCAGAACATGTGGACGGGCGCCATGTCGATCTCGGCCGTGGTGGTCGGGGTCTTCAGCTGCTGCAGCACGTCGGGGTCGAGCTCGTCGCGGTAGACGACGACCACCTTGACGAAGTCGGCGTTGACGGCCCGGGAGGCCCGGTTCATGGCCTCCAGCATCACCTGGACCTTTTCCTTCTCCACCGGCTTGTCCGGCTCGAAGTAGCGGATGCTGCGCCGGTTGCCCATCACCTGCATGAGTTCCATCAGTTTCTCCTTCGCTCCGTCTACTCCGACAACCGCACTACCTGGACAGCACCGTGATGACGAGGGCGGCGGGGTCGGTGCCGAGGAACCCGCCGCCGTTCTCGGCCAGCGCCACCCGGGCGCCCTCCACCTGCCGGGCGCCGCACCGGCCCCGGAGCTGGTCGGCCAGCTCCACCAGCTGGGCGCAGCCGGTGGCGCCGATCGGATGGCCCTTGGCCAGCAGCCCACCGCTGGGGTTGACCGGGATCCGCCCCCCCAGGGCCGTCTCGCCCGAGGCCAGCAGCTTCGGGCCCTCGCCCGGCCCGCACAGGCCCAGCTCCTCGTAGATCATGAGCTCGGCGGGGGCGGCGGCGTCGTGGACCTCGAGCACGTCGAGGTCCTCCGGCCCCACCCCGGCCATCTCGTAGGCCTTGGCCACGGCCCGCTCCACCGCCCCGGGCTCGTCGGGCGTGCGGTCCCGGCCCGACACCAGCGCCGTGGCCCGCACCCGCACCGTGTCGGCGCCGAGGCGGCGGGCGGCCTCCTCGGAGCACAGCACGACGGCGGCCGACCCGTCGCCGATGGGGGAGCACATGAGCAGCGTCAGCGGCCCGGAGATGGCCCGGCTGGCCAGGACCTCCTCGACGGTGATGTCACCGCCGTACTGGGCCTTGGGGTTGAGCTTGCCGTTGCCCTGGTTCTTGACCGCGATCCGGGCGAAGTCCTCCGGGGTGGCGCCGCTGCGCTCCATGTAGTGGCGGGTCATCCCGGCGTAGACGTCCATGAAGGGCGACTTGCCCCCGCCCCCTTCCTTCTCCGGCATCACCTCGGCGCTCACCGGCACCGGCGACGCGGCGTCGGGCCCGGCGGCGGCGCCCGTTCCCAGCAGGGTGCGGGTCAGCGACTCCCGGGCGGCGACCAGGTTGTCGAGGTCGACGGCGGTGCCGATGGCGGCGAAGCTGCGCATCTTGTCGGGATGGGTGAGCTTCTCCGACCCGATGGCCAGGACGATGTCGGCCTGCCCCGAGGCGACGGCCATGTGGGCCAGCCAGAAGGCGCTGGACGCCGAGGCGCAGGCGTTCTCCACGTTGACGATCGGCACGCCGAGGACACCGGTGTTGCGCAGCGCCACCTGGCCGCGGATCATTTCCTGGCCGGTGAGGATCCCGGCCGTGGCGTTGGAGAAGAAGGCCATCTCCACGTCGCCGGGCGTGGCCTGGGCGTCGCGCAGCGCGTCGGCGGTGGCCTCCTCGGCCAGCTTGCGGACGCTGGAATCCATGAACTTGCCGAAGGCGGTCATGCCCGTCCCGGCGATGAAGACGTCACGCATGGGGGGTCTCCTGGTCCTCAGACCTTCTCGACCTTGTACCCGGCTGCTTCCCGGTCCCACGTGTCGCCGGTGATGCCGGCGGCCTTGAGGGTGGCGTACTGGATGCGGTGGGTCTCGGTCTTGGGCAGCGCGGTGACGAACTGGACGTAGCGGGGAACGGCGTAGTGGGCCATCTTCCCCTTGCAGAAGTCGAGGATCGACTCCGGCTTCGGGACGGCGCCGGGCTGGGCCACGATGACGACCTTCACCTCGTCTTCGCCGAGCTCCGACCTCACGGCGTGGGCGCCGCTCTCGAGCACGTCGGGGTGCTGGTTGATGACGGTCTCGATCTCCCAGGCGGAGATGTTCTCGCCCAGGCGGCGCATCGACTCCTTCTTGCGGCCCTTGTAGTACCACCAGCCCTCGTCGTCGACGACGCCGAGGTCGCCGGAGTGGAACCACCCGCCCCGGTAGGCCTCGGCGGTGGCGTCGGGCAGCTTGTGGTAGTGCGTCATCTGGCCCAGCGGGTGGCGGAAGCAGATCTCGCCGACCTCGCGGGCCGGGAGCGGGTTGCCGTCGTCGTCCATGATGGCGAAGTCGATACTGGCGATCGGCTTGCCCATCGAACCGACGATCCCGTCGGCGTTGAGGAGGAAGCCGGGGGAGTCGACCATGCCGTAGAACTCGACGATCTTCAGCCCGAAGCGCTGCTCGAACTCGCGCCACCGGTCGGGCGGCGCCGCCGCCGACAGAACCGTGCGGACGGGGTTGTCGGCGTCGTTGCCCTTCTCCGGCTGCTTGAGCAGGATCGAGATCATGCCGCCCAGGGTGTTGAACTCAACGGCGCCGTACCGTCGGCAGTCGTCCCAGAAGCGAGAGGCGGAGAACTTCTCGGCGAGGGCGAGCTTGGCGTCGAGCAATATCGAACCGAGGAACGACACGAGCAACGCGTTCCCGTGGAACAGGGGCAGCGGGGTGTACATCGTCTCGCCCGGCTGCACGCCGGTGGCGCCGAGGATGATCCCCACCGGGCTGGTGTCGTACTTGGTGGCCACCACCCCCTTGGGCGGGCCCGTGGTGCCCGACGTGTACATCATCCCGACGCCGCCGCTCGGCTCGTCGAGATCGATCTGGGGCTCTGTGTCGGCGCCGTCCATCAGACGGTCGAAGTCCCAGTCGATGCCCTCGCCCGGCTTGCCGTCGAGCACCACCGCCGTGCGCAGCTCGGGGCAGCCATCGCGCACCGAGAGGAGGGTGTCGCGCAGGTCCTCGTGGACGACGGCGCACACCGCGTCGGAGTCGGAGAGGATGTGGGCCAGCGTCGCCCCCCGCTGCGACGTGTTGACCGGCACCGAGTGGGCGCCGATGAAGATGATGCCCAGGTGGGCCCAGAGGAATTCGGGCCGGTTCGGTAGCAGCAGGGCCACCTTCTCGCCCGGCCGCACGCCGAGCTCGAGCAGCCCGTTGGCGGCCCGCTGGGCGTAGGACAGCACGTCCCGCCAGGGGACCTCCTCGTCCTTCCACTTGAGCCAGGTGGCATCCGGGTGATCGGCGACCCGCTTACGGATCGTCTGCTCGATGGGGCCCTGCGCTCGAGCCATGCCGATCACCACCCCCTGTCGAACTGCGATACGCGGCCGGAACGGCAACGTAGGGAAGGCCTCGCGCACCCGTCAAGACGCTCCCCTGGGCGCGGGGCCAAAACCCGTAAGAGAACCCGTAATCCTAGGGACGGGCTCCGATGGTCACCGGTGTGGGGGGCAGCCGGCGACCGACCGTGCGGACCCGGCCGTAGAGGGTGGTCCGCTGCTCCAGCGGGCGGCCGAGGGGGGCGACGACGGCGGCCAGGTCCTCCTCCTCGACGCCCTGGCCGTGCTCGGCCCCGGCGGCCCGGGAGATGTTCTCGTTCATCAGCGTGCCGCCGAGGTCGTTGCAGCCGGCCCGCAGCGACTGGCGGGCGCCCTCGAGGCCCAGCTTCACCCAGGAGCACTGGATGTTGTCGATGAGGCCGGTCATGGCGACGCGGGACACGGCGTGGATGAGCAGGGCCTCCCGGAACGTGGGGCCGGGCCGGGCCTTGCGCTGGAGGAAGATCGGGCTGGCCATGTGCACGAAGGGGAGCGGGACGACCTCGGTGAACCCGCCCGTCTCGGCCTGCAGGGCGCGGGCCCGCACCAGGTGGCGGGCCACGTGGACCGGCCGCTCGACGTGGCCGAACATGATCGTCACGTTGGAGCGCAGGCCGATCGAGTGGGCCACCCGGTGGACCTCGAGCCATTCGTCGGTGGTGACCTTGTCGGGGCAGATGACGGCCCGCACCTCGTCGTCGAGGATCTCGGCCGCCGTGCCGGGCAGGGTGGCCAGGCCGGCCGCCTTGAGGCGGGCCAGGTACTCGGGGAGGCCCATGCCGAGGCGGCGCGCCCCTTCGAAGACCTCGAGGGCGGTGAAGCCGTGGACGTGGATCTGGGGGGCGACGGCCTTCACCGCCCGGGTCACGTCGAGGTAGTAGTCGCCGTCGAAGCTGGGGTGGATGCCGCCCTGGAGGCAGACCTCGGTGGCACCGCAGTCGACGGCCTCGACGACCCGGCGCTGGATCTCGTCGAAGTCGAGGAGGTAGGGGTCGCCCCGCAGGTTGAGCGACAGCGGGCCCTTGGAGAAGGCGCAGAACCGGCACTTGAACGTGCAGACGTTGGTGTAGTTGATGTTGCGGTTCCGCACGAAGGTGACGACGTCGCCCACCGCCCGCCGGCGCAGGTCGTCGGCCAGCTCGCAGACGGCGGTCAGCTCCGGGCCCCGGGCGCCGAGGAGGGTGACGATCTCGTCCACGCCCACCTGCTGGCCGAGCTCCACGCCGGCGATCACCTCGCCGACCGGCCCGCCGGAGTGGGGCGCCCCGGAGCGGCCGAGGAGATCGAGCGTCGGTTCGTGGCCTCCGGCCGACCAGGTCCCCTCCCGGGCCAGGCCCTCGCCGTCGGAGGCGCACAGGACCGCGAACCGCACGTCGGGGTGGAGCCACTCGTCGGGCTGCGTGACGTATTCGGGGTAGACGGTGAGCCGCGGCGCCAGCACCTTGCCGGCCGCCTCGGTGGCCAGGCGGAGCCGTTCGAGCTCGGGCCAGGGCCGCTCGGGGTTGACGTGGTCGGGCGTGACGGGCGACACGCCGCCCCAGTCGTCGATGCCGGCGGCGACGAGGGCGCCGAGGTCGGAGGCCAGGTTGGGCGGCGCCTGGAGGTGGATGGCCGGGTCGAGCAGCAGCCGGGCCACGGCCGTCGTCCAGAGCATCTCGTCCTGCGGGCAGGCCGGGTCGTGGGCCATGCCCGTCCCCGGCTTGGGCAGGAAGTTCTGGACGATCACCTCCTGGACGTGGCCGTGGCGCCGGTGGGCGGCCCCGATCGCCAGCAACGTCTCGACCCGCTCCTGCCGGGTCTCGCCGAAGCCGACCAGGAGGCCGGTGGTGAACGGGATGCGGGCCTCGCCGGCCGCCTCCAGCGTGGCCAGGCGCCGCTCCGGCGTCTTGTCGGGGGCCCGGAAGTGGGGCCCGCCGGGCTCGCCGAGGCGGGCGGCCAGCGACTCCAGCATCATCCCCTGCGACGGCGAGACGGCCCGCAGGCGCTCGAGGTCGCACCCGGCGAGGGCGCCGGCGTTGGCGTGGGGCAGCAGGCCGGTCTCGGTCAGGACGGCGCCCGCCGCCGCCACGAGGTAGTCGACGGTCGTGGTGTAGCCGTGGGCGGCCAGCCACCCGGCGGCGGCGGGATAGCGCTCCTCCGGCGCCTCGCCCAGGGTGAACAGCGCCTCCCAGCAGCCGGCCGCCCGCCCGGCCCGGGCGATGGCCAGCACCTCGTCGAGCTCCAGGTACGGCGAATCGAGGCGGGCCGGCGGCTTGGCGAAGGTGCAGTACCCGCAGCGGTCGCGGCAGAGCATGGTGAGCGGGATGAACACCTTGGGGGAGAACGTGACGCGGTCGCCGTGGGCGGCATCGCGGCGTCGGGCCGCCTCCGCCATCAGCTCCGGCAGCGGAGCCCGGAGAACGTCCTGGGGGTCGAAGGCAGCGACGGAGGACATGGCCGGACAGGCTAGTGCCCACTCTTGAATCCCGGGCAACGTCACACTGGAGCGATGCGGGAATGCCACTGCCAGCTGTGCGGCCTTCCACCGTCGGAGGACGGGCTGGCCGGTCGCGTCGCCCGCCGGGGGTGGGGCGTCGTGTCGGTGCCGGCCGAGGGACGCCGTCCCGCCTACGCCTACACCGTCGGGCTGTGGCACAGCTTCTCCCACGCCGAGGTGTCGGTCTTCGGCCGGGACGAGACGGAAATGGCCCGCTGGCTCGACACCGTCGGCGGGGAGGTGGAGGCGGGCCGGATGCTGCACCCCGACCGTCAGAGCGACGACGTCCTCGGCTCCCAGGAGGTCTTCCCCCGCCCGGCGCTGGCCAGCTGGCACCGCCACCTCTTCGGCCCCGCCCTGGCCTTCTACCGCGGCCAGCCCGTCCCCATGCTCCAGCTCGTGTGGGCCGACCGGGCCGGCGTCCTGCCCTGGGAGCCGGGCTGCGCCGAGGACTGCCTGGGCGCCCAGCCCTGGCTCTGGGACCGGGTGACCGCCGCCCCCGCCCCGGCCGGCTGGCCCTTCCCCGTCTCGCCCGACGCGCTGGTGCTGACGACCAAGGCCGTGGCCTTCGACGGCGCGGCCGTGCTCGGTGTCGTCCACGACGAGGAGGGGGAGTGGCAGTTCCTGGACGACCCGGCCGTCGACATGGGCGACCTCACGATCGTCCACCTGGCCCACGTGGTGGCCGACCGGCCGGAGCTCGGCGCCGTCGGTGATCTCCCGGCCGGCTTCGAGGCCTGGTTCGACGGGCACGGCGGGTGGAGCCGCGAAGCCCTCGACGACGCCCTCGATCCCTAAGATCCCCCAGCATGTTGGCCGCCAGGGGGATCGTGATGCGGTACGGGCCGCGCACCGCGGTCGACGGCGTCGACCTCGACCTCCGCTCCGGTGAGATCCTCGGTCTGCTGGGGCCCAACGGGGCGGGGAAGACGACCCTGCTGCGGCGCCTGGCCGGGCTCCTGCCGGGCTCGGCCGGGACCGTCGATCTCGGCGGCGGCGATCCGGCCGTGGCCGCCTCCGTCCGGGCCCGGATCGGGTACCTGCCGGAGGACCCGCCGCTCTACGGCGACGACATCGCCCTGCAGTACGTCACGTACCTGGCCGCGCTGTCGGGGGTGCCCCGGGGCCGGCGGAAGGCGGCGGCGGCCGAGGCGCTGGAACGGGTCGGAGCGGAGAACCTCGCCGGCCGGATCGTCGGCCGGCTGTCCAAGGGGCAGCGGCAGCGGGTGGCGCTGGCCGGCGCCCTCGTGCACGGCCCTGACGTCCTGCTGCTCGACGAGCCGTCGGAAGGGCTCGACCCCCGCCAGATGGTCGGGTTGCG
This sequence comes from Acidimicrobiia bacterium, assembly GCA_036498605.1. Classification (GTDB taxonomy): domain Bacteria; phylum Actinomycetota; class Acidimicrobiia; order IMCC26256; family BP-133; genus BP-133. The sequence continues at coordinate 14,184 of DASYFF010000227.1, read as the reverse complement.
GACGCTGCTCGGCGACCTGAAGAAGAAGTCGTCGATCGTGTTCTCCACCCACCTCCTGGCCGAGGCCCAGGCGGTGTGCGACCGGGTGGTGGTGATCGACGGCGGCCGCATCGTCCTCGACCGGCCGACCGGCGCGGCGGTCACCGCCAACCGGTTGCGCGTCGAGGTGGCCGGGGCCCCGCCGGCCGAGGTGCGGGCTGCACTCCTGGGCATCCCCGGTGTCTCGGCGGTTGACGGGGATGTCTGCACGGTCAGCGGGCCGGCGGTGGCCGAGGTCATCGCCGCCGAAATCTGCGGCCGGGGCTGGAAGCTCCGGTTCCTCGGCCCGGCCCGGGACGACCTGGAAGCGGCGTTCCTGGCCGCGGTGGCCGGCGTCACCCCGTGAAGTCTCTCCAGGGAACGCTCCGGATCGCCCGCCGCGAGTTGCGGGCCTACCTCGTGGCGCCCTGGGCCTACGGCATGGCCACGATCTTCCTGGTGCTGACCGGCACGATCTTCTTCGTGGTGGCCGACGGTTCCCGGGAGGCCAGCCTCCGGTTCTGGTTCCCCAACCTGGCCTTCGTCCTCATCGTCACCGCCCCGATCGTCACCAGCCGGCTGGTGGCCGAGGAGTGGCGCAGCCGCCACCTCGACATCCTGCTGGCCCGCCCCATCAGCCCCGTCGCCCTGGTGGTCGGGAAGTGGCTGGCGGCCGTGGGCTTCTTCGTGCTGCTGCTGGTCCCCACGCTGGTCTACTGCGCCTTCCTGGCGGCCTGGGGCGCGCCCGACTGGCCGCCGCTCGTCGCTTCCTACCTCGGGGCGCTGCTCATGGTCGGCTTCTTCTGCGCCATCGGCACGATGGCCAGCGCCCTGACCCCGACAGCGGTCGCCGCCGGGCTCGGCGGCTTCGCCGTTCTCGTCGTGGCCCAGCTGGCCAACAACGTCCCGGCCTTCCACGGTTTCTCCTTCCAACCCCACCTGGAGAGCTTCGCCCGGGGCGCTCCCGGCCTCGACGACGCCGTGTACTTCGTGACCGCCGTCGCCGCCCCGCTGGTGGTGGCGGCGGCCTGGCAGACCATGCGGCGCCGGGGCGTCACGGCCCAGCGGGGCGGGCGGCTGCGGGCGGCGGCCGTCCCGGCCCTGACGCTGGCCGCCACGCTGCTCGTCAACCTCGTGCCGGTGCCGGCCAGCGCCCGGGTCGACTTCACCGCCAGCCACCGCTTCACGCTGTCCGGGCAGTCGAAGGACGTGCTGCGCAACGTCAAGCAGAGGTCGGTGGTGACCGCCTTCGCCCCGGAGAACACCCCCCAGGCCCGCGACGCCGCGGTGCTGCTGACCCAGTTCCGCCGGGTCAACGACAACATCCACACCCGGGTGCTCGACTTCGCCAAGGCCCAGGGGGAGGCGCTGCGGCTCGGCGTGGAGGACGACGGTGAGGTCGCCGTCGAGATCGGCGACCGCAAGGAGGTGGTGGCGCCCGTCCTCGAGCAGACCATCACCAGCGCCCTCCAGCGCCTGGCCCGGCCCCAACCCCAGACGCTGTGCGGCCTGGAGGGCAACGGCGAGCGCCGCCTCGACAGCGAGGCCCCGCAGGGCTTCCAGCTGGCCCGCCTGGCCGCTGAGCGCAACGGGATCGAGACGAAGGGGCTCGACCTCACGGTGGCCAAGGCGATCCCGCCCGAGTGCACGATCCTGGTCATGGCCGGCCCGACCGCGGCCCTGCTGCCGGCCGAGGTCCAGCTGATCAACGACTTCCTGGACCGCAACGGCAAGATGCTGATCCTGGCCGAGCCGGGCGGGCCGGACCTCGACGCCATCACCACCCGCTGGGGGCTCCGGCTCCTCCCCGGAGTGGTCTTCGACCCGCCCCGGGCCCAGGCCGGCGACCCGACCTCGTTGCTGGTCAACGACTTCCCGACCGAGTCGCCGGTGTCGAAGGGCGTCGACCAGGCGGCGCTGGTGACGGCCGGGGGGATCACCACGGCCGCCAGCGAGGACACCGGCCTGTCCGTGGCCCGGGTGCTGCAGTCGAGCGACCAGTCGTGGCTGGAGGTGAACCCGTCGGCCACCCCGGCCCGGTACGAGCCCGACAAGGGCGACCGGGGCGGGCCGGTCGTGCTGGCCGGGGCGGCCGACCGCTCCGAGGCCAAGGCCGGCGGCGAGACCCGGCTGCCGGGCGGCGGGGCCAGCATCGCCCGCTCCCGGCTCCTGGTCTTCACCGACGCCGACTGGGCATCAAACGCATTCCTGGACAGGCTGGCGAACGCCCGGCTGCTGGCCAACAGCCTCAACTGGCTGGCCCAGGAGGAGGACCTGATCGCCATCCCGGGGGTCGACCCCGACCTGCGGCGTCTCGTGCTCACGCCGTCGCGGCGCCGCACGATGGGGATCGGCTCGATCGGCGCCGTCCCGGCCGCCGTGCTGCTCGTGGGCGCCGGCGTCTGGTTCCGCCGGCGCAAGCGCTGACCGCGCCGGCTACACCGAGACCGGGAGCTCCTTCAGGCCCCGGACGTTGAAGTTGTCGAGCCACTCGACCTCGTCGACCGCCAGGCGGAGGTCGGGGAAGCGGGTCACGATCGTCCGCACCGCCAGCTCCGCCTCCATGCGGGCCAGCGGCGCTCCGAGGCAGTGGTGCACGGCACCGCCGAAGGTCAGGTGCTTCGGGGACGGGCGGGTGATGTCGAACTCGTCGGGCCGCTCGAAGACCGTCTCGTCGCGGTTGGCCGAGCCGATGACCGAGATCACCGCCCACCCCACCGGCACCTCCCGGCCGCCGAACGCGACCGGCTCGAGCACCGACCGGGGCCAGCTCATCACCGGCGGCTGGAAGCGCAGCGTCTCCTCCACCGCCCCCCCGGCGGCGGCCGGGTCGGCCCGGACGAGGTCGAACTGGCCCGGGTGGCGCAGCAGCTCGTAGACGGTGTTGCCGATCAGCTGCATGGTGGAGCAGAACCCGGCGGCGATCAGGAGGCTGACGTTGGCCACGAGCTCCAGATCGGTGAGCCCCCCGTCCTCGTCCTGCTGCGCCACCAGCACCGACAGTAGGTCGTGGCGGGGTTCGACCCGCCGCTCGGCGGCCAGGCCGGCGACGAGGTCCATGAGCTCGGCGCTGGCCTTGTCGGCCATGGTGACCTGCTCCGGCGTCGGCATCGGCTCGACGACGGCGGCGTTCTCCTCGATGAGGCTACGGAACCGGTCGTGGTGCTCGGCCGGCACGCCCAGCATCCCGCACACCACGGTGATCGGGATGCGGTAGGCGACCTCGTTGGCCAGGTCGAACTCCTTGCGGCCCCCGGCCGTCACCTCGTCGAGGAGGCCGTTGACCTTGGCCACGACCTGCTCCCGCATGGCCTCGACCGCCTTGGCGGTGAAGGCCTTCGACACCGCCCGCCGCAGCCGGGTGTGCTGGGGCGGGTTCTGGGCCAGCATGCCGGTGCCGATGTAGCAGGCGGCGGCGCCGTCGCCGAGCTTGCGGGCCAGCACCTCGGGCGAGCCGAGCGGGCTGCCGAGGCGGGGATCGCGCAGCGCCTCCTCGCAGTCGGCGTGGCGGAACAGCCAGCAGATCGGCGCCTGGGCGTCGATGACGACCGGTTGCTCGGCCCGCAGCCGGCGGTAGGTCGGGTAGGGGTCGACCTTGAACGCGGGGTTGAAGATGTCGAACGCCATGGCGGTGTCGGTCATGGCGACTGACGATAGCCTTCGCCCCGAATCAAGGAGGGGGAGTGAGCGACGAACGGGACGTGGGGCTGGCCTCCGTGCTCGGCCGGTGGGAGACACGCCGGGAGCGGGCGGCCAAGGGCGTGATCCACATCAAGGGCTCGGAGCAGTCCTGGGAGCTCAACCGGCAGGGCCGCTGCCGCTTCTACGCCCACCTGGGGCGGACCGACCTGGCCAACCCCGACTGGATCTGCTTCCGCCATGAGATCCACGCCCACAGCGGCGTCCACGTCCATCAGGGCGGCCTGGCCCTGTTCGTCACCAAGGGGCGGGGCTACACCGTCGTCGACGGCCGGCGCGTCGACTGGAAGGCCGGTGACGTCATCCTGCTGCCGGTCGAACCGGGCGGGGTGGAGCACCAGCACTTCAACCTCGGGGACGAACCCTGCGAGTGGATCGCCTTCGCCTTCAACCCCTGGCTCGACGCCATGGGCAACGGCTACGAGCAGCGCCAGAACCATCCCGAGTACGAGGAGGACGGGCAGTGACGCTCTACGAGTCGCTGCTGGCCCGACGCGACGCCGAACGGGCCCGCCGGGCCGAGGCGACGCTGGTCGTCGACGGCGACGCCCAACCCTGGGAGGACACGCCCCAGGGGCGGCTGCGGTGGTACCTCCATCCCGACCTCGACGACCGGGCGCTGCGCACGCTGGGGATGTACGTCCAGGAGATCCCGCCGCAGAGCCGTTCGGGCCGCTACCGCTGGCAGGGCGGCGAGATGATCGTCTTCCTGGAGGGCCGGGGCGTGACCGAGGTCGACGGCGAGCGCTTCGAGTGGGAGGCGGGCGACGCCCTGGCCATCCCCGTCCGGGAGCCCGGCGTCACCCTCTGCCACCACAACCCCCACGACGAGCCGGCCCGCTTCGTCTGCGCCTGGCCCAATTTCCCCGCCGTGCTCGGCGTCGACCTCGGCAGCGGGCTGGAGCAGCTCGACCCCGCGCCGGACCCGGGGGTCGGGGGGTGTCCCCCCGATACGCGGTCAGCTGAGCAGCGGACATGAGCATCGTCTACAAGTGGGCGCTGGTGGTGCACATCTACTCGGCCATCGTCCTGGTCGGTTCGATGTTCTTCAACGCCTTCATCCTCGGGCCGGCCCTGAAGCGGATCCCCCCCGCCCAGGCGGCGACGGTGGGGGACAAGATCGGCGCCGGGCTGCGCATCGCCGGCCCGGTCAGCCTGGTGCTGCTCGGCGTCACCGGCTTCCTGCGGCTCAGCTACAACCACTTCATGAGCCATTTCTTCAAGTGGTCGTTCGTGTCGACGAAGTACGGCTCCCGCATCTGGCTCATGTTCGTCAGCTGGTTCGTCCTCGTCATCACCGGCACGCTGTCGCTGGTCTGGTACGAACGGGTCCTGGCCAAGAAGCTGCCCTTCACCGCCGGGCTGCGGGCGCTGGAGGAGCGCCGGGCCGCCCAGGAGAAGGTGTCGGCCTGGCAGGAGCGCATGAACTACGTCAACGTCACCATCGGCCTCCTCGCCGTGCTGGGCGGCTCCATGTTCAAGAGCGGGCTGTAGCAATGGGCAAGGGGGCGCTCGGGCTGCTGTCGGCCTACTGGCCGGAGATGACGGCCCGCCACGCCCACGTGCCCCTGGAGCGGGCGCCGCAGTTCACCGTGCACCGTTCGGCCAAGTCGGACCCCGACCGTGCCGCGCTCGTCACCCCGGGACGGTCGGTGACCTTCGCCGAACTCTCGGATCTCGTTCGCCGCGCCGGGGCCGGGATCGCCGAACGGGTCGGTGACGGCGGACGGGTCGCCATCATCCTCGACGACCCGGTCGCGCAGGCGGCCTGCGCCTTCGGGGCCTGGGAAGCCGACCGGCTGGCCTTCGTCGCCTCCGGGCCGGTGCCGTTCGAGACGCTGGCCGACTTCGCTCCCGATCTCGTGATCGCCCGGGTCCTGGCCCACGCGCCGCCCGGCGTCCCGGTGGAGACCGCCCACAAGCTGCTGGCCACCGAGCCCGTCACGTTCGGCAAGGCCAACCTCCGGGCGCCGGTGCTCGTGCTGCCGAACCCCGACGCCACCGGCGAGGTGGCCCACAACCACAAGACGCTGGTGGCGACCGCTGTCGCCTTCAGCTCGTTCTACATCTTCGAGCCCGGCGCCGAGGTCGTCCTCCTCGAGCCCCCCACCGGGTGGCTCGGTCTGGCCGTGGTGCTGGCCGCCTGGCACAAGGCCACGACGATCCGGGCCGCCTGGACACCGGACTGGGCCGGCCATCCCGAGCGGGTCGACTATCTGGCCGGCAGCTTCGCCGCCGCCGACGCCCGCTACGCCGGGGCCACTCCGGCGCTGCGCGACGTGCGGGCCGGCGTCGGCGCCATCCTCGGGATCGAGGGCCCGTTCAGCCCCGCCCGCCGGCGGCGGCTGGCCCGGCGGCTCGGCACGCCCGTCCTCACCCTCTACGGCCGCAACGACCTCGGCCCGGTGCTGGGCAGCCACCCGACCTGGTACCTCGACGACGCCGTCGGGATCCCGCTGCCCAACGTCGACACCCGCCCCCTCGACCCCGACGGCGGCGGCGAGCTGACCATCGGCTGGGACGCGGTGGAGGAGGCCGAGATCGGCGTGAAGTCGGCACTGGCACCGGCCGGCGGCGAGCTCTCCGGGACCTGGCTCCGGTCCCGGATGCTGGGGCAGGTCGACCCGACCGGGCTGTACTTCGTCCGCTGACCGCGGTCGGGCCCCGCTCCCTTTTGGGAAGCGGGGCCCGTGTGACCGCCTGTTGGTCGCGGATCAGTGGCCGTTGGTCTCCGGATGGCGACCGCCGTGCCAGTTGTTGAAGTGGTTGCGGTGGCGCTCGTTGAGGTAGCCCGGCCGGTAGTGCTCGTCGTAGAAGTCGGTGTCGAGGTGGTGGACGACGACGCCGAAGTGGGCCTGCATCGGGTTGTAGGTCACCGGCCACTGGCCGAAGTTGTCCATGCAGTACTGGACGTAGGCGATGGTGGCCTCCTTGACCCACGGCTCCGGCTTGTGCCGGGGGTGGTTGAGGATGCCGTCGACGTAGCTGTCGTCCTTCCAGGGGCCGCCGCCGTGGGCCGAACGGAGCAGGTTGTTCGGGCCGGGGTCGCCCCACTGGCCCTCGCCGTACTTCTCCTCGAACCACTGCTCGACGAGCGACTCGGCCGTCGGGTACTGCGGCGACGGGCAGTAGGTGGCGGTCTTCACGCCCTCGATGCCGTAGACCTTGAGCTGGCCGGTGGAGATCGGCGCCTTGGGGTTGGGCGGCTCGACCTGGAAGCCGAGGCCCCGGGTCAGGTCGGGCATGGCCCCGAAGAGGATGTCGGGGTTGAACCCGCAGAAGTTCCAGTGGCCGAGGCCGAGGGCCTCGCAGCCCATCTTGATGTTCTGGACCATGATCCCGGCCGGGTACATCTCGACCTGGAAGATCAGCTGCTCCTCGGCGGCGATGGGGATGGGCAGCTCCAGCTTGCCCTCGCCGATCCACTGCTCGACGCCGGCCGGGCGGCCGCCGTTCCACTCGTCGATCATGTACATGTGCCAGGCGTCGTGGAAGTTGACGAGGGCGTTGTTCAGCTTGCCGGCGTCGGTGATGGGGATCATCCAGCTCGTGCCGGGCCGGTTGATGTTGTACTGGTAGGGGCCCATGAGCGTGGCGTTGTGGACGCCCGGGATCCGGGTCATGAAGTCGATGTCGGGCCGCTCGTCGAGGATCTGCGTGCAGCCCGCCCGGTACCACTCCAGCACCTTGTCGTAGCGGCCGGCCTCGGCGTGGCCGTTGAGCGCCATCTCGACCGTGTTGGTGACGTTCTTGCCGGGGTTGTAGATGAAGGCGCCGTCGTCGTTGATGATCAGGAGATCGTGAGCCCAGGAGTTGCCGGGGGCGGAGGCGGTGCGCCCGGCGATGTCGACGAGCTCGTGGAAGCCGCCGTCGAGCGAGATGTCCCAGGCGGCGATGCCGTTGAGGCCGCAGGCGGCCCAGGCCAGCAGGGCCTCCTCGACCTCGCTGATGGAAATCGGCTCCTTCTTGGAGACGAACTTCATCGGGCCTTCCATCTGCGACATCTCCCGGCCCGTGACCGGGTGCTTCTCGGTCGTCCCGGAGTCGATCCGGTAGCCGAGCCCGACCCGGCGGGTCCGCATGCCCCGCAGCAGCTCGAATGCGGTGGGGCCCTCTTCGAACGCTTTGCGGAGCTGTTCCGATGCGTTGCCGCTACCCGTCCCCGTTCCGGTTCCCTGCTCCGTGACCGCCATCGGGCGCCCCCTTTTCGTTCGTCACCTTCCGGAAAGCGACGCGGGACGCTACCGACCTCGGGGACGGGCTTCAAGGGCAACAGTTACCTGCCCGACCCGGGGCGGCCGGGGCCCGATTACCTGGTCGCGGAGCGTGGTACGGTCGGCCGGTGCCCCTGGTCGTCCCCGCCGTGTTCGACGAGTCGTTCCTCGACGAGGTGGCCGACGTTCCGATCACGCACCTCTACGGGTCGCTGCCCGACGATCCGAGCCTGCGGGAGAGCGCCTGGCTGCCCCGCACCGACCCCGACGGGCTGGCCCGCTACGTGGCCAAGGCGGGGGAGCAGGGCCGGGGTTTCTTCTATGCCCTCAACGCCGGCTGCCTCGGCAACGAGGAGTTCACCTCCGAGGGCCAGGCCTGGCTGGTGGAACGGCTCGGCTGGCTGGTCGACATCGGGGCGCAGGGCGTGGTGCTGGCCAACCCCTACCTGGTGGCCTTCGCCAAGGCCCGCTTCCCCGAGTTGCAGGTGGCGGTGTCGACCGCGGCCTGCGTCGACTCGGTCGACAAGGCCGAGTACTTCGATCGCCGCGGCGCCGACGTCCTGTACCTGCCGGAGTACGTCAACCGCGACTTCCGGCTCCTCAAGGACCTCCGCAAGCGGATCTCCTGCCGGCTGGTGCTGCTGGCCAACGTCGGGTGCCTCCTCCACTGCTCGCTGCGCAACTTCCACATCCAGGCCATCTCCCACTCCGGCAAGGCCCAGCAACTCGGCGCCTACGTCGACTACTCGCTGATGTGGTGCACGGCGGAGAAGACCCGCGACCCGGGGCTCATGCTCAAGTCGCCCTGGATCCGGCCCGAGGACCTGTCCGTCTACGAGGCCATGGGCTACGACGAGTTCAAGCTGGCCGGCCGGGAGATGGACCGGCCCTGGGTCGAGCGGGTGGTCCGGGCCTACGCCGGGCGCCGCCACGACGGCGACCTCAACCAGCTCATCCTGGGCTTCGACCAGATGGAACCCTTCGGCAACGTCCCCGTCCGCATCGACAACACGAAGCTGGACGGGTTCATCGAATTCTTCAAGCGCAAGTACGACTGCCGCCTCGGCTGTCGCGACTGCCACTACTGCGACGACTGGGTCGAGACCGCCGTCCGCTTCGAGGGCGACGCCCTGGCCTACTCCGGGCGGATCACGAAGACGCTGACCCGCTACGAGCAGGGCGCCTTCCGTCACCGCAGCGGATTCTGAGCTCTACCGGGGGATCTCCCGCTCCGAGACCACCGGGGTCACGCCCTTCATCATCAGCGGCAGTGACTTCGGGAAGTGGATCTCGACGTCGACCCCGAAGCGGTCCTGGAGGCGGCGCCGGAGCGGCTCCTCCACCGCCTCCGGCGCCTGGAGGAGGAGGCGCAGGCGGCCGGCGGCCAGCCCCTCGGTGGTGATGGCGAAGGTGGCGCCGGCCAGCTCCGGCATCTCCTCCTCGAGCGCGGCCTGCACGTCGTAGGGGAGCCACCGCCGCCCGGCCAGCACGAACTCGTGCTCGGCCCGGCCGAGGATCTTGAGCCGGGGGGAGGGTAATCCGCACTGGCATGGCCTGGGGTCGAGGGTGCCGATGTCGCCGCCGTCGTAGCGGATGTACATCGACCCCCAGGGGACCATCGTGGTGTGGACCACCGGGCCCCGCTGGCCGGCCGGGGCCCGCACCTCGACGTGGCAGGTGTCGGGCACGACGTGGAGCCCGGGGGCGGCGCCGCACTCGGCGGCCAGCAGGTTCTCGCTCGAACCGGCCAGCTCGATGACATGGGCGGCGCCGGTCAGCGCCCGGAGGTGGTCCCGCATCCCGGCGGTGATCGGCGCCCCGGTGACCACGAGGCGCTCCACGCTGCCGAAGACGTCGGGGGCGGCCAGGCCCTGCCGGCGGGCCTCGGCCAGCAGCGAGAAGACCATCGGCAGGAACAGGATGAGGAAGCGGGGCCGGAAGCGGCGCACCGCCTCCAGGATCCGGTCGGAGAAGCGGGGCAGGTACGTCCCGCTCACCACCACGCCGGGCAGGCCGAGCCGCTCCACGATGTAGCTCTGCACCGCGGCGTAGACGTGCCAACCCGGCGCCACCAGCAGGAACGGCGTACCCGGCCGCAGCCCGGCCCACCAGTGGGCCCGCAACGACGACGCCCCCTGCGTCTCCCGCCACTCCCGGGGCCAGCGCAGGAAGCTCGTCCCCGACGTCCCCGAGCTCATGGTGACGATCCGGCCCGGGGTCGGTCCCAGCCGTTCGATGCCCGCCCCCAGTGCCCCGCCGGACCGCTGGGCGGCCAGGACGTCGGCCTTGCGCATGAGCGGTACGGCGGCCAGGTCGTCGAGCGTCTTGAACGCCGCCGGGTCGAAGCCGGCGGCGGCGAACCGCCGGCGGTGGAACTCCAGCTCGTCGGCCGCCACGGCCAGCACCTCGGCCAGCCGGCCGGTCCACCACCCGTCGAGGGCGGTGGGGGAGAGGCGGTCGAGGTCGTCGAACGGCTCGACGCCGTGGCCGGGAGCGGCGCTCAGATCCACCGCAGCCTCGGGGCGTCGGGCTCCTCGGAGCAGCCGGCCGGGACGGGCTCCGCCGGCCCGAGGCAGTACCGCACGGCGGGCGTGGTGGCCGCGAAGCGGGTGGTGACGGCCGTCTCCCCGCCCGGCAGCGGTTCGAGGTCGTAGAGGTCGGCGTCGACGTGGAACAGGTCGCAGGCCGGGCAGTCGCCGGCCAGGAAGAAGGCGGCGTCGCCCCGCAGCACCCGGCGCACCGGCAGCCCCCACCGCTCCGACCAGCGGGCGACGTCGCCCGGGAACGGGGCCCCGTCGGGCACGGTGACCGCCACCCACCGGAGCACCTCGCCGAGGCTCACCCCCGACATCTCCAGCGCTTCGGTCAGGGGCGCGGCGACGTCGGCCCGGACCACCACGGCCGACGGGCGGACCACCCGGATCGCCTCGGCCATCCGCAGCGCCATGTTCCCCATGCCGTCGTTGCAGAACATGTCGGCCCCGAGCCGGTCGGTCGCCCCGCGGTCGAGGCCGGGGACGTAGCTGCCGGCCGACAGCAGCACCAGCGGCGACGAGCCGTACTCGTAGAACCCGACCGTCTCGCCGGCGTCGACGCCCCACCGGGCCAGGATCCCTTCCAGCGCCGCCGACCACCGGGCCAGCTCCCCGCCGTCGAGGCCGACCCAGACCGGTGGCTCACCGGCCTCCAGCTGCAGCGAGAACGGCGGGAGCGGCGCCGTGTCGCCACCGGCGGGACCGACGGCCAGCCGCCCGCCGTAGGGGTCACCGGCGGCGGCGGCGAAGTCGCAGAGATCATCGAGCGTCCACGGCGCCGGCCCGCCGTCGTCGGCGGGCCGGGCATCGTAGAACGGGCGGCCGGCGAGCTCGAAAGGCACCGGCCCGGACGCTACCGGACCGTCAGGTCCGCGTCTGGGAGACCATGTGGGGCTGGGCCTTGGCCGGGACGTCGTCGGGCAGCAGCGCGGTCTCCAGCAGCTGGGTCAGGTAGTCGACCCGCTCCCGCAGTTCGTCGTTGGTGGCCTCCAGCACGCCGAGGCGGTCGAGGACGGCCTTGTCGTCCTGCGAGCGCAGCACCACCATGCCGAGCCCGGTGAGGATCAGCGCGCCGATCCCGCCCGTCAGCACGTAGGGCATCTGCGCCGCCACCTGGACCTCGTCCCGGATGTTGGCGTAACCGATGGTCAGCACCACCAGGGCCGCCACCACCAGGGCGCCGGCCACCAGCTGGCGGGCGTGGTCTCGCTTCAGTCGCTCCATTGTCTTCCTTCTTCTATGAGAACGCCCGCGCGAGGCGCTGTCCGACGAAGATGATCCCGAGGCCGAGAGCGGCCATCAGGTACAGGTCCCGCAGCCATTCGGCCGACTTCGGGCCGAGCTCGGTGACGGCCACCGCCGCCTGCTGGCGCACCGCCACCGGCGCCGACGCCGACTCGGAGGCGCCGCCGCCCGACGAGGCGCTCGGCGGCGTGGCCGAGGTGCTGGCCCCGGAGTCCCCGGATGACCCTCCGGTGCCGCTCGATCCCAGCCCCGCACCGGAGGACAGCGAAGCGCCGCCCGCACCGGAGCCCGTCGAGCCGGTGAGGCCGGCGCCGCTGGTGTCGGTGGTCAGTGCCGCCGACGGGCCGGAGCCCGGGCTGCCGCTGTCGTAGCTGCCGTAGCCGGAGTTGCTCGAGCCGGCGGCGCTCGACGGGCTCGGCGATGACCCACCCGACGAGGGTGGCTCGGAGGCGGAGTTGTTGCCCGGCAGCGGCCCGGTGCCGGTGTCGGAACCGGAGCTGGTGCCGCCGGATTCGGCCGACCCGCCGCAGTCGGGCGAGCAACGGCGGGTCGACACCTCGGCGTCGGCGCCGCCGATCGAGAACCCGCCGCCGGAGAAGCCCTGCGGGTTGGAGGCCCCGAACTTCTCGTCCTGCTTGACGAACTGCAGCGTTCCGGCGGCGGCACTGATGGAGCTGCCGTCGGCACCGGCCTTGGCCACCGAGGGGATGAGCTGCACCTCGGGGTAGCCGGCGTCGGCCATGGCCTTGTTGACCTTGTCCTGACCGAGCGGGTTGGTCTTGTCGGCCACGACGATGCCCTTGTCGGTGATCTGGACGGGGGTGTCGCCGACCTTGGCGCCGTCGATGACAGTGGTGGCCACGCCCTTGGGGTCACCGCTGGTGGGGACGAAGGCGTAGGCCCGGGACACGATGTTCTGGATCAGCAGGGGCCCGACCTGCAGCTGGTGGACGACGGAGACCGCCTCGGCGGCCACGCCGCCCTCCACCGGTTCGGTGTGCGACACGGCCGTCGCCTGCCCGACGGTGAAGTAACCGGGGTCGGTCAGGGCGCTCACCGCGCCGTCGGCCCGGCCGGTGGGGACGCCGGTGGCCTTGGCGTGGAAGCGGCTGTCGACGACCTGGGGGACCCCGGCGCCGGTGATCGGCCCGGACCACGTCATCTCGTAGGGCGGGTCGTCGGTGGGATAGAAGGCGTTGGCCTCACCGGGCGGCGGGTCGGGCAGCGTGCCCCGGGCGCCGCCCGGGCCGCCGATGACGCCGTAGACGAACGTGGCGCCCTTGCCCCGCTCGAAGAAGGCGGCGATGTTGCGGGAGTTGGCCGGCGGACCGTTGATCTCCGACGTCGTGCCCACCAGGGAGTTGTCTTCCCGGAAGGCGTTCAGGAACCCGGTGAGGGTCGCGATCTGCGCCTGGGTGTGGGTGTCGAACCCGGCGAAGCCGTGGAACCCTTCGGCGCCAGCGCCCCCGCCGGCGTCGGCGGGCGGGCCGAGCTCGGCACCGGCCTCGACCCGGGGCAGATACGACAGCAGCGCCATCGGCACCACTGCGACCAGCAACATGAGACGTCTCACGGTCACCTCCGGAGTGCGGATTCCCTGCGGGCCGTCCCCTGCCCGAGGTACGCGCTGTGCAGCACGTCGACGTCGTCGCGCAGCCGGGCGGCCGAGCCGTGGTAGACGACGGTGCCGCGCTGCAGCAGGTAGGCGGATGTGGCGATCTTGAGGGCGGCGGTGGCCGCCTGTTCAACCAGGAGACAGGCCGTACCGCGCTCGGCGTTGAAGCGCTGGATGGTCTCGAGCAGCGTCAGCACCATCTTCGGCGCCAGCCCCAGTGACAGCTCGTCGATGAGCACGATCTGGGGCTCCGACAGCAGCGCCCGCCCGATGACCAGCATCTGCTGCTCGCCGCCGGACAGCTTCCCGGCCTCCTGGCGGCGCCGTTCCCCGAGGCGGGGGAAGATGTCGTAGACCGGGGCGACCCGGTCGTCGAATCCCTTCCACCGGGCGCCCTTGCAGTAGGCGCCCATCAGCAGGTTCTCCTCGACGCTCATCGTCGGGAACACCCGCCGACCCTGGGGCACCAACGCCAGGCCCTTGCGGACGACCTCCTCGGCCGCCGGCGGGAGCAACTCCCCGTCGAGCTTCACCTCACCGGCGTGGGGCAGCAGCCCGGCGATGGCGTTGAGCGTCGATGTCTTCCCCGCGCCGTTGGGCCCGATGAGGGCCACGATCTCGCCCGAGCCGATGTCGAGGTCGATGCCGTGGAGGACCTTGACCGGGCCGTAGGCGACGGACAGGCCGCGCACTTCGAGCATCAGTCCGCCCTCCCGAGGTAGGCCTCGATCACCTGCTCGTTGCGCTGGATCTCGGCCGGGTTGCCTTCGGCGATCACCTGGCCGAAGTCGAGCACGGTGATGTGGTCGCAGATCCCCATGACCAGGCTCATGTCGTGCTCGATGAGCAGGATCGACAG
>DASYFF010000226.1:0-3827 GCA_036498605.1 Acidimicrobiia bacterium | reverse complement strand
CGACGTCCTCTACGCCGCTCTCGACCCCCGCGTCCGGGTCCGCTGACCATGTCGCTCGTCAAGGAACCGGACGTCGTCACTCCCGAAGCCGACACCGACGAGGTCGTCGGCCGGGGCCGGCTGGTCCTGCGCCGGTTCCTGCGCCGCAAGACGTCGGTGGCCGGCCTGGTCGTCCTCGTCCTGCTCTTCCTCATGGCCTTCGTCGGACCCCACCTGACCAAGTGGAACTACCTCTACCAGGACTACGACCACGCCCTCCAGGGCCCGACGCGGCTCCACTGGTTCGGAACCACCCAGATCGGCCAGGACGTGTTCGCCCGCACCATGCGGGGCCTGCAGAAGTCCCTGGTCATCGGCCTGCTGACCGCCTTCTTCTCCACCGGCACGGCGGCCGTCGTCGGCGCCTGCGCCGGCTACTTCGGCAAATGGGTCGACCGGGTCCTCATGTGGATCGTCGACCTGCTGCTGGTGCTCCCGTCGTTCCTGATCATCGCCATCCTCTCGCCCCAGTTCCGGGGCAAGACCTGGCTGCTGTTCGTGGTCCTGCTGGCCGCCTTCTCCTGGATGATCACGGCCCGGATCGTGCGGGGGCTCACCCTGTCGCTCAAGGAGCGGGAGTTCGTGCAGGCGGCCCGCTTCATGGGCGTGCCGTCGCGCACCATCATCTTCCGCCACCTGCTGCCCAACATGTCATCGTTCCTGATCATCGACGCCACGCTCAACGTGGGCGGGGCGATCCTGGCCGAGAGCGGCCTGTCGTTCTTCGGCTTCGGGATCCAGCCCCCCGACGTGTCGCTCGGCACCCTGATCCAGGAGGGCACGGCCTCGGCCTTCACCTTCCCCTGGCTGTTCCGCTTCGCGGCGCTGATCCTCATCCTCACCGTGCTGTCGGTCAACGTCGTCGGCGACGGGCTGCGCGACGCCCTCGACCCCAACTCCACGGCCGTGAAGGCCCGCACGCGGACCAAGTGACGGGATGACCATGGAGCTTCCGGCCGAGACGCCCTTCGATCGCCGCGCCCCGGCGACGCCGGGGGCGGTGCTCGAGGTGCGCGACCTCGACGTCTCGTTTCCCAGCGAGAGCGGCACGGTGCGGGCCGTGCGGGGCCTGAGCTACACCCTCGCCCCGGGTGAGGTCCTCGGTATCGTCGGCGAGTCGGGATCGGGCAAGTCGGTGTCGTCGCTGGCGGTCATGGGCCTTCTCCCGCCGTCGGCCACCATCACCGGCAGCATCCGCTTCCGGGGGAAGGACCTGCGGGGCCTGGGCGACAAGGAGTTCTCCGATCTGCGGGGCAAGGGCATCTCGATGGTCTTCCAGGACCCGCTGTCGGCCCTCACCCCCGTCTACACCGTGGGCGACCAGATCGCCGAGGCCATCCGCATCCACCGCGACGTCGGGCGCGACGAGGCGGCCAAGCGGTCCGTCGAGCTGCTCGAGCTCGTCGGCATTCCCAACGCCGAAGAGCGGATCCGGGGCTTCCCCCACGAGTTCTCCGGCGGCATGCGCCAGCGGGTCATGATCGCCATGGCCATCGCCAACGACCCCGACGTGATCATCGCCGACGAGCCGACCACGGCCCTCGACGTCACCGTCCAGGCCCAGATCCTCGAGGTGCTCCAGCGGGCCCAGGAAGCCACCGGCGCGGCCATCCTCATGATCACCCACGACCTCGGGGTGATCGCCGGCTTCGCCGACCGGGTGCTGGTGATGTACGCCGGGCGGGCGGTGGAGACCGGCACCGTCGACGACATCTTCTACCGGCCCCGGATGCCCTACACCCTGGGCCTCCTCGGCTCGCTCCCCCGCCTCGACCAGGCCGAGCGCCAGCCGCTGACCCCGGTCGAGGGCAACCCGCCGTCGCTGGTCGACCTGCCGCCCGGCTGCCCGTTCGCCCCCCGGTGCCCGATGCGGCTGTCGGTCTGCCTCGAGCTCGAGCCCGACCTCGATCCCACGCGCCACCCCGGCCACCGCGCCGCCTGCCACCGCCACCCCGAGATCGAGGAGCAGGGGATCACCGCGGCCCAGATCTTCCCCGCCCCGGTGGCCGGTGACCCGCCGGTGGCCCGCCGGCCCCGGTTGGAGCGGGCGGCGGTGCTGGAGGTGGAGGGGCTGGTGCGGCGCTTCCCGCTCACCCGGGGCGCCGTCTTCAGGCGGACGGTCGGCACCGTCCACGCCGTCGACGGCATCACGTTCGACATCCGGGAGGGCGAGACGCTGGGCCTGGTCGGCGAGTCGGGCTGCGGCAAGACGACCACCATCAACGAGATCCTCTCGCTGGCCCGCCCCCAGGACGGGCGCCTCGCCGTCCTGGGCAAGGAGACCACCGGCCTCGGCCGGGGCGGCCGGCGCGACATCCGCCGCGACCTCTCGGTCGTCTTCCAGGACCCGATGGCCTCCCTCGACCCCCGCCTGCCGGTGGCCGACATCCTCTCCGAGCCGCTGCGGACCTACGGCATCCGCAAGGAGCAGCGGGCGGCGCGGGTGCGGGAGCTGCTCCGCCTCGTCGGGCTCGGCCCCGAGCACGCCTCCCGCTACCCCCAGGAGTTCTCCGGCGGGCAGCGGCAGCGGATCTGCATCGCCCGGGCCCTGGCCCTCGAACCGAAGCTGATCGTCCTCGACGAGCCGGTGTCGGCCCTCGACGTGTCGATCCGGGCCGGGGTCATCAACCTCCTCGAGCAGCTGCGGGAGAAGCTCAGCCTCTCCTACCTGTTCGTGGCCCACGACCTGTCGGTGGTGCGCCACATCGCCAACCGGGTGGCGGTCATGTACCTGGGGCGGATCGCCGAGATCGGCGACGTCGACAAGGTCTTCGACGCCCCGGCCCACCCCTACACCCAGGCGCTGCTGTCGGCCATCCCGCTGCCCGACCCCCACCGGGAGCGGGAGCGGCGCCGCATCGTGCTCGAGGGCGACCTGCCGAGCCCGGCCGACCCGCCGTCGGGCTGCCGGTTCCGCACCCGCTGTCCCCTGTTCGCAGCGCTGCCGGAGGGTCAGCGGCAGCGCTGCATCGACGAGGAGCCGGCCGTCATCAGTCAGGGGGCCGACCATGGCGCCGCCTGCCACTACCCCCGGGTGAAGACGGTCCTGTAGCGCCGGAGGAGCCGAAGGAAGCCATGCCCGCCAAGCGCCCGCCGGCCGCCGCGGCCGTCCTCGTGGTGGCCGTCTCCGCCCTGACGGCCTGCCACGGCGGCGGTCACAAGTCGCCGGGGACGACCGCCGCCGGTGGGGGCGGGCCATCGGCCGGCGCCGTCGACATCAACCCCGTCGCCCGAAACAAGGTGGCCGACGGCGGAACGCTGCACTGGCCGCTCAACCAGATCCCGCCCAACCTCAACTACAACGAGGTCGACGGCACCCTGGCCGACACGGCCAACGTCGTCGACGCCACCCTGCCCGAGCTGTTCTCCTTCGACGGGGCGGCGGTGCCGAGCCTCAACCGGAACTACCTGGAGTCGGCCGAGCTCACCAGCCGGGACCCGAAGCAGGTCGTCACCTACCGGATCAATCCGAAGGCCTCCTGGAGCGACGGCACGCCGATCACCGAGGCCGACTTCGAGGCCCAGTGGAAGGCCAACAGCGGCACGGCGCAGGGCTACAGGATCTCCTCCGCCAACGGCTACGAGCAGGTCGAGAGCGTGGCCAAGGGGGGCGACGACCGCGAGGTCGTCGTGACCTTCGCCCAGCCCTACGCCGACTGGAAGGGCATCTTCTCGCCGCTGTACCCGGCGTCGACCAACAACGACGCCACCGCCTACAACGAGGGGTGGGTGGGAAAGATGCCGGTCACGGCCGGCCCCTTCCGGTTCGAGGGGGTCGACGAGACGGC
>DASYFF010000225.1:0-3345 GCA_036498605.1 Acidimicrobiia bacterium | reverse complement strand
GAGCCGCTCCACGCCGGCGCCGTCTCCCGGATGGAGATGGAGCGCGACCTCCGCCGGGCACTGACGGAGCACGAGTTCCTCCTCCACTACCAGCCGCTGTGCTCCCTGGCCGACGGCGAGGTGGTCGGCGTGGAGGCGCTGGTGCGGTGGGCCCACCCCGGCAAGGGGCTGGTGAGCCCGGCCGACTTCATCCCCGTCTGCGAGGAGACCGGCCTGATCGTCCCGGTCGGCGAGTGGGTGCTGCTGGAGGCCGGCCGCCAGGCCCGCCGCTGGCGCGACCAGCAGGGGCTCCGCCTGTCCGTCTCGGTCAACCTTTCCGCCCGCCAGCTCGTCCGGCCCGACCTCACCAGCCGGGTGGAAGCCATGCTGGAGATGACGGGGACCGACCCGTCCGACCTGTGCCTGGAGATCACCGAAGGCACGCTGCTGGTCGACATGGCCGCGGCCATCAACCACCTCACCGATCTGCGGTCCCTCGGGGTGCGGATCTCGGTCGACGACTTCGGGACGGGCTACTCGTCGCTGGCCTACCTGCGGAACCTGCCCATCGACGAGCTCAAGATCGACCGGTCCTTCGTGATCCGGGTGGCCGAGGACGACACCACCGCCGCCATCGTGGCCAGCATCGTCGGCCTCGGCCACGCCCTCGGCCTGTCGGTGGTGGCCGAAGGCGTCGAGACCGCCGCCCAGCTCACGGCCCTGCGGGAGCTGGGGTGCGACAAGGCCCAGGGCTTCTACCTGGCCCGGCCGACGACCGCCGACCAGGTTGTCCGCCAAGCGGCCCTGAGCGCGGCCCGGTCAAGGTAGGGCCGGGAACAGGGCCGGACTCCTGCCCCGGCGCTCAGTGACGTCGCATCGACGCGCCCCAGTGTTCACGGATCGGTCAGAACGCCTCCACGTAGCGTGGGTACCGTGGCACTCAGCGTCGTCAAAAGGAGAGCGCTGTGGACCGCATGTTGGGGAGAAGTCGTCGCGCCGTCATCGGCGCGCTGCTGGCGACGGCAACGGTCGCCGGAGTGACCGGCGTGGCCGGTCAGAGCGCGCCGCTGGCGGTGGCGGCCACGGGTTGCCAGCTCGGCAACGGGATCCAGCACGTCATCCACCTGACGTTCGACAACGTCCACTTCTTCCGGGACAACCCGAACGTGCCGTCGGACCTCGAGCAGATGCCGAACCTGCTCAACTTCTTCCTCAACAACGGCGTGCTGATGTCGAACAACCACACGCCGCTGATCGCCCACACCGCGGACGACAGCCTCACCCAGTACAGCGGCCTGTACGGCGACCGGCACGGGATGGGCGTCTCCAACAGCTTCGAGTACTCCAGCGGTCCGGCGGTGACTTCGGCCGACTCCTTCGTCTACTGGACTTCGCCGATCATCGACCACGGCCCGCAGACGCCGAGCACTACCGATCACAACCCGTCGATGATCTACAGCGCCACCGTGCCGGCCACGCCGGTGCCGACCGCCACGCCCGGCGTGGCCGCCGCCGCTCCGGCGCCGTGGGTGCCCTGGACCCGGGCCGGCTGTGACGTGGGCGACGTGTCCACCGCCAACATGGTGCTGGAGAAGTTCGCCGACATCCCGACGGTGTTCGGGCCGAACTCGCCCGAAGCGCAGCAGCTGGCCGACGACACCACCGACCCGTCGTTCAAGGACCCCGAGATCGACGACTACATCGGCCTGTCGCTGCACTGCGGCCAGACCGCCGGGGTCAACAGCCCCCGCTGCACCAATGCCGAGGCGGTGAAGTACAACCACTCGACGGCCAACCACCTCGACCCGGTGCCGTCGCCGACGGCCATCGCCGACAAGCTGCCCGACGAGCCCGGCGGCTACAACGGCTTCGAGGCCGTCCACGGACACCGCTACCTGCAGCCGATCCTCTCCGGAGGTGGCGCGGGGCCCAACCCCAACGTCGTCCACAGCGCCGGCGGGCACAGCTACCCGGTGACCGACGCCGCCGGGAACCTCCTCGACCTCAACGGCCTCGAGCTCGACGGGGCGTTCCCCGACCACAATGACGGCGTCGCCGCCAACCCTTCGAAGTTCAACGCCGGCTTCCCCGGTTTCAGCCCGACGGCGGCGCAGAGCCTGGCCTACGTGGCCGACATGCAGGAGGCCGGCGTCCCCGTCACCTACATGTACATCTCCGACGCCCACGACAAGAAGCGCAACATCGATGCGCCGGGCTTCCAGACCGGCTGCACCAGCCCCGGCAACGCCCTCGGCCCGGGCGATCCCTGCTACAAGGCCAACCTGGCCTCCTACGACGCCGCCTTCGGGAAGTTCTTCCAGCGGCTGGCCGACGACGGCATCACGCCGGCCAACACGCTGTTCATGTTCTCGGCGGAGGAGAACGACCACTTCGCCGGGGCCGACGTCGGCCGGGCGCTCACGCCGACCTGCACCGGCACCCCGGGCGGTAGCGACTACCAGTGCAGCTACAACGCCACGACCGCCCCGGTCGGTGAGGTGTCGGTGAACATCCACACGCTGCTGGCCAACCAGCAGGGCGACACGACGCCGTTCTACAGCGAGCCGCAGGGTGAGTCGGTGTACGTGACGGGCGGCGCCGACGACGCCACGATCCGCCAGCTGCAACGCCACTGGGGGGCGGCCACGGCCAACAACCCCTACGCCGGTGACGCCAACCAGCCGATCGTCGACTACATGGCCGATCCGACCGTCGAGCAGCTCCTCCACTTCACCAATGCCGATCCCAACCGGACGCCGTCGTTCACGGTCTTCCCCAAGGGCGACTACTTCTTCTCCGGCGGCCTGACCGACTCGTGCGGCACCGGGGTCACGCCGGGGCCGGCCCCGGCCGGCAACGCCAACACGAAGTGCTCGTCGATCAACAGCGGGTTCGCCTGGAACCACGGCTACTACCAGCCGGAGATCGACATTACCTGGCTCGGCATGGCCGGCCCCGGCGTCGCCCACCGCGGCCTCGACGGCCCACCCGCCACCCACCTCGTCACCCAGGAGGCGGGCGTCCCGGCCAACAGCACCGTCGGCACGTGGGTCGACCACACCGACATCCGCCCGACGATGCTGGCGCTGGCCGGGTTGAAGGACGACTACACGCCGGACGGGCGGGTGCTGGTCGAGAACCTGACGGCAAAGCCGGGCCACAGCGCCGACCCGCTCTACCAGCCGCTGGCCACCTGCTACAAGCAGCTCAACGCCAGTGTCGGCCGCTTCGGCAACGCCGTCCTCGTCGCCGACACCGCGGCCCTCAAGTCGGGCTCACCGGATCAGGACCGGCTGTACTCGCAGTTCTCCCATCGCCTGGCCGTGCTCGGCCGGCAGCGGGACAGCCTCGCCACCAGGATCAAGA
>DASYFF010000224.1:0-1735 GCA_036498605.1 Acidimicrobiia bacterium | reverse complement strand
AGGAACGGCACCTCGGCCTCGCGGGCCATGGCCTTGGCCATGTAGGTCTTGCCCGTCCCCGGCGGGCCCTCGAAGAGGATGGCCCGGCGGGGCGTGCCGCCCATCCCCTCCTTGAACGTCTTGTGGGCCAGGAAGAGGTTGAGGCTCTTCACCACCTCGTCGACGACGACCGGCATGCCCTTCACGTCGGCCATCGACGTGTCGATCTCGCTCGAGCGGTACAGCACGTGGGGGGACCGGCCGGCGCCGAGGAACGGCAGCAGGACGGCGGCCCCGAGCACCACCACCAGCAGCAGCAGCGGCATGGCCTGGGCGATGGCCGGGTCGAGATGGGGGCGGCCCGGGAAGGCCGAGTGCCCGTCGAGGACCCGGTTCCACATCCACACACAGGCGAGGCCCATGAGGAGGGCGATGCGGAACAGACGGCGCTGCCGCGACCGCTCCCGGGAGCGGGCGACGTCGGCCGTCGCCCCCTTGAGAAGACCGCTCTGCTGGAGGGATTGGAGGTCCATGCCCAAGTGTTCGGCGTCGGGGGGCCGTTTCCCCGGCCCCACCAGCAGATTCACCCTTCGAAGCGGTATCCGACCCCTCTGACCGTGACGATCCACCGGGGGCGGTCCGGGTCGTCTTCGATCTTCTTGCGCAGCCGGCGGACGTGCTCGGTGATGGTGGCGTCGGACTGCCAGTTCGACGAGGACACCCACACCTGCTGGAGGAGCTGCTCCCGGGAGAACACCTGGCGGGGCGAGCCGGCCAGGAAGGCCAGCAGGTCGAACTCCTTGGCCGTCATCTCCACCAGCTGGCCGCCGACCGTGACCTCCCGGGTCTGGAGGTCGACGACGAGGCCGTCGAAGGCCAGCCGCCGGGCCGGCGCCGGAGCCCCTCCCACCGCCGCCCGCGGCGGGGCCCGGCGCAGTACCGACTCGATCCGGGCCGACAGCTCGGCGGCCGAGAACGGCTTCACGACGTAGTCGTCGGCGCCGGCCTTGAGGCCGATCACCCGGTCGGCCTCCCCGGCCAGGGCGCTGACCAGGATGACCGGCACCTCGCTGATCTTGCGCAGGTCGCCGAGGACGTCGATCCCGTCCCGGAGGGGCATCATGACGTCGAGCAGCACCAGGTCGGGCGCCTCCGAGGCGACGACGTCCAGCGCCACCGTCCCGTCCTCCGCCTCGAGGACGTCGTAGCCCTCCATGCGGAGCAGCCGCGACAGCAGGTTGCGCAGCATGGGCTCGTCGTCGACCACGAGCACCCGCCGGTTCATCACCCTCACGCTAGCCCTTGCGTCGGTTGAGGAACTTCTCCATCCGTTCCCGTTTCTCGTCGCTCTCGAACAGGAGCGACTGGGCCGCCATGTCGAAGGCGCTGGTGGCCGGTCGGTGGAGCCGCAGGGCCAGCTTGGTCAGCTCCAGGGCCCGCCACGACCGCTCGGCGATGGTGGCCACCATGGCCAGGGCGGCGTCGAGGAGGGCGTCGGGTTCGTGGACGGCGTCGACCAGGCCGGCGGCCAGGGCGGTGCCGGCGTCGAGCGTCTCGCCCAGGTAGAGCATCCGGCGGGCCCGGGGCAGCCCGACCAGCTGGGCCAGGCGCCAGTTGGCCCCCGCCCCGGCCAGGATCCCGAGGTTCAGCTCCGGCTGGGCAAAACGGGCCCGGGTCGACGCCACCCGCAGGTCGCAGGCCATGGCCAGCTCGCAGCCGCCGCCCAGCGCCGGCCCGTCCACGGCGGCAATGGTCG
>DASYFF010000223.1:0-5762 GCA_036498605.1 Acidimicrobiia bacterium | reverse complement strand
GGGTGGTGGCGGCCCCGGCGTGGTGCGAGGCGAGGTCTTCCGCCAGGCTGGTCTTGCCGATCCCGGCGTCGCCGGTGAGGATCACGCAGCGCAGCTCACCGGCGGCCGCCCGTTGCCATTCCCCCCGGAGGGAGGCCCGCTCCGGAGCCCGTCCCACCAGCGTCGCCGCCTCGCGCATCCCGCCCCTCTCCCCCGACGTTGCGCACCAGGATAGGACCGGTCCCCGTTACGTAGGCCAACAGGTAGGCGCTACCGGGGCCTTTTCGACGGCCGGACCGTACCGTCGTCGTATGAGGTCACCGGACTCGTCGAAGCCCCTGCCAGCCGGACGGGCCGCGGTCCTCCAGTGCCTGCAGGAGCGGACGGCCGAGCTCGTCGAGGAGACGATGCGGCGCATCTGGACCGAGATCCCCGCCTACGCCGCCGTCCACGACCCCGCCTTCCGGGCCGACGTGGTGGAGCACATCCACGAGCACCACCAGATGGTCCTGGCCGTGCTGGCCGGCGATGAGCCGGTCACACCGGAGGACCTCCTCTTCGTCCGGCGCCACACCGCCGGCCGCGTGGGCCGCATCCCCATCGCCGACTACCTCTGGGCCCATCGCCTCTACCAGGGGGTGGTCTGGGACGGGCTGGTCGAGGCGGCGGCCGGCACCGACGACGCCACGGCCGTCGTTGACCTGGTCGGCCCGCTGCTCGACTACGTCAACGTCGCCACCACGCATGCCGCCGAGCTGTACATCGAGATCGAGCAGATCGAGCTGGCCGGCGGAGAACGGATCCGGCGGGACCTGCTCGAGGACCTCGTCGCCGCCCGGCCGGTGGCGGCCGGGCCCCGCCAGGACGCGGCCCGCGACGCCGGGCTCGGCCCCGACACCCCCTGCCTGGTGGTCGTGGCCGTGCCCCGGGTCATGCCGGACGACGAGCACGTGCTGCGTTCGGCCGCCGGGGCCGTCCGCCGGGCCTGCGGCACGAGGCTGACGCCACTGACCGTGCTGCGCCGCGACGAGATCGTGGTCGTCGCTCCCGTCCACGGCGGTGAGAGCAGCGACGTCGTCGCCAGCCTGCAGGGAGCCTACGAGCGCCTCGGCAAGCAGGATGTGCGCCTGGCTATCGGCGTCAGCACCGTCCATCCCGGCCTGGCCGGCGTGGGGTCGGCCCACCGGGAGGCCCGGGGGGCGGCCGACTGCGTCGGGGACGAGGGGGGCGTGCTGGCCCTGCCCGCCCTGAGCGCCTTCGACTATCTGAGCTCGTTCCGGGACCCGACGGCGGAGCGGCTGATCTCGCCGGCCATCCGCCGGTTCGTGGAGGAGGACATCGCCCGCGGCGGAGTCCTCACCAGCACCCTGGAGGCCTACGTCGCCAGTGACCTCAACGTGAAGGCCCTCAGCGAGCGGATCTACGTCCACACCAACACCGCCCACTACCGGCTGAACCGGATCGCCGAACTGACGGGGCGCGACCTCCGCAAGGTGTCCGACGTCCTCGACCTCTTGATCGCCATCCGCCTCGCCCAGCCGCTCGGTCAGCGGCCGCCGGTGGCATGGGCCTAGGGCCTCGGCACAGGCCTTGTGTGCGGCGCACATGATCGACCCGGAAGGTTTGGTGGCTGGACACCGGGGTTGACGGGACACCCGTCGATACCGTCGGCGGAGGACCAAAGGGGGATCGAATCCGTATGGCGTCACAGCCCGGCGACGACGACCGCGACGGCGCGGGCCCGGAGGGTTCGCCCCTCGACGCCCTGCTCACCGATGCCGCCCTGGGTGGTGTCCGGCGCCTCGTCCCGGTCGGCCCGCTGGGCCGGCTGGCCCTCGGGCTGGGGCGCCACCCTCTGGCGGTGGCCCGCCGGGTCGGCGGCCTGGCGGCGACGCTGGCCCAGGTGACCGCCGGCCGGTCGGACATCGCCCCGGCCCGCCACGACCGCCGCTTCGTCGACCAGGCCTGGTCGACCAGCTGGTGGTTCCGGCGCCGGATGCAGACCTACCTGGCGCTCGGCGAGACGGTCAACGGGCTCATCGACGACGCCGGGCTCCTCCCTGCGCCGGAGACGCGGGTGCGCTTCGCGGCGCAGAACGTCGTCGACGCCCTGGCCCCGACCAACTTCGCCTGGTCCAACCCGACCGTGATCAAGACGACAGTCGACGAGGGTGGGCGGAACTTCCTGCGGGGGGTCCGCAACGCCGTCGCCGAGCTGCCCGCTCCGCCCCACCTGCCGGCCATGGTGGACCGTTCGGCCTTCACGGTGGGCGGGAACGTGGCGGTCACCCCCGGGGCGGTGGTGTACCGCAGCGAGGTGTTCGAGCTCCTCCAGTACCAACCCCGGACCGAACAGGTGCGGTCAGTCCCGCTGGTGATCGTCCCGCCGATGATCAACAAGTTCTACGCCGTCGACCTCGCCCCTGGGCGCAGCCTGGTGGAGTACTGCGTGGGCCAGGGCCAGCAGGTCTTCGTGCTGTCCTGGCGCAACCCGAAGCCGGAGCACCGGGCCTGGGGGTTCGACACCTACGCCGGTGCCATCGGAGAGGCGCTGGAGGCGGCCTCGGCCATCACCCGTTCCGAGCGGGCCCACCTCCTCGCCCTGTGCAGCGGCGGTGTCGTGGCCACCGCGCTGACCGGTCATCTGGCCGCGGCCGGCGGGAGCGACCGGCTGGCCGGCCTGTCGCTCGGGGTGTGCATGCTCGACCAGAGCGACGCCGGCACCACCGGGGCCCTGGCCACGCCCCGGGCGCTGCGGGCCGCCCGGGCCCTGTCGGCCGCTCGGGGCTATCTGGACGGTCGGAATCTGGCCGGCGTGTTCGCCTGGCTCCGGCCCAACGACCTCATCTGGAACTACGTCGTGAACAACTACCTGCTGGGGAAGCAGCCACCGGCCTTCGATGTCCTGTTCTGGAATGCCGACACGGTACGGATGACGGCCGGCCTCCACCACGACTTCCTCGGGCTGGCGGCCGACAACTCCCTCGTCCAACCGGGCCGGCTCGAGCTGCTCGGCACCCCGGTCGACCTCGGCAAGATCGAGGTCGACGCCTACGTGGTGGCCGGGATGGCCGACCACATCTGTCCCTGGCCGGCCTGCTACGCCACGACGAGACTGCTGGGCGGCAACGTGCGCTTCGTGCTGTCGACCAGCGGCCACATCGCGGCCCTGGTGAACCCGCCCGGCAACCCCAAGGCCAGCTACCAGGCGTCGGACAGCCCCCACCCCCCCGAGGCCGCGTCGTGGCAGCGCGATGCGCCCCGCCGGCCCGGCACCTGGTGGGAGGACTGGGACGCCTGGCTGGCGCCGCGCTCCGGGCCCCTCCGGGCCGCCCCCCGGACGCTGGGCAACCGCGCCTATCCCCCGGCCGAAGCCGCTCCCGGTACCTACATCACCGAACCCTGATGGTGAGGAGGAGCCGATGCTGGCCCTGAGCACGCTCGAGGAGCTGGAACGCCGCCTCGGCCAGGAACTGGGCGTCAGCGACTGGCATGTGGTGACCGACGACGACGTCGACACGCTGGGCTTCGCCCCCCGCCTCATGGACCAGATCGTGTCCCTGTCCGGCTTCGCCCGCATAGCCAACGACGGGCTCAGCCGGCTCCACTTCCCCGCCCCACTCCCCGTCGGCGACCGGGTGCGGCTGCGGCTGTCCCTCGAAGCCATCGCCAGCCATCCAGGAGGGAGCGACGTGACCTTCCTGATGAGCTTCGAATCCTCCGGTCAGAGCCAACCCGTCTGCATCGCCGAGTCGGTGGTGCGGGTGTTCGGCGCCGCCGACACCGCCCGCTGAGGAAGGAACCCGATCATGACCGACACCGCCGTCCGCCCCCGCTCGAACCGCCCCGTCTACACCGGGATCGGCCGGGCGCTGTCCACCGACTACTTCCTCCTGCGCCAGGAGTTGACCGCCGCCGAGCTCGACTACCTGGATCGCACCCGGAAGTTCGTCCACGACGAGGTGCTGCCGGTCATCAACGGCTACTGGGAGCGGGCCGAGCTGCCCATGGAGGTCTTCCGGCGGGCCGGCGAGCTCGGCCTGGTCGGCGACGGGATCGTCGGCTACGGCTGCCCGGAGATGAGCACCACCGCCGCCGGGCTCGTCACCATGGAGCTCCACCGGGGCGACGGGAGCGTGGGGACGTTCGTCGGGGTGCAGGCCGGGCTGGCCATGCGCTCGATCGCCATGCACGGCTCCGAGGAGCAGAAGCAGCGCTGGTTGCCGGCCATGGCCAGCTGCGAGAAGCTGGGCGCCTTCGCCCTCACCGAGCCGACCCACGGCTCGGACTCGGTGGCGCTCGAGACCGAGGCCCGTCGAGTCGGCGACGAGTACGTCATCAACGGCGCCAAGCGCTGGATCGGCAACGGCGCCACCGCCGACGTCGTGGTGCTGTGGGCCCGCGACCAGGAGGACATGCAGGTCAAGGGGTTCCTGATCGAGAAGGGCACCCCGGGTTATGACGCCCGGGTCATCGAGGGCAAGGTGTCGCTGCGGGCGCTGTGGCAGGCCGACATCGACCTCGTCGATGTCCGGGTCCCGGCCGAGAACCGCCTCCCCGGCGTCAACAGTTTCAAGGACGTGGCCAAGGTCCTCAAGGCCACGCGGGCGACCTGCGCCTGGGCGGCCCTCGGTCACGCAGTGGCCGGCTACGACGCCGCCCTCAGCTACGCCGGCCAGCGGGTCCAGTTCGGCCAGGCGCTGGTGCGCTTCCAGATCGTCCAGGAGAAGCTCGTCCGGATGTTGTGCGAGGTCACCGCCATGCAGCTCTACTGCCTGCGGGTCGGGCGCCTCGACGAGGCCGACGAGATGTCCGACACCATCGCCTCGCTGGCCAAGCTCAACAACACCAGCAAGGCCCGGGAGGTGCTGGCCGAGGCCCGCAACCTGTTGGGCGGCAACGGGATCCTGCTGGAGAACCACGTGATGCGTCACATGTGCGACATCGAGGCCATCTACACCTTCGAGGGCACGGAGACGATCCAGACGCTCATCGTCGGGCGCCATATCACCGGCGTGGGCGCCTTCGCCTGAGAAAGGAGGGCCGATGACGACTGCTGTTCCCCGGCGGACGTTCCTCGGCTTCCTGCTGGCTGCGCCCACCCTGGTGGCCGCGGCCCGGCTGGGCGGCGATGTGTGGAACGGCGCGCCGGCAGCCGCGGACGGGGCGGACCCCGGTCCCCCGCCGTCCCAGCTGACCGACCGGTACGACCTGAGCGACTTCCTGACCGACGCCGCCCGGCCGACCTCACACCTCGTCAGCGTGCAGGTCAACCCGGACGGGACGGCGGCGTTCGCCCTGCCCCGGGCCGAGGTCGGCCAGGGAATCACCACCGCCGTCGCCATGCTCATCGCCGAGGAGCTGGACCTGACCCTCGACAAGGTCCATGTCACCCTGGCCGACGCCCGGCCCGAGCTGGTCTGGAACCAGCTGACCGGCGGCTCCAACACGATCCACGCCCTCTACGAGCCCGTCCGCCGGGCGGCGGCCGCCGCCCGGGAGCAGCTGAAGCGGACCGCCGCCGCCCGCTGGGGCGTCCCGGTCTCGACGCTGGCAACGCGCCGCGGCGCAGTCCACGGCCCTTCCGGCCAGCGCGCCGGCTACGGATCGCTGGCCGGCGCCGCCGCCGTCACCGAGACGACCGCGGTGATGGCTGAACTCAAGCCCGCGGCGGCCTTCACCCTCATCGGCACCCCGCAGAACCGCGTCGACGCCCGGCTGGCGATCACCGGCCGCAAGGTCTTCGCCATGGACGTGGTGGTGCCCGGGGCCGTGCCGGCCAT
>DASYFF010000222.1:0-29990 GCA_036498605.1 Acidimicrobiia bacterium | reverse complement strand
CCCACCGCCGCCCGGACCCCGACGGCGCGCGTCCGGGAGGCCAGCAAACCCGAAGCCCCGTCGTGGCTGTCCATTCGTGAGGGGCGCCCCGTTCGAAACACCGCGCCGGTCACGTTGTCGCCTGCGAGGCTGAGGCGCGTTCCGACGGGCAGGTCGACGGCGGCCCCGGGGTGCCGGTTGGCCACCACAGTGGCCGTCCCGTCCGGCTCGTAGCACATCAGAGAAGTGGCATCGGCGCCGAGCAGGCCACACACCTCGGATACGACGGCCCGGAAGACCTCGTGGGGCGGCACGGCCCGCGCCACCAGCGTGGCCACCCGCCGCAACGCCGCCTGTTCCTCGAGGAGGTCGCCGAGGTCGTCCCGGCTCGACTGCAGCGACGCGGCCATGGTGTTGAAGGCCCGCTCCAGGGCGCCGATCTCGGCCGGCCCGGACTCGGGCATCCGCACGGAGAGGTCGAGGGCGGCCAACTCGCCGGCCATGGCGGCCGCCCGCCGGACGGGCACCACGATGGCGATCATCAGGTAGGCGGAGCCGGCGATGACCAGCAGGATCGATCCGCCGACGCCCGTGACCCCGGCCACGATCGCCCGACGGGCGGCGGTGCCGGCTTGATCCTCGCGGGCCTGGGCGAGGCGGTATTCGACGGCGGCGAAGCCGTCGAAGTCGGCTCGGAGGGCGTCGGCCCGCCGTTTCCCGTCGAGTGCCGTCGCCACCGTCCTCGCCGCGGCCGGGTTGCCCAGGGCCCGGTCGACGGTGGGAACGGAATACTCGTCGATGTAGCCCTGGGCAGCGGCGACGAGCCGGCGGGCCCGGTCGGACTGCCCGGCGTCCCGACCGGCGGCGAGCCGCTCGAGGACCCGCCCCTGCTCGGGGAAGGCGCCCCGAGACCTGTTCCAGGGCGCCAGGAACCGGTCGTCGCCGCTGATGAGAAACCCCCGCTCAGCCGTCTCCACATCGAGGATCAGCCGCTCGAGCTGGTCGGCGGCGGACAGGGTCTCATCGGAGGCCCGGGCCTCTCGGACGGCGTCGCGCAGGCCTGCGATCCGCGTCACCACCAGCGTGTAGGACACGGCGGCCAGCAGGGTGGCGAGGACGGCACCGGCCAGGATCGCACGGCGCGCCAATTCGACCTCCTGAGCTCATGACAATGCGAAGGATCGCGCCGGATGGCTGTCTTGTCTGCACCACCAGCCCCCAGTTCGGACCCCATGCCTGCTGTACCCCTGCCTACCGGGTAGCCGGAAGTCCCGAGCCGTATGCTGGCTACCTTCAATGCGGCGGGCAGCCCGGGCTGCGATGCTGGACACCGTGGCGCTGCGATGCGTGATCGTCGACGACAACGGCGAGTTCCTCGAGGCCGCCCGTCAGCTTCTCGGCCGCGAGGGGCTCGACGTCGTCGCCGTCGCATCGGATGCCGCCGAGGCGGTCCGGCTCGTCGCCGCGCTGCAGCCCGACGTGGCCCTCGTCGACGTCTATCTGGGTGGTGAGGACGGTTTCGAGCTGGCCCCGCGCCTGATGGACGGCAACGACGGGGTCCGCCCGGCCGTCCTGCTGATCTCGACCTACTCCGAACGGGACCTCGCCGAGCTCATCGCCGCCAGCCCGGCGGCCGGGTTCCTGTCGAAATCGGAGCTGTCAGGGGCCGCCGTCCACGCCGCCCTGGGCCTCGACCCCCCGCCCTGACCGACGGGCGGGCTGCGGGTCAACAGCCCTTTCGGTTTCCGTCTCGCCTGAGAGCGGATCCGCCATTGACCGGGCGGGCCGGTCCGCTGTTCCCTGCGAGACAGCGCACAAGGAAAGGAGAGCCAATGCTGATGCAGCGCAGGTCGCCGCTGGGCCGCTGCCTGGCGCTGGCCCTCATGACGGCGGTGAGCCTTCCGATCCGGCCGGGTTCGGCGCGCGCCGCCGAAGCGGACTGCCAGCAGCCGACGTCCCACACCGGTGCCACCGGGTGTGTCTGGACGGGACCGGACTACACGGGGGCGATGACCGTCTACCAAGCCAGGGACGGGAACTCGAGTACGGGATGCCGGGACGCCGCGCCGAGGTCGGCGGTGAACTACGACCAGGCCAGCAAGGGGGCTCACTACTCCTTCTCCTTCTACCACCACGCCGGGTGCGAGAAGGGCGGCAAGTTCTTCGGCGTCCTGGGCCCAGGGCAGGACGATCCCGATCTCCCCGGCGTCCAGAGCTACGCCTGGAAGCGATACGGGGGCTGAACCCGGACACCGGTCGGTGCGGAACCGGCCCGGCGCCGACCACCGCCACAGGGCAGAATGTGCCATGGCCGAACTCCACATGACGGTGGCGGTCGGCGGGCCGCCGGTCGCCGGCTCGGGGCGCAGGCTTCGGTCACGGCTCGGAGGGGCGACCGGGCTCGTGGTGCTGGACCCGATGGCGGACCTCATGGGAGACATCGACGACGAGGCGGGAGACATCGACTCGGTCCTCTACGGAGGATGAGGCCGTGGACGCGACGGCGCTGGCGGCGATCCTGTTCACCGATCTGGTCGGGTCGACCGAGACCGCCACCCGCCTCGGCGAGCAACGGGCCGAGGAGCTGCGCCGGGCGCACTTCGGCCTCCTGCGGGAAACCATCCCGCAGCACCGCGGCACCGAAGTGAAGAACCTGGGGGACGGGCTCATGGTGTCCTTCACCGCCGCCAGCGACGCCGTCGCCTGCGCCGTGGCCATGCAGCAGGCGCTGGCCCGCCACAACCGGCGGGGCGGCGAGGTGCTGCTGATGCGGATCGGGGTGGCTGTCGGAGAGGCCGTCCTGGAGGACGGCGACTGGTTCGGGACACCGGTGGTCGAGGCGGCGCGCCTGTGCGCCCGGGCAGGAGGCGGGGAGATTCTCGTCACCGAGCTGGTACAGGCGCTCGGTGGCGCCAGGAGCGGCCGGGAGGCTGTGTCCGTCGGCCCTCTCGATCTGAAGGGTCTCCCGGCGCCGGTCCCGGCGTACCGGGTCCGCTGGGAGGCCCTCGACCAGACCGCTCCGCCGCTGCCCGCCCGGCTGCGGCCCGACCGGTCGCCGGACTTCGTGGGCCGAACGGCGGAGCGGGAGGTGCTGGCGGCGGCCTGGAAGCAGGCCGAGCAGGGCGCGCTCCGGGTGGTGCTCCTGGCCGGTGAGCCCGGGATCGGCAAGACCCGGCTGGCCGGGGAGACGGCCCTCGACGCCCACCGCCAGGGGGCCCTGGTACTCCTGGGCCGCTGCGATGAGGACCTGGCCCTGCCCTACCAGCCCTTCGTCGAGGCGCTCCGCCATCTCGTCGCCGCCTGCCCGGACGACGTGCTGGCCGAGGCGCTGGCGGGTCGGGGTGGCGAGCTCACCCGCCTGCTGCCCGAGCTGCCCGCCCGGGTTCCAGGCCTGGCCGCCCCGGCCAGCGCCGACGCCGACACCGAGCGTTTCCTCCTCTTCACCGCCGTGGCGGGCCTCCTGTCCTCGGCCTCGCAGTGGCGGCCGGTGTTCCTCGTGCTCGACGATCTCCACTGGGCCACCACGCCGACGCTGCTCCTGCTCAAAAACCTGATCCGCTCGGGTGAACCGATGGCCGGCCTGATCGTGGGGACCTATCGCGACTCCGACATCGGCCGGGGGCACCCGCTCACCGACGTGCTGGCGGGACTGCGGCGGGAGAGCGCGGTGGAGCGCCTCGACGTGCGGGGCCTCTCCGACGCCGAGGCGCTGACCCTGATGGAGACCCTGGCCGGCCACGACTTCGAAGGCCCGGAGCTGGCGCTGGCCCGGGCCGTGTACGCCGAAGCCGACGGGAGCCCGCTGTTCATGCGGGAGCTGCTCCGCCACTTCCGGGAGCGGGGAGAGCTGCTTCGGGAAGGCGAACGGTGGAGGTTCCGGGGTGAGCTCGGGGGGCTTCCCGACAGCGTGCGGGAGGTGATCGGCCAGCGCCTTTCCCGGCTCCCCGAGCCGGTCGATCGACTGCTGACGCTGGGGGCGGTCATCGGGCCGGAGTTCGACGTCTCCGTCCTTTGCCCCCTGGCCGGCCTCGACCGGTCGGCCGTGCTCGACGTCCTGGCCCTGGCTCGCCAGGCGGCGCTGGTGCGAGAGGTACAGGACGCCCCGGGCCGCTTCGCCTTTGCCCACGGCCTGATCCGCCACACCCTCTACGGCGAACTCGGGCCCGCCCGGCAGGTCGAGCTACACCGCCGGGTGGCCGAGACGCTGGAGTCGCTCGGCGCCGTCGACGTCCACCTCAGCGAATTGGCGCATCACTGGGTGGCCGCCATCCCGCCGACTCGCAGCCCGGCCGACGATGTCACCAAAGCCGCCCGCTACGCCGAGCAGGCCGGGCGGCGGGCCATGGCCTCCCTGGCCTACGAAGACGCCGCCCACCATTTCGACGGAGCCCTCCGGGCCGCCCGTCAGTCCGGCGACGTCGCCCGCACGACTGAGCTGCTCATTCTCGTAGGCGAGGCCCAACGCTGCGCCGGCGACTCCGCCCACCGGGCCACCCTGCTGGACGCCGGACGCCAGGCGCTCCGGCGGGGCGACACCGCCCAGGCCGCCCGGGCCGCGCTGGCCAACCAGCGGGGTGTCTTCAGCCGGATGGGTGGCGTGGACGACGAGCGGGTGGCGGCTCTCGAGGCGGCGTTGGCCGCGGTGGGCGCCGGGCCCACACCGGTGCGGGCCCGGCTCCTTGCTTCGTTGGCCACGGAGCTGCATTTCAAGGGCGACGAGCGGCGCCTCGACCTCGCCCGGGACGCTCTCGCCGTGGCCCGGCAGACCAGCGACCCGGCCACACTGGCCGAGGTGCTGGCCGCCGCCTGCCTGGCCGCCTGGGGTTCCACCGCCCAGGCCACACAGGGTCCGCTGGCCGACGAGCTCAGCGATCTGGCCGGACGCCTCGGCGATCGGACGCTGGAGTTCCACGCCGGTGTGGCCGTGTTCTACAGCGCCACCGGACAGGGCGAGATGGAGCGGGCCGATGCCGCCCTGGCCACCTGCGGGCGGCTCGCCGCCGAGCTCGGCCAGCCGAGCCTCGGCTGGCGGGTGACCCACCTGCAGATGCACAAGGCCCTGGCCGCCGGTGACCTCCAGGCCGTGGAGTCCTGGTCGGCCGAGGCCCTCCGCCTCGGTGAGGCCAGCGGCCAGCCCGACGCCCTGCCCTACGCTCGGGGTGCCCTCACCATCGCCCGGCTCCTGGAGGGAAGGCCGCACGAGGCCCACGAGCTGGTCGGCCCAGTGGTCGAGCAGCTGCCCCGGGCCACTGCCTACCAGGGCATCCTGGCCTGGGCCTTGGCCGAAGACGATGAGAGGGACGAAGCCCAGGCGGTGCTGGACCGGCTCCGGGGGCCGGACGCATTCACCGGGGTTCCCCACGACCACCACCGCCCGGTGACGCTGTGCACCGCCAGCCGAGCCTGTCACCGCCTCGGTGACGCCGCCGTGGCCGAAGAGCTCTACGACGCCCTGCTCCCGTTCCGGTCCAACACCGTCAACGGCCAGACGGTCTGGCTCGGCCCGGCCACCCACGACCTCGGGTTGCTGGCCACCGTCCTGGACCGTTACGACGACGCCGAGGTCCACTACGCCGACGCCGTCGAGCGTCAGGACCGCATGGGCGCCCGGGCCACTGTCGTGCACACCCGGCTGGCGTGGGCCGAGATGCTCCAGCGGCGCGGCAGCGCCGGCGACGGGCTGAAAGCCCAGCGCCTGCTCCAGGAAGCCAAGGCGGCCGCCCGGGAGATCGGCATGGCCGGCGTCCTGACCCGCATCGATGAACTGCTCTGCTGACTGCCTTCATCATCCGGCCCGACAGGGGCCCCCAGGAGGGCTTCCGTCGGCCAGCAGGTCGGCGACGGCGGTGAGGTAGGCGCGGTAGACGATTGGGACCGAGGCCACGTCGATGGCCTCGTCGGCGCCGTGCAGGTTGCGGTAGGCCGGACCGAAGCCACACGTCGCCTCGATGCCCATCGTGGCCAGATAGTTGCCGATGTTGGACGGGCCGGCGATGACGGCGGGGACCTCGCCGCCCAGGGCCCGCCGGGCGCCGTCCCGGAGTGCGCTGGCCACGCGGGACGTCTCTGGAAGGCGGTAGGGCGGCCAGGTGGTCTCCGGTTCGACGGTCGTCGGTTGGCGGCTCGGAACCGTCTCGTCCAGTGATCGGCACAGCTGGCGGACGAGGCGGTCGGCCCAGTCGGCGTCGTGCCGGGGTGTGAGCCGGACGTCGACCGCGACGACGCACCGGTCCGGGACGACGGAGTAACCGTCGCCGCCGCTGATGCCGGTCACGGTCACCTTGGGTCCGAGCGGAAAGTCGCCACCGTCGTCGGGCGGCAGTTCGAGCTCGCTCAGCCACCGCACCAGGGTGGCCGCCTTGACGACGGCGTTGTCGGCGGGGGCGCGGCGGCTCCCGCTGTGGGCGCTCCGACCGGAGACAACGAGCCTGCCCCGCCAGAAGCCGCGGGCGCCGACCACGATCTCCTCCAGGCCGGGGTAGCCGATCATGACGCCGTCGGGTCGAGCGCCGGTGGCGGTGTAGGCCCGGACGCCGCCGAAGTGACCGGTGTGCTCGTCGGCGTCGAACAGGAGCGTGAGCGAGCCGGCGAGGTCTCCGCCCCGGGAGGCGAACTCGACGCCGATGTGGGCGAAGATGGCGACCGCCGTCTTGCAGTCGGCCGCCCCTCGGCCGGTGAGCCAGCCGCCCCGGACCGTGCCGGCGGTGGGTGGGTCGGACCACGCGGCGGGGTCGCCGAACGGAGCGGTGTCGAGGCAGGCGTTGAGGCAGCAGGTCGGGCCGCTTCCCGAGCCGATGCCGACGACGACCCCGACCGGGTCGCCGTCGGCGCGGCGCAGGACGCCGGGAGTCAAGCTCCGCTCCTCCAACCACCGCCCGATCGCCCCGATGATCTCGTCGGGTGGGTCGATGCCTCCCTGGCTGGGGATGGCGATGAGGGTCCGGGCCAGGTCGACGATGGAGTCAACCTCGGGCTGCTGTCGCACCTCGCCTCCTCCGCCCAGGGCGCGGCGCGACACTAAGTCCATGCGAGCGATCGGCGAAGACATGCAGTCCGGTCGCCATCCATGACCGGCTCGCCGGGCGGTTTTGCCGAGCAGGCGGAGGCGGTCATCCGGGCCTTGCGGCCGGGGGAGGTCGTGACCTACGGGGAGGTGGCCGCCGACGCCGGCCGTCCCGGGGCGGCCCGGGCGGTCGGGCACCTGCTGGCCACCCGCCCGGCCGATCTGCCGTGGTGGCGGGTGGTGGCGGCCAACGGCCGGCTCGTCCCGGGTCACGAGGCGGAGCACGCCCGGCGGCTCGAGGCCGAGGGCGTACGGCTCGAGGGCGGGAAGGTCCGGCTCGGGCACCTCTGAGCGCGACAGGGCGCGACTCGATAGTCTGACCGGTTGATCCGGCGACCGACGGGGGGTGGCGGAGCGTGAGCGACGATCTCGAGCTCAAGCCCATCTCGACCGCGGCCGTCCCCAAGGCGATCAAGCGGGCCGAGCAGTACCGCCTCCTCAACGAGCCGGAGCAGGCCGAGAGCATCTGCCTCGACATCCTCGCCGCCCAGCCCGGCGACCAGTACGCCCTCACCGTGCTGATCCTGGCCGTGACCGATCAGTTCGGCCGGGAGGGCAGCGGCGGTGTCCGCCAGGCCACCGAGTACGTGAACCGGCTCGACGACGAGTACCAGCGCTTCTACTACAGCGCTCTCGTCCTCGAACGGCAGGCCCGGGCCTACCTCCGCCGGGGCAAGTCGAGGGTGTCGGCCTACGACTGCTTCCGCGACGCCATGGACCAGTACGAGAAGGCGGAGCGGCTCCGCCCCGAGGACGACGACTCCGCCCTCCTGCGGTGGAACGCCTGTCTGCGCACGATCCGGCGGGGGCAACTGCAACCGGCGGCCGGCGACGAGCGGGAGCAGCCCCTTGAGTAGGAGCTGACCCCTGATCGTCTCGACGCCGTCTGTGAAGCAAGGGGGAAACGGTCAATGACGTCCACGATCGATCCGACACGGGCGGTGCCGGTCGCCATCACCGGCCCGAAGACCCTCCGGCGGGACCGCTGGTGGGTGGCCCCCGTGATCACCGTCGTCGTGTTGGGGGCGTTCACGATCTACGGCACCTGGGCCGCCGTGGTGAACAAGGACTACTTCGCCGATCCCTACCTGTCGCCGTTCTACTCGCCGTGCCTGGCCTCGAACTGCCGGTACGCCGACGTGCGGCTGATCGGCTCGTGGTGGCACCTCTCCCCGGCGCTGCTCGTCCTGCCCTTCCCGCTGACCTTCCGGCTCACCTGCTACTACTACCGCAAGGCCTACTACCGGGCCTTCTTCTGGTCCCCGCCGGCCTGTGCGGTGAAGGACGCCCGGCCCCACTACCGGGGCGAGAGCCGCTTCCCGCTCATTCTCCAGAACGTCCACCGCATCTTCTTCTACCTGATCATCCCGTTCCCGATCATCCTGGCCTGGGACGCCATCCGGGCCTTCGACTTCCCCGACGGTTTCGGCATGGGCGTCGGCACGCTGGTGCTGCTGGCCAATGCGGTGCTGCTCGGCACCTACGTGCTGTCGTGCCACTCCTGCCGCCACGCCTGCGGCGGCCGCATCGACTGCCTGTCCGAGCACCCCACCCGCTACGGGGTCTGGAAGTTCGTGACCAGGCTCAACGAGCGGCACATGCTCATCGCCTGGATCAGCCTCGTCGGTGTGGCCTCCACCGACCTCTACGTCCGCCTCGTGGCCAACGGCACCATCCGCGACCTGAGGTTCTTCTAGATGGCCGAGTACGAGACCCACGACTACGACGTCGTCGTCGTCGGCGCCGGCGGCGCCGGCCTGCGGGCGGCCGTCGAAGCCTCCGCCGCCGGCGCCCGCACCGCGCTCGTGTGCAAGTCGTTGCTGGGCAAGGCCCACACCGTCATGGCCGAAGGCGGCATCGCCGCCGCCCTGGGCAACGTGTATCCCGAGGACAACTGGCGGGTGCACTTCCGCGACACCATGCGGGGCGGGAAGCTCATCAACAACTGGCGCATGGCCCAGATCCACGCCCAGGAGGCACCGGAGCGGGTCCTGGAGCTCGAGGAGTGGGGAGCGCTGTTCGACCGCACGGCGGACGGGCGCATCCTGCAGCGGGACTTCGGCGGCCACCGCTACGCCCGCCTGGCCCACGTCGGCGACCGCACCGGCCTGGAGATGATCCGGACGCTGCAGCAGCACGCCGTCCACCGCGGCATCGACGTCTTCATGGAATGCACCGTCACCCGGCTGCTCAAGGACGGGGACCGCATCGCCGGCGCCTTCGCCTACTGGCGGGAGTCGGGCAAGTTCGTGATCTTCCAGGCCCCGGCCGTCGTCCTGGCCACCGGCGGCATCGGCAAGGCCTACAAGATCACGTCGAAC
Source organism: Acidimicrobiia bacterium (assembly GCA_036498605.1). Taxonomy (GTDB): domain Bacteria; phylum Actinomycetota; class Acidimicrobiia; order IMCC26256; family BP-133; genus BP-133. Next base: position 20,627 of record DASYFF010000222.1, on the reverse strand, counting down.
TCCTGGGAGTACACCGGCGACGGCCATGCCCTGGCCCTGTGGGCCGGCGCCGACCTCATGGACATGGAGTTCGTGCAGTTCCACCCCACCGGCATGGTGTGGCCGCTGTCGGTGCGCGGCATCCTCGTGACCGAAGGGGTGCGGGGCGACGGCGGCGTGCTGCTCAACAACGCCGGGGAGCGGTTCATGTTCCGCTACATCCCCGAGATGTTCGCCGCCGAGACCGCCGACACCGAGGACGAGGCCGACCGCTGGTACACCGACAAGAAGAACTGCCGCCGCACGCCCGACCTCCTGCCCCGGGACGAGGTGGCCCGGGCCATCAACACCGAGACCAAGGAGGGGCGGGGCACCCCCCACGGCGGCGTGTTCCTCGACATCGCCAACCGCCGCGACGCCGACTACATCAAGCGTCGGCTGCCGTCGATGTACCAGCAGTTCCTGGAGCTGGCCGACGTCGACATCACCAAGGAGGCCATGGAGGTCGGCCCGACCTGCCACTACATGATGGGCGGCGTCCGGGTCGATCCCGAGACGCAGGCGTCGACCGTGCCGGGCCTGTTCGCCGCCGGCGAGGTGGGCGCCGGCCTCCATGGCGCCAACCGGCTGGGCGGCAACTCCCTGTCCGACCTGCTGGTGTTCGGCCGGCGGGCGGGCCTCGGCGCGGCGGAGTACGCCGGCGCGCTCGGACCCCGGCCGGCCGTCGACCAGACCGCGGTGGCGGACTGCGCCGCCGAGGCGCTCCGCCCGTTCGAAGGCGGCGGTGAGAATCCCTACGCCATCCAGTCCGACCTCCAGGAGTGCATGCACAACCTGGTCGGCATCATCCGCACCGAAGGCGAGCTGAAGCGGGCCCTGGAGGAGCTGGCGGTACTCCGGGACCGGGCCGGCCGGGCGGGCGTGGAGGGGCACCGGCAGTACAACCCCGGCTGGCACCTGGCCCTCGACCTGCGCTCCATGCTGGCCGTGTCGGAGTGCATCGCCCGGGCCGCCCTCGAGCGGCGGGAGAGCCGGGGCGGCCACACCCGGGAGGACTACCCGCAGGCCGATCCCGAGCAGGCCACGTTCAACGTCGTGGTCCGCCAGCGGGGCGACGAGGTGGCCCTGACCCACGAAGCGAAGCTCCCGATGCCCGACGACCTGCGCCAGCTCCTGGAGGCGACATGACAACCCCGGTGACCCTGCGGGTGTGGCGGGGCGACGCCACCGGCGGCGACTTCCGCGAGTTCCAGGTGGCGGCCGAGGAGGGCGAGGTCATCCTCGACGTCGTCCACCGCCTCCAGGCCACCCAGGCCGGCGACCTGGCCGTCCGGTGGAACTGCAAGGCCGGCAAGTGCGGCTCCTGCAGCGCCGAGATCAACGGCCTGCCCCGGCTCATGTGCATGACCCGCATGAACGTCTTCGAGCCCGGCCAGCCCATCACGCTCAACCCGCTCAAGACGTTCCCGGTCATCCGCGACCTGGTCACCGACGTCTCGTTCAACTACGAGATGGCCAAGCAGGTCCCGGCCTTCAAGCCCCGGCCCCGGGGCCCCGACGGCACCCACCGCATGCGCCAGGAGGACGTCGACCGCGTCCAGGAGTTCCACAAGTGCATCGAGTGCTTCCTCTGCCAGACGGTCTGCCACGTGATCCGCGACCACCCGGAGAACAAGCCGGCCTTCGCCGGGCCCCGCCTGTTCGTCCGCTACGCCGCCCTCGAGATGCACCCGCTCGACACCAACGACCGGCGCCAGCTCCTCCAGGACCGCATGGGCCTCGGGATGTGCAACATCACCAAATGCTGCACCGAGGTCTGCCCCGAGGGCATCCACATCACCGACAACGCCATCATCCCCCTGAAGGAGCGGGTGGTCGACCTCCGCTACGACCCTCTGTGGAAGACGTTCCGGCGGGTCTTCCGGCTCAGGGACCCGGCGGCGGTGCCGGGCCCCTGAGCGGCGGGATCTACTTCTTCCCGGCGATCTCGACGTAGCCGTTCATCGTCTTGACCTTGTCGTCCTGGAACCAGTACTTCCCGGGCGCCAGGGCGTCGACGGCGTACTCCTCCTGGAAGCGGGGCTTGACGGCCGAGCCCTTGTAGAGCTGGGTGGCCTTCTTGTCGGTGGACGGGTCGGCGCTGTAGATCGACACGTTGTGCGGATCGGCGTCGTTGTTCTGCAGATAGATGCGGAAGTCCCGGTTCGCCGGTGCGGTCAGGCAGTTCGTGTCGAACGTGCCGTCCTCGGCGTTGAGTCGGACGAACGGGTGGGCGACCTGGGCATAGGAACGGCAGCGCTCACCCTTCTGAGCGGCGGCCGGCCCGGCGCCGATGAACATCGTCGTCCCCGCCGTGGCGGCCATGACGGCCGTGGCGAGGGCGCGCTGAAACAAGGCCCTGCGATGCGAATCCACGTCTAACCCCTCTCGTTGTGTGACGCGGCGAGAGGCACGGTAGGCAACTCTGTCAGGACACGCTTATATAACCTTGATACTCCAGACAGAGTTCAGTAACGGTCCACCTGGATGTCAGGTTCCTGACCACTCCAGCATCTTGGCCAGGTGGTCGTCGCCGGTGAAGTCGATGAGCACCGCCGGCTCGTCGCCCACCACCCAGGTGTCGTGGCCCCCCGGGACGTCGAACACGTCACCCGCCCCCAGCACGATCTCGTCGCCGTCGTCGGGGGCGAAGGCCAGCCGGCCCGAGACGACGTAACCGGTGTGGTGGAGCTGGCAGCTGTCGGTCCCCGCTTTCGCCTTCAGGACCTCCGACCACCGGAACCCCGGCTGGAACGTCGCCCGGACGACCGTCGTGCCCCCGACCCAGACGATCTCCATGCGGCCGCCGTCAAACGCCCGGACCTCCTCCGGCGCGGTGATGCTCTTGACCTCCATCAGGTCCCCCCCTTTTGGTTCCGCCCATTCTGGCCCGTAGCCTGGGCGAATGCCTACGGAGCCGATCCAATTCGAGGACCATGACGAGGCGCCCCACGACCCGGGGCCCGATCCCGCCTGGCAGGAGAGCGTCGTTCTCCACTGGTACGACCCCAAGGTCGGGGTCGGCGGCTTCCACCGGATCGGCCACGAGCCCTCGGCCGGCGTGACCGCCCTGTGGTCCGGGGTGCTCTCCGCCGACGGCACCCGCTTCCGGCACAACGATGTCATCTCCTACCGGCCGGAGGACCGCCTCCCCGACGGGTTCGGCGCCGGCCCGTCCACCCGGATGACCTTCGACCCCCGTCCCCGCCTGGTCGTGAAGGAGGACGGCTGCGAGCTCGACCTCCTGGCCACCGACTTCTACCCCCGCACCGACTTCTTCCCCAAGGACACCATGGTGTCCGAGGAGTTCGCCGCCCACCACTTCGAGGCGTCGTGCCGGGTGACCGGCACCGCCGTCCTCGGCGGTGCCGCCTACGAGATCGACGGGTTCGGCCACCGGGACCACAGCTGGGGCCCCCGCAAGTGGGACACGCTGCTGTCGCACCGCTGGGTCTCCGGGACCTTCGGGCCCCAGCTGTCGTTCGGGTCGATCGCCTGGCACGCCGTCGACGGCAGCCTCCTGTCGATCGGCTACCTGGTGCGGGACGGGGAGGTCAGCTACGCCGACGTCGACATCGTCGTGCACATGGAGGCCGACGCCCTGACCCACCGGGGTGGCGAGGTCACCTGGCGCACCAGCGACGGTGACGAGCTGACGCTGCGGCCCCGGGCCGTCGACGGCCTCCTGTCGATCCACCGGGGCGTGGCCTGTGTCGACACCCTGTGCGAGGTGGAGCACGACGGGCTGATCGGCGCCTGCGACTTCGAGATCTCGACCAACCCCCGGGCCGGTGGCGGGCCGGTCCTGACCGCCCTGCGGGCCGTCTCGGAGAACGGGCTGACCAAGCGCTAATCCAACCCTCGACAGCGGGGACGGACGCGTCGAGGATGTTGGCATGAGACCACGGATCACAGTTGTCGTCAGCGCCACTCTCACCGTCAGCGTTCTCAGTCTCCTCCTGCCCCTGACGGCCGGCTCCGCCGGGGCCGACCAGGCCGTCCCCCTGCCGATCGGGCCGCCGCTGCAGGAATCGGCCGCCGCCCTGGCCAAGGCGCTCACCTGCCCGGCCACGTTCCGGCGCGACCACGAGCCGGTCCTCCTCGTCCACGCCACCACCGAGACCGGCCAGCGCAACTGGGCCACCAACTACGGACGGGTCCTGCCGGCCATGGGCTACGACGTGTGCACCGTCGAGCTGGTCGACGAGGCCACCGGCGACATCCAGGCGTCGGCCGAGCGGACCGTCTACGCCATCCGTGCCGTCAACGCCCGCTCGAAGCAGAAAGTCCAGGTCGTGGGGCACAGCCAGGGCCCGCTGGAGGTTCGCTGGGCCATCAAATACTGGCCCGACATCGCCAGCAAGGTCGACGACCTCATCGGCATCGCCGCGCCGTACCACGGCTGGCGCCAGACCGACATCTACTGCAGCTCCGCCTGCGTGCCGGCGCTGTGGCAGATGCGGATGGAGTCGAAGTTCATCGGGGCGCTGAACGGCGGGAACGAGACCCCCGGCGGCGTGTCCTACACGTCGGTCTACACGCTGACCGACGAGCTGGTGCAGCCCTTCCAGACCGCCGAACTGAAGGGCGGGGCCAACATCACCGTCCAGGACGTCTGCCCCGGGCGGGTCGTCGAGCACATCCAGATGGTCTTCGACGCCGCCGCCTACGGCCTCGTGCTCGACGCCCTCACCCACCCCGGGCCGGCCGACGCCGGCCGGGTCGACAAGGGGCTGTGCCTCATGGCGACGATGCCCGGCGTCAGCCCGGCCGACCTGATCGCCGGCGAGGTCGACTTCTGGACCCACGCCCCGAGCAAGCTCGGCGAGCACCAGGTGAAGACCGAGCCCCCGCTGGCGACCTACGCCGGCGCCTGACCCTCAGGCCGGCGGAGGCTCGAGTTCGGTGAGCTCGGTGTGGCCGAGGACGCTGTCGACGTCGACGACCATGCCGCCGGGGCCCGAACGGGTGACGGAGATGGTGCGGCGACGCCCGTCCACCTCCAGGTCGACCGCTCCCGGCCCCAGCGTCCCCGCCCGCGGGTCGGGTAGCGGCTCGCCGTCGACCACCACCTCCGACAGCGTCCCGCCGGGATCGACCCGGCAGGCCACCTCGATCCGCCGGCCGCCGGGGCCGGCGAAGACCACCGGCCGCGGCATCGGGGGCCCGGCCAGGGCGGCCGCCGCGGCGTGGATCCGCACCACCTCGGCGCCGCCCCGGGGCCGGACCAGGGCCTCGTGGTGGCGCCCGAGGAAGCCGGTGTCGACCTCGGTGGCCTCGAAGTCCGGGTGGCGCAGCGCGGCGACGAGCTGGTCGCGGTTGGTCCGCAGGCCGTGGATGCGCATGCCCTCCAGCGCCGCCGCCAGCCGCCGGATCGCCTCGCCCCGGCTGGTGGCGTGGACGATCACCTTGGCCAGCAGGGGGTCGTAGGCGCGGCCGACCACCGACCCCGAGGCCACGGCGGCCTCGACCCGCAGGCCGGGGGCGGGGTCGATCTCGAAGCGGCGCAGGACGCCGGCCTGGGGCCGGTAGCCGTCGGCCGGGTCCTCGGCGTAGAGCCGGGCCTCGACGGCGTGGCCCGAAGGGGTGCAGTGGCGGGCCTCGACCGGCAGCGGCCGCCCCTCGGCCACCGCCAGCTGCATCCGTACCAGGTCGAGGCCGAGGATCGCCTCGGTCACCGGGTGCTCGACCTGGAGGCGGGTGCTCATCTCCAGGAACCAGAACCGCTCCCCGACCACCAGGAACTCGGCGGTGCCGGCCCCGACGTAGTCGACCGCCTCGGCCACCGCCACCGCCGCGGTGTGGAGTTCCTCCCGCAGCGGCTGGGGCAGCTTCGGGGCCGGGGCCTCCTCGATGACCTTCTGGTGGCGGCGCTGCAGGGAGCAGTCCCGGTCGAAGAGGTGCACCACCCGCCCGGTGACGTCGCCGAAGACCTGCACCTCCACGTGGCGGGCCGGCTCCAGCCACGGCTCGAGGAACACCGTCCCGTCCCCGAAGGCGGTGGCGGCCTCCCGGCGGGTCGCCTCCACGGCGGCCACGAGGTCGTCGTCGGGGTGCACGACCCGCATGCCCCGGCCGCCTCCGCCGGCCGACGCCTTGACCAGGACCGGCCAGCCCAGCACTTCGGCCGCCGCCTCCAGCTTGCCGGGCGGGTAGCCGTCGACCTCCTCGGCGGTCAGCACCGGGACCCCGGCCGCGGCGGCCACCGCCTTGGCCTCCAGCTTGGAGCCCATGGTGGCGATGGCCTCGGGCGGCGGGCCGACGAAGAGGAGGCCCGCCTCGGCGCAGCGCCAGGCGAAGCCGGCGTCCTCGGCCAGGAAGCCGTCACCGGGGTGGACGGCGTCGGCCCCGGCCCGGCGGGCCGCCTCGACCAGGGCCGGGGCGTCGAGGTAGGCGTCGGGGCCCCGGTCGGAGAGGCGGTCGAGGGACAGTGCCTCGTCGGCCTCGGCGACGAAGACGTCCTGGCGGTCGGCCTCGGTGAAGACGGCCACCGGGGAGATGCCCATCTCCCGGGCGGTGCGGAAGATCCGCCGGGCGATCTCGCCCCGGTTGGCCACCAGCAGCCGGCTGATCGGGCGCCGGGTCACGGGCGCCTCACCGCCACAGGGGGGTCGAAGGCGACGGGCACGGCGCGGGAGCATAGGCGCCGCCCGCCGGCGCCGAGCGGCCGGGGTTATGCCGTGCCGAGGACGGCCCGGGCGGCGGCGACCAGGAGGGGCTCCAGGGCGGCCGGGGCCAGGCCGGTGTCGGACAGGGCGACCGAGTTGATGGCCCCGAGGGCGGCGTGGACGACGGCCTCGGCCTCGGCCGGGGCGAGCTCGGTGCGCAGCCCGGCCAGGGCCGACACCCAGACGGCGGTGTACTCCATCTGCCGGCGGCGGATGCGCTGCTCGTCGGCCCAGGGGAGGCTGCGGGAGTCCCGCAGCCACACCGCCAGCAGGCCCCGTTCCTCGACGGCGGTGGCGACGTGGAAGGCGACGAGCCGGTCGAGCAGCTCGCCGGGCGACCCCTCGATCTTCTGAAGCTCCTCGGCGGCCTGCATCATCCGCTCGGTGATCGAGTCGAAGAGGGCCACGAGCAGGGCCGCCTTGTTGGCGAAGTGGCGGTAGACCCCGGGCCCCGAGATGCCGGCCGCGGTGCCGATCTCGTCGATCCCCACCGAGTGGTAGCCGCGCTGGCGGAAGAGGTCCAGGGCGGCGTCGAGGATCGCCTCCCGGCGGTTGCCCACGCTGGCCGGCGGCTGAGCGCCCACGGCCTTCCACCGTAGTGGCGGAAGGAATGGGCATGTCTTCACCCTTTCGGGTGAACCCACGTTTTGTTACCGGGGCGTCACTGGCGCGTATCCTGGTGCTTGGTAAATACAGCGCGAGGAGGATGGCATGGCGGACGTCGGCTTCGAGGGCAGGGTGGCCATCATCACCGGGGCCGGTGGCGGCCTCGGGCGGGAGCACGCCCTCCTGCTGGCCTCCCGGGGGGCCCAGATCGTGGTCAACGACCTCGGCGGGGCCGTCGACGGCACCGGATCGTCGGCCGGGCCGGCCCAGAAGGTGGTGGAGGAGATCGAGGCCCTGGGCGGGGCGGCGGTGGCCGACGGCTCCAGCGTGGCCACCCAGGAAGGCGCCGAGGCCATGGTCAAGACGGCGCTCGACGCCTTCGGCCGGCTCGACATCGTGATCAACAACGCCGGGATCCTGCGGGACAAGAGCTTCGCCAACCTGACGCCCGACCTGTGGGACCCGGTCATCGCCGTGCACCTCACCGGCGCCTACAACGTGACCCGGGCGGCCTGGCCGCACCTCCGGGAGCAGGCCTACGGCCGGATCATCTCGACGTCGTCGGGGGCCGGGATCTTCGGCAACTTCGGCCAGGCCAACTACGGCGCGGCCAAGATGGGCATCGTCGGCCTGACCAGGGTCTGGGCCCAGGAGGGCGGCAAGTACAACATCCGGGCCAACGCCATCGCCCCGGTGGCCCGCACCCGGATGACCGAGGAGATCCTCGGCCCGCTGGTGGAGAAGGTCGACCCGGCGCTGGTCGCGCCGGTGGTGGCCTACCTGGCCTCCGAGGACTGTCAGGTGAGCGGCGAGATCTACAGCGTCGGCGCCGGCCGGGTGTCCCGGATCTTCATCGCCGAGGCGCCGGGGTTCTTCAAGAAGGACCTGACCGTCGAGGACGTGCGGGACAACTGGGACACCATCCGCGGCGAGGCGGACTACCTCATCCCGCTCAACGTGAACGACGAGTTCGGCCGGCTGCTGATGCCGTTCCTCACCGACGAGCAGTAGCCCCGCCGGCTACGACGCTTCGAGACGGCGGCGGCGCTCCAGCGCCGCCGCCGTCGCGTCGGGCGAAGCCTGCCACTCGCCCCAGTTCTCCAGCGGGCGGAAGCCCATGGCGACGTTGATGCCGAGCATGGCCTCGTTGCTGCCGGCGTTCCAGGTGCTGATGAACTCCACCTCGGGACGCTCCTCGAGCAGCCGCAGGGCGTTGACCGCCTTCATCCACCGGCCGAGGCCACGCTGGCGATGCTTGGGCCAGACGCCGGTGTCCTCCTGCCAGGCGGCCTGCGGCCACAGCGTCGGGAAGGCCAGCTCGGTGTAGCCGGCCAGTTCGCCGCTGTCGTCGTGGCGGGCGCAGACCTGCCACAGCTCGACGCCGCGGGCGGCGGCGGTGGCCTCGCAGGCCCGCCACTGCTCGGCGGTGAGGCGGTCGTCGTCCCACTCGAAGGCCTCCAGCGGGGCGGTGTTCATGACGCCCTTGACGGCCACGAAGGACTCCAGGAGCTCGTCGGGACAGCGCCCGTCCCACGCCACCAGCGAGTAGCCGGCCGCCCGTTCCCCGGCGCGGCGGAGCCAGCCCTCGAGCTGTTCCCGATCGATGTCGGCCGTGCGACAGCGGCTGTGGCGCTCGACGAGGCGGCGTTCCGCGCCGAGGGAACGCAGGAAAGGCTCGCCCGGCCCGCCCACCCGGGCGCTCAGGTCGAGGACGGTGCAGCCCCAGCGCCGGGCCGCTTCCACCGCCCGCTCCAGCAACGCCGCGCCAAGGCCCAGGCCCCGGACCTCGGGGTGGACGGCCACCCAGATCCCGGCGTGGTGGCGGTTCTCCGGCACGTCGTCGTAGGAGGCGACGGCGTGGGCGGCGATGGCACCCTCCGAGCCGCCCTGGCGGACCACCCAGTCCTGCTGGACCCGGAACGGCCGGCGGTGGCGGAACTTGGCCACCGAGTGCGCCAGCGGCGCGACCGGCTCACCCGGAAGGGCCTCGAGATCGAGGGCGACCTCCAGGGCGTGCAACCCGGCGAGGTCGCCGTCGGAGGCGGTCGCCGGGTCGAGCGGTCGGATGGGCCACAGGCTCATGGAATCGAGTGTCGGCTATCGCCCCGCCCCGCCGCCAACGATTTTCTCTTGCGGGGACACCCCGCACCCCGGGCAGGTTCCGGGGTTTCTGGGGGCCCGCCGCTAGCATCGGTGCAGGCCACAAAGGCCAAGCAGTCGGGAGGGCACCCTTGGATCTGATGCAACAGGATCAGAGCAGCGCGCCCCTCCGCCGGGTGCAACCGGCCCGGCGGAAGTGGCCGTGGCCGCTCGACCTGTACCAGTCGGCGGTCGGCAAGAAGTGGGCCATGGCCGTCACCGGCATCATGCTGCTGGGGTTCGTGTTCGCCCACATGGTCGGGAACCTGAAGGTCTACCTGGGCCCGGAGCAGATCAACCACTACGGCGAGTGGCTGCGCGACATCGCCGTTCCCGCCTTGCCCCGCACGGTGTTCCTGTGGATCCTGCGCAGCGGGCTGATCGCCGCCTTCGCCATCCACATGCACGCCGCCTACAGCCTGACCCTGATGAACCACCGGGCCCGGCCCACGAAGTACGTCTCGGAGCGCGACTACATCGCCGCCAACTGGGCCAGCCGCACGATGCGCTACACGGGCGTCATCATCATCCTGTTCCTGATCTTCCACCTGGCCGACCTCACGTGGGGCACGGCCAACGGCGACTTCGTCCGGGGCGACGTGTACCACAACATGGCCCACAGCTTCTCCCGGCCGGTGGTGGCGGCGACCTACATCGTGGCCAACCTCGCCCTGGCGGTCCACATCTTCCACGGCGCCTACAGCCTCTTCGCCAGCCTCGGCGTGTCGAACCCCAAGCTGGTGAAGTTCCGGCGCAACTTCGCCGTCGGCTTCGCGGCGATCATCCTGATCGGCAACGTCTCGTTCCCGATCATGGTCCAGGCCCACGTGATCGAGGACCACGGGAGCCGGCCCTACCACGCGGCGGCGGTCGTCACGACGGGGCAGGGCCGATGATCACGCTCGACCCGGCCGTCCCCGAAGGCCCCATCGAGGACAAGTGGGACACCCACAAGTTCGAGATGAAGCTGGTGGCGCCGCACAACCGGCGCCGCTTCGAGGTCATCGTGGTGGGGACGGGCCTGGCCGGAGCGGCCGCCGCCGCCACGCTCGGCGAGCTGGGTTACAAGGTGAAGGCCTTCACCTTCCACGACAGCCCCCGCCGGGCCCACTCCATCGCCGCTCAGGGCGGCATCAACGCGGCCAAGAACTACCGGGGTGACGGCGACTCGGTCTACCGCCTGTTCTACGACACGGTGAAGGGCGGCGACTTCCGGGCCCGGGAGGCCAACGTCTACCGCCTGGCCCAGCTGTCGGTCGACATCATCGACCAGTGCGTGGCCCTCGGCGTGCCCTTCGCCCGGGAGTACGGCGGCCTGCTCGACACCCGCTCGTTCGGCGGCGCCCAGGTATCGCGCACGTTCTACGCCCGGGGCCAGACCGGCCAGCAGCTCCTCCTCGGCGCCTACTCGGCGCTGGCCCGCCAGATCGAGGCCGGCAACGTCGAGATCTTCGCCCGGTCCGAGATGCTCGACGTGGTGGTGAAGGACGGGCGGGCCGCCGGCATCGTCGTCCGCAATCTCCACACCGGGCGGATCTCGTCGCACTCCGCCCATGCGGTGCTGCTGTGCACCGGCGGGTACGGGAACGTGTTCTACCTGTCGACGAATGCCAAGGCGTCCAACGCCACGGCCATCTGGCGGGCCCACAAGAAGGGGGCGGCCTTCGCCAATCCCTGCTTCACCCAGATCCACCCGACGTGCATCCCGGCCAGCGACGAGTTCCAGAGCAAGCTCACGCTGATGTCGGAATCGCTGCGCAACGACGGCCGCATCTGGGTGCCGGCCGAGTTCGACGACCTCCGTCCGCCGAACCAGATCCCCGAGCCCGAGCGCGACTACTACCTGGAGCGGCGCTACCCGGCCTTCGGGAACCTGGTGCCCCGCGACGTGGCCTCCCGGGCGGCCAAGCTCGAGGTCGACAAGGGCCGGGGCGTCGGTCCGCTCAAGAACGGCGTGTACCTCGACTTCAAGACCGGCATCGAGCGCCTCGGCCGCCACGCCATCGAGGAGCGCTACGGGAACCTCTTCGAGATGTACGAGCGGATCACCGGCGAGGATCCCTACGCGGTGCCCATGCGGATCTACCCCGCCGTCCACTACACGATGGGCGGCCTGTGGGTCGACTACAACCTGATGAGCACCATCCCCGGCCTGTTCGTTGGCGGGGAGGCGAACTTCTCCGACCACGGCGCCAACCGCCTCGGGGCCTCGGCGTTGATGCAGGGCCTGGCCGACGGCTACTTCGTGCTGCCCTACACCGTGCCCAACTACCTGGCCGGGATGCTGGGCCAGGCCGTGGTGCCCGACGACGACCCGGTGTTCCGGATCGCCGAGGCCGACGTGGCCGAGAAGACGAAGCGGTACCTGGCGACCGGCGGCACCCGCTCCGTCGACGACCTCCACCGCGAGATGGGCCGGATCATGTGGGACAACTGCGGGATGGCCCGATCGAAGGAGGGCCTGGAGAAGGCCATCTCCGAGATCACCGCCCTGCGGGCCGACTTCGACCGCGACCTGCGGGTGCTGGGCTCGGCCGACACGCTGAACCAGTCGCTGGAGAAGGCCGGCCGGGTCGACGACTTCTTCGACCTCGCCGTGCTCACCTGCCGCGACGCCCTGCACCGGGAGGAGTCGTGCGGCGGCCACTTCCGGGTCGAGCATCAGTCTGAGGACGGGGAAGCGCTACGGGACGATGACCGCTTCGCCTACGCCGCCGCCTGGGAGTACGCCGGCCCCGGCGCGGAGCCGATCCTCAACAAGGAACCGCTCACCTTCGACCACGTCCATCTCGCCCAGCGGAGCTACAAGTGACCCAGCGCACCCTCGACCTGAAGCTGCGCATCTGGCGCCAGGCCGGCCCGTCGGCCACCGGCGCGATCGTCGACTACGACGTGCCCGGCGTGAGCGAGGACATGTCGTTCCTGGAGATGCTCGACCTGCTCAACGAGCGGCTCATCGCCCGGGGCGAGGAGCCGGTGGCCTTCGAGCACGACTGCCGGGAAGGCATCTGCGGCTCCTGCGGGCTGATGATCAACGGCCAGGCCCACGGTCCCCAGCTCGGCACCGCCACCTGCCAGCTCCACATGCGCAAGTTCAAGACCGGCGACGTGATCGCGATCGAGCCGTGGCGGGCGGCGGCCTTCCCGGTGGTGCGCGACCTCGTGGTCAACCGCAGCGCCCTCGACCGGATCATCGAGGCCGGCGGCTATATCTCCGTCACCGCCGGGGCGGCGCCGGAGGCCAACATCATCCCGGTGCCGAAGACGGTGGCCGACGCCGCCTTCGACGCCGCGGCCTGCATCGGCTGCGGCGCCTGCGTGGCCGCCTGCCCCAACGGCGCGGCGCAGCTGTTCACGGCGGCCAAGGTCGCGCACCTCAACCTGCTGCCCCAGGGCCAGGCCGAGCGCTACGCCCGCACCGAGGCGATGGTCGAGCGCATGGAGGAGTTCTTCGGGAGCTGCACCCTCCACGGCGAGTGCGAGGCGGCCTGCCCGAAGCGGATCTCGCTCGACAACATCATCGTCATGAACGGCGACTACATCAGGGCGAAGTTCCGCAACCGCCGCCTGGCCGCCCGGCGGTAGCCGCCGCCAGCAGCACCGAGCGATACCGGTTCCCGACCTCGCCGAGGTCGGGCTGGCGCAGCGTAGCCACCACCGACCGGGTGCCCGCCGCGATCTCGACGCGACCGACATAGGCCAGCGTGTCGGCGGCGAGATCGCCGCCGAAGGTCCAGGCCCGCCCGTCCACCGCCACCTCGATCTCGGCCCCGGGAAACGGGCGGCGCAGCTCGTTGGCCACGTGGACGTGGCCGGTGCGGGGGTCGAGCATCGGCAGCACGGTGCGGCAGGCGGCGGCCAGCGCCTCGTGACCGGCCTTGGGGAGCCGGTCGTGGTCGAGCACCGACCAGGTCACGCCGGGGTGGCCGTCGGCGAAGCAGAATTGCAGGAAGCCGCCGGTCGGGCGGTGCCGGAGGCGGCGCAGGTCCTCGATCTGGAGCTGGATCAGCGCCGCCTGGTAGGCCTGGGTGGCGGCCCGCCAGTCGTCGAATGTGGCGTACTCGTCGGGCGGCACGAACCGTCGGAAGTGCTGGGGCTGCAGGTTGTGCCGGGCCCGGAGGCGCTCCCAGTCGAGGTCGGGCCAGCGGGCCGGCTCCATGAAGGCGGCCGACTCCGGCACGGCCTGGGCGCCGAACTCCGAGACGAAGCGGGCCAGCCGGGGCCAGCGGCGCAGGACGCCGGCCATGTCGGCCATCCCGCCGATGTACCAGCCGAAGTAGAGGTGGCTGTCGGTGCCGTCCCGCAGGGGCCCGGGCGGCACGCCGGAGTGGTTGACCACCGGCCGCGTCGGGTCGGACCGCAGGGCCCGGCCCACCGACCGGTCGAGCACGTCCTTGTTCCACGACGGCAGCAGCAGCGATGCCCGGTTGCGCCACTTCTCGGGCGGGGCATCGGACTCCGACGGCCCGGGGTAGGGTTCGTTGTGGGCGCACCACACCACGACGCTCGGATGGTGGCCGAGGAGGTCGACGAGCTCTCTGGCCTGGGCGGCGGCCGGGCGGCGGGCGCCCCGACCGTAGCCCCACTGCAGGGGCAGGTCCTGCCACAGCAGCAGGCCGGCCTCGTCGGCCGCGGCGTAGACCTCGGGCCGGGTCACGTGGCCGTGGATGCGGAGCATGTCGAGGTTGGCGTCGACGGCCCGGGCCACGTCGGCGGCCAGGTCGGCGGGGTCGGCGGCGCCGAGCGCCATGGCCGCCGGGCCCTGGTTGGAGCCCATGACGAACAGCCGCTCGCCGTTGATGTGGAAGCGCCACCCGTCGAGCCGCACTTCCCGGAAGGCGCTGCGCAGCCGGCGGCGGTCGCTCTCCGCCCCGTCGACCTCCACGCTCACCTCGACGTCGACCAGCGGCTGGGGCCCGTAGCGCCACGGCCACCAGCGGGGCGGCCGGTCGACCTCCAGCGTCCAGCTGAGCTGGTTCACGCCGGTGGCCAGCGTCTGGTCCTTCTCGGCGTCGAGGGCGACGCCGGGTCCGGTCAGGCGGGCCCGGAGGCGGACGGGCGTCGGCCCGGCCGGGGCGTCGACGGTGATGGCGAGCTGCAGCCGGCCCCGGTCCTCGGTGGCCTCGACGCACAGGGCCCCCAGGCCGCTCATCCGGACGGGCCCGCTGTCGGAGAGCCGCACCGGCCGCCACAGGCCGCCGGGATTCCACTCGGGGTCGAGCCCGTCCCAGTGGGAGAAGACGCCGGTGACCATCCGCTTGGTCTTGCGGTCGCCCTCGGGCGGGCAGGCCACCTCCACCGCCAGCACGTGGCCGCCCCCGGCCGCCGTGCGGACGGCGTCGGTGATCTCGAAGGTGTGGGGCGCGAAGTACCCCTCCGTCGCCCCCAGATAGGCGCCGTCGAGCCAGACGTCGCCGTAGTAGAAGACACCCTCCAAGGTGAGGAAGCGCCGCCGCCCGGCGGCCAGCGGGGCGGCGGGGAAGCGGTGCCGGTACAGGACGGGCCCGTCGCTGCCGGCGAAGGCCGGGGTGGTCCGCCAGTGGCCGGGCACGGTGATCGGCTCCCACCCGGCGTCGTCGAAACCGGGCTCCACGAAACGCTGGTGGAGGTCGCCCTCGGCCTCACGGGCCAGCCAGTCCGTCATCGCGTGAGAACCTTACGGCGTGGAAGTCCTCCAGAGCCGTGTCCTGTACCGCCCGGTCGACTACGAACGCTCCGTCGCCTTCTACCGGGACGTGCTCGGCCTGCACATCTTCCGGGAGTGGGCCACCGGCACCGTCTTCTTCCTCGGCTGCGGCCTGCTCGAGCTGTCCCGCTCGGCCGGCCCGGTCACCGACGACAAGATCTCGCTCTGGCTCCACGTCCGCGACGTCGACGCCGAGTTCGCCCGCCTCCAGGACCGGGGCGTCGAGGTCGTCGAGGCCCCCGTCACCGAACCGTGGGGCCTGCGCGAGGCCCGGGTCCGCGACCCCGACGGGCTGATGCTGGTCATCATCGAGGTCCTCCCCGACCACCCCATGCGCCGCGGTCGGGACTGAGGTACCGCGCTGTTACCCTCCGGCCTCATGGCCGACCGTCCACAGACCATCGGAGAACTGCGCCGCAGCGGCTGGGAGTCCCGGCCGGTGAAGGACGAGGTGCGGGCCAACGCCATGGCCCGCATGGCCGCCGGGGAGCCGGTCGTCTCCGGGCTGCTGGGCTATGACGAGACCGTCCTGCCCCAGCTGGAGAACGCCATCCTGGCCGGGCACGACGTGATCCTGCTGGGGGAGCGGGGGCAGGCCAAGACCCGCATCATCCGCTCGCTGGTCGACCTGCTCGACGAGTGGTCGCCCATCGTGGCCGGCAGCGAGATCAACGACGACCCCTACCATCCGGTCTCCCGGCCGGCCCGCGACCTCGTGGCCGCCCAGGGCGACGACACGCCGATCGAGTGGATCCACCGGGAACGCCGCTTCGGCGAGAAGCTGGCCACGCCCGACACGTCGATCGCCGACCTCATCGGCGAGGTCGACCCGATCCGGGTGGCCGAGGGCCGCTACCTGGCCGATGAGCTGACCATCCACTACGGGCTCGTCCCCCGCACCAACCGGGGGATCTTCGCCATCAACGAGCTGCCCGACCTCGCGGAGCGGATCCAGGTCGGCCTGCTCAACGTGCTGGAGGAGCGCGACGTCCAGATCCGGGGCTACAAGGTCCGCCTTCCGCTCGACGTGATGCTGGTGGCGTCGGCCAACCCGGAGGACTACACGAACCGGGGCCGCATCATCACCCCGCTCAAGGACCGCTTCGGCGCCCAGATCCGCACCCACTACCCGACCGGGCTCGACACCGAGATGGCGGTGGTGGCCCAGGAGGCCCGTCCGCTCGACGCCCCCGGCGTGGCCGTGACCGTCCCGGCCTACATGGCCGAATTGGTGGCGGCCATCACCCACCAGGCCCGCCGCTCGTCCCAGGTCAACCAGCGCTCCGGCGTGTCGGTGCGGCTGTCGATCGCCAACCAGGAGACGATGGTGGCCAACGCCCTGCGCCGGGCGCTGCGCCTCGGCGAGCCGGAGGCGGTGCCCCGGGTCAGCGACCTGGCGGCGCTGGCCGCCTCCACCGGCGGCAAGGTCGAGATCGAGTCACTGGAGGAAGGTCGGGAGGGCGAGATCGTCGACCGCCTCGTCAAGGGCGCGGTGCTCGAGACGTGGCGGGCGTGGTGCCGCCCCGAACGCTTCCGCGACCTCGTGACCGCCTTCGAGGGCGGGCTCGAGATCGACACCGGCGACGACGTCCCCTCCTCCGCCTACGCCGGCTTCACCGACCTCCCCGGCATCAAGGAGACCCTCGCCGATCTCGAGGTCGGCGAGGCCCCGGCCGAGGTGGCCTCAGCCGTCGAGTTCGTCCTCGAAGGGCTGCATCTCTCGAAGCGGCTCAACAAGGACGCCCACGCCGGCCGGGCCACCTACCGGGCGAGGTCGTAGCTAGCGCAGCTGGGTCGGGCAGTCCGACGGTGGCGCCTGGAAGAAGTCCAGGTGGTCGGCGTTGCTGCCGAAGACCGGCGGCGGATCACCGTGTTTCATGTTGAAGCCGAACAGCGTGATCACCGCCGGTTCGTTGCCCACGACGGTCCCCAGGTGGCGGTGGATGGGGTGGATCCAGGCGTCGCCGGCGTGGTACTCCTCGACGACCTGGCACTTCCCGTCCTTGTCGCCGTAGAAGGCCCACGACCCGCTGGTCAGGATCGCCACGTGGGGCGTGTGGGTGAACCAGCCGGTGCTGAAGCCGGGCTGGAGCGTGACCGTTTCCATGAAGGCGTCCTTGCCCGCCTCCACCGCCAGTTCCTTGGTGGTGCCGGTGGCCCCGCCTTCGTGGGCGGTGGGCGCCTGCTTGAAGTACGGCGAAGGATCGCCCCGGAACGACTTGTCCACGGAGATCCCGTTGGCCGCCGCCGAGGCGGCGAACCCGGCGCAGGCCGGGGCGGCGTCGGCCGGGCCGTCGACCAGCGGGGCCCCGCCGCCGTGGGGAAGGTCGGTGAAGTTGGCCAGCAGCTCCACGGCGTCCTGCCCGGCGTTCTGGAGGCGGAACTGGCCCGGCGGCAGCACGGTGGCCTTCCCGGTGGCCAGGTCGCGGCTGGCGCAGCCCTCGGCCTGGGTGACCTTCAGGGTCCCCTTGGTGACGGCCAGCGCCGTGGTACCCGGCCCGGTGCGCCAGCCCGTGTCGGCGCCGGGGGCCAGCGAGTAGGTCGACGAGTCGACGTCCTTCCCTGTGCTGGCGACGACCTTGCCGTTGTCGGCCTGCTGGGCCCGCCCGTATTCCTGAGCGCTGAACTGCCCCGTGGGCGGCGTGGCGGATGCGACGTTCACCGTGGCCAGGAGGGTCACGGCGGCGACGATGGTGAATAGGCCAGGGAGCTTGCGCATTGAAATCTCCTCTCTTCCTCGGCCTCGGGCAGGTTACTCCGCGGTTACTCTGCCGACCATGGCGCGGCGCTGGCGGTACAGCCGGTGGGACGGCACCCAGACGGGCTTCGAGCTCGACGCCGAGAACGTGCTCGGGGAGCTCGCCGACGACCTGCTGTACCACGGCGACCTGAACGCCGCCCTCCGCCGGGCCCTCCAGAGCGGGATGCGGACCCCCGACGGCCGCCAGCTCGAGGGGCTGCGGCAGCTGCTGGAGCGCATCGCCCGCCGCCGCCGGGAGGAGCTCGAGCGCCACGAGCTGTCAGGCCTGGGGGAGGACATCGCCCGCCGCCTCGACGAGGTCACCGACCTCGAGCGCCAGGCCCTCGACCGGGGTGACCTGCCCCACGACGAGGCCCAGGCCCGCCACCAGCGGCTCGACGAGATGCCCCCCGACCTGGCCGGCCGGTTCCGGGAGCTGTCGGAGTACGACTTCGCCAGCCCCGAGGCCCGGCGCCGCTTCGAGGAGCTGCGTGACGAGCTGCGCCAGCAGCTGATCCAGAGCCAGTTCAACCGGATGGCCCAGGGCATGGCCGACATGTCGCCCGAGCGCATGGCCGCCCTCAAGGACATGCTGGCCGAGCTCAACACCATGCTGGCCGCCCGGGAGGCGGGGGAGGAGCCCGACTTCGCCGGGTTCATGGAGCGTCACGGCCAGTTCTTCCCCGGAAACCCGCAGAGCCTCGACGAGCTGCTGGAACAGATGGCCCGGTCGATGGCCCAGATGCAGGCCCTGCTGTCGTCGATGTCGGAGGAGCAGCGCCGCCAGCTCGAGGAGCTGGCCGAGGAACTCCTCGGCGACCTCGACCTGTCGTGGCAGATGAACGACCTGGCCCGCCACCTCCAGAACGCCTTCCCCGACCTCGGGTGGGACCGGGGCTACGACTTCTCCGGCGCCGACCCGCTCAACCTGGCCGGCGCCCCGTCGTTGCTGGAGCGCCTGGGCAGCCTCGACGAGCTCGAGCACCTGCTGCGGTCGGCCACGTCACCGGCCCAGCTGGCCGAGGCCGACGTCGACCGGGCCCGGGAGCTGCTCGGCGACGACGCCGCCGACAGCCTCGAGCAGCTGGCCCGGCTGGCCCGGATGCTGGAGGAGGCGGGGCTCATCGACCAGCGCGACGGCCGCTACGAGCTCACGCCGAAAGGCCTGCGCCGCATCGGTCAGCGGGCCTTGTCGGAGCTGTTCTCCAAGCTGGCCAAGGACCGTCTCGGCGGCCACAAGGTCGAGCGGTCGGGGACGGGCCACGAGCGGGCCAACGAGCACAAGCCCTACGAGTTCGGCGACCCGTTCGCCCTCAATGTGGAACAGACCGTTCGGAACGCCCTGGGCCGCCAGGGAGCCGGGACGCCCGTCCGCCTCTCCCCGGAGGACTTCGAGGTCGAGCGGATGGAGCATCTCTCCCGCTCGGCCACCGTGCTCATGCTCGACCTGTCGCTGTCGATGCCCATGCGGGACAACTTCCTGGCCGCCAAGAAGGTGGCCGTCGCCCTCCACGCCCTGATCAGCAGCCAGTTCCCCCGCGACTTCCTCGGCATCGTCGGCTTCTCCGAGGTGGCGAGGGAGCTGAAGGCGGCCCAGCTGCCCGAGGTCTCGTGGGACTTCGTGTACGGCACCAACATGCAGCACGCCTTCGTGCTGGCCCGGCGGATGCTGGCCCACGAGAGCGGCACCCGCCAGATCATCATGATCACCGACGGGGAGCCGACGGCCCACATCACCGACGGCCAGGTCTTCTTCCACTACCCCCCGGTGCAGGAGACGATCGACAAGACCCTGGCCGAGGTGCACCGCTGCACCCGCGACGGCATCCGCATCAACACCTTCATGCTCGACGCCAGCTCCGGCCTGCGCCGCTTCGTGGAGCGCATGACGCAGATGAACCGGGGCCGGGCCTTCTTCACGACACCGGAGACGCTCGGCGACTACGTCCTCGTCGACTTCGTGGAGCAGAAACGGCGGATGCGCCGGACCGGCTGATCGCCGGCAGGGGTTCCACCCGCACCGCGCACTGCTTGTAGTTCGGCTCCCGGGAGATGGGGTCGAACTCGTCGTCGGTGAGACGGTTGGCGCAGGCCTCGTCGTAGTGGAAGGGGATGAACACCTCGCCGGCCCGGACGATGGCGGTGACCCGGACGACGAGCCGTTCGATCTCCCCCCGCCGCGACAGGACCCGGACGAGGTCCCCGCTGCGGACCTTCAGGCGTTCGGCGTCGGACGGGTTGATCTCGATCCACGCCTCGGGGGCGAGGTGCTCCAGCAGCGACACCCGCCCGGTCTTGGTCCGGGTGTGCCAGTGCTCGACGGTGCGGCCGGTGTTGAGCAGGAACGGGTAGTCGGGTCGGGGCGGCTCCCGCAGCGCCTGGCGCTCCACCACCGGGAGGCGCACCCGGCCGGTCGGATTGGGGAAACGGCCGTCCCCGTAGAGGCGGGGCGTCCCGGCCAGGGGGACCGAGTGGTCGTCGGCCGGGGCGGGCCACTGGACGCCGCCGCCGGCGTCGATCCGCTCGTAGGTGACGCCGCTGTAGTCGCAGAGGCGCCCGGCCGAGACGTGGCGCCACTCCTCGAAGGCGTCGCCCGGCGTCGACCAGCCGGGGAAGAGGCGGTCCCTCATCCCGAGGCGCTCCGCGGCGCCGAGGAAGATGTCGAAATCGGGCCGGGCCTCGCCGGGAGGCGCCACGGCCGCCCGCACCCGGGACACCCGGCGCTCGGAGTTGGTGTAGGTGCCGTCCTTCTCGCCCCAGATGGCGGCCG
>DASYFF010000221.1:0-4755 GCA_036498605.1 Acidimicrobiia bacterium | reverse complement strand
AGCTCTACGTGACCTACACGGTCCCGGCCGGCGCCACCAACCTCCGAATCGACTCCGACCCGCAGTGCGGGGGTAAGTAGAGGCCGTGAACACTCCCGATCTGAACGCCGCCGCCGAGGCCGTCGCCGTCGCCCGGGCCGTGTGCCGGAAGGCCGCCGCCCATCTGGCCGAGTTGTCGAGCGAGGACGGTCGCATCTCGGTGGCCAGGCTCGACCGGCATCAGGTGCTGGCCTATGACCTGGCTCACGCCACGGCCGGGGTCGAGGGGGCGGCGGTGATGTGCGAGTACGGGGAGCACGGCGGGTTGGAGGCCCGCCTGGCCTGTCTGTTCACCGCCGAGGCCATCGCCGACCTCGTCGGCCGGCTCGTCGGCCGGGAGGCGGAGTGGGGGGTGAGCGCCGCCGAGCTGTCCCCCGCCGGCGAGTTCGTCAACGCCCACCGGGCCCCCGAGTTCGCCGAGGACGTGGCCGAGGAGGTGGCCCGCCACGGTGGCGGCAACCCGTACCTGGCGGAGGAGTTCGACCTCGTCCGCGACACGTTCCACCGTTTTGCGGCCGACAAGATCCGCCCTGTGGCCGAAGCGGTCCACCGGGAGAACCTCGACATTCCCGAGGAGGTCATCGGCGGGCTGGCCGAGATCGGCGGCTTCGGTCTGTCGGTGCCCGAGGAGTACGGCGGGTTCGCGGCCGGGGGGGAGAGCGACTACCTGGGGATGGTGATCGCCACCGAGGAGTTGTCGTGGGGCAGTCTCGGGGTGGGCGGCTCGCTGATCACCCGGCCCGAGATTCTCACGAGGGCGTTGGTGCGGGGTGGCACCGAGGAGCAGAAGAAGCTGTGGTTGCCGAAGATCGCCGCCGGTGAGGCCATGGTCGGGGTGATGGTGACCGAGCCCGACTACGGCTCCGACGTGGCCAACATCAAGGTCATGGCCACCCCGGTCGAGGGCGGCTGGAAGGTCAACGGGGTCAAGACGTGGGCCACGTTCGCCGGGCGGGCCAACACGTTGATGTTGCTGGCCCGCACCGATCCCGACCGGTCCAAGGGCCACAAGGGCTTGTCGCTGTTCATCGTGGAGAAGCCCGAAGCGCCCGGCCACCACTTCGAATTCTCGCAGGATTCCGGTGGGCGGATGGAGGGCCGGGCCATCGACACGCTGGGCTACCGGGGGATGCATTCCTACGAGGTGGCCTTCGAGGACTGGTTCGTGCCCGCCGCCAACCTCATCGGCGGCGAAGGCGGCCTCGGCAAGGGTTTCTACTACCGGATGGAAGGCTTCGAGAACGGGCGCCTCCAGACGGCGGCCAGGGCTGTGGGGCTCATGCAGGCCGCCTACGAAGCGGCCCTCGACTACGCCCGGGAACGGCGCGTCTTCGACAAGTCGATCTTCGAATACCAGCTGACCAAGGCCAAGATCGCCCGCATGGCCGCTGTCATCCAGGGCGGCCGGCAGTTCGCCTACACCGTGGCCCGGCTCATGGCCAAGGGCGAAGGAGCCCTGGAAGCGTCGATGGTCAAGGCCTACGTCTGCCGGATGGCCGAGTGGGTCACCCGGGAAGCGCTCCAGATCCACGGCGGCATGGGCTACGCCGAAGAATTCCCCGTCTCCCGCTACTTCGCCGACGCCCGCGTCCTGTCCATCTTCGAAGGCGCCGACGAAACCCTCTGCCTCAGAGTCATCGCCCGCCGCCTCGCCGAGCAGGCCCTCGAGGGCTCATGAGCCCCGGCCTCAACCTCCCGTCCACCAACCAGCTGAAAGACGGCCTGTCCCGCGTGTTCATGGCCGCCCACACCCAGCTCTTCCGCCGGACGGGGGGCAGGATCGGCGGGAAGCTCGGCCGGGCCGAGATGATGCTGCTGACGACGACCGGCCGCCGCAGCGGCCAGCCCCGCACCACGCCGCTGACTTGCATCCGGGACGGTGAGAGGTTCCTGGCCATCGCCTCCTTCGGCGGCGACGACCGCGACCCCCAATGGTTCAAGAACCTCCAGGCCAACCCTGACGCCACCATCCAGGTCGCCGGCGAGACCGTCGCGGTCCGGGCCTCGGTGGCCACGGCGGAGGAGAAGAAGGCCCTGTGGCCCAAGGCCGTCGCCGCCTACAAGGGCTACGACGGCTATCAGCGCAAGACGTCGCGCGACATCCCGGTGGTCATCCTCAGCCGGACCGGCATTTCCTCCACCTGAGGGGCGGGGACGACACCGCCGAAGCGGGCCAGGGTGACCTCGACCAGGGCCCGTTCGCCGGGGGTCAGGCGGCGGCGCCCGCCGTCGACCTGCTCGTGCCACAGGCGGTTGGTGGAGTAGCCGTCGCCGGGGCGGTTCGAGGCGGCCAGGAACCGGGCCGCCTCGTCGCCGAAGCGCAGGCCGAGCCGGGCGGCGAGGCGGCGGAAGGCCGGCTCCGGCCCGGCGCACAGCAGCTCGTGCCGGACGACGATCCACTCCGGGTGGCGCCGGGACGCCTGGGCCAGGTGGGAGCTGAGCACGCCGTAGTGCCAGGCGGCCCGCTCCAGCCACGACGCCCGCCGGCCGGGCGGTTCGACGCCGAGCACCACCGCGGAATGACGCAGGGCGGCGGGGTCGGTGTCGAGGAAGTCGTCCCAGCCGAGCTTGCGCCAGCTGGCGATCACGCCGAAGGGGTGGCGCTCGACGATGACCACCGCCGGGCCGAACCGCCCACCGCACCACTCCAGCGACCGGGCGCAGTGGACCGATTTGACCACCAGCGGGCCGGGCGTCGGCCGGGGTCGTTGCCGGCTGGCCAGCCGCCCGCTCACCCGGGCCGCCCCGGCCCGCTGGAGGACCTTGAGACCGGCGTAGAGCGGCGAGGGGCGGGCGCCGCCGGCGAAGGCCAGCGCCCAGAGCCGCTCGTAGTCCCCCACCTGAGCCGACACCACGTCGGCCCCGGGCCGCAGTTCGGGGTAGGGCCCGAGCTTCCGCTTGGCCCACCACGCCTCGGGCCGCAGGAGATGGTTATCGGGCTCGTGGAGGTAGCGGGCCCCGGCGCAGCGGCCCAGCA
Organism: Acidimicrobiia bacterium; assembly: GCA_036498605.1. Lineage (GTDB taxonomy): Bacteria > Actinomycetota > Acidimicrobiia > IMCC26256 > BP-133 > BP-133. Next base: position 1,739 of record DASYFF010000221.1, on the reverse strand, counting down.
CCTCGCCGACCCAGGTCGTGCCCGACCGGGGCAGCCCGGCCACGAGGACGCGGGGCCCGCTCATTGCGGCAGGCTCGAGGCGTCGATGACGTTCTCGAGCCGGACGAGCTTGAAGTTCTGGTGCCCGGCCGGCCCGGGCGGCGTGTTGTGCCCGTCCTCGCAGACGAAGATCCCGGCCGGGAAGTCGGGGCCGAGGTTGGCGGCCACCGCCTCGATGCCCCTGGTGGCCGAGCAGCCGTCGGCCACCGCACCGTCGACGATCTGGCGCTGCCCCAGCCAGCCGTTGTCCCGCCCCCGGCGGTACAGGGCGAAGGTGCTGTCCCCCTGGGAGGAAGCCAGCAGGAAGCCCCGCTTGCCGGGCTGGGTGACGAGGGCCAGGCCGATGGCGGCGCCGGCCAGGTGCCCGTCGCCATCGACCCGGTCGACCTCGGTCCGGGCGATGGGGCTGCGGTCGGCTTCGGCGTTGTAACGCCAGACACCCGACCGCTCGCTGACGAACAGGCGGCCGGTCTCGTCGTCGGCCACGCAGCTGCGGGCCGGCGAGCCGAGCGGCCAGCCCCGCACCTCCCGGGCGTCGACGAAGCCGCCGGTGTCGAACAGCTCGTACTGGGTGATGTCGTTGTCGGGGTCGGTCAGGAAGGCGTAGAAGCGTCCGGTGGCACCGCTGCGGTAGAGGCAGAAGGCGCCGAACTCCGCTCCCTTCCCGCCGAAGGTGTGGGCCCCGACCTCGGTCAGCTGGCGGGTGACGCCGTCGATGCGGAAGAACGACATCGACTTGCCCCCGGTGCCGACCAGGGCCACGGTCCGCCCGGCGAGGGAGAAGCCTCCCCGCACGTCGACGTCGTTCACCGTGCCGGCCGGGCGGGCCAGCCGCTGCACCCGCTTGCCCTTGAGGTCGTAGGACTCCAGCGCCCCGCTGATGTCGGTGCCGAACACGAGCGAGGCCGACGGGTCGGCCGAGTTGATCCACAGCGCCACGTCCCCGGCCACGTCGCCGTCGGTCAGCACCGGCGTCGTCTCGGTGACGGGCGCGGCGGTCACCACAGTGGCCGGCGTCAGGCCCTCGGCCTTCCCGGTCGGGCCGAAGGCCCCGGCGGCCAGGGCGACCACCACGGCCACCAGCGTCCCCTTCTTGCGCGCCTTGCGCACGCGGCTCCCGGCATCGGCCCAGGCGGCCCGGAGAGTTCCGGACCGCCCGGGCGATGCGGCCGGCGCCGACGCTTCCGCGGCCACACTGGCCAGGCAGTCGCGGAAGCCCTCGGGCGTCAGCTCCGATCGGACGAGAACGGTGCACTGCGACGATTCGGCCCGCTCGAGGTCGCCGCCGGGAACGAGGCCGACGAGACGGGTGCTGCGCCGCTGTCGGCGCGACAGCGAGCCGGCCAGGCTGTCGTGGTCGCCGAGGTCGAAGACGAGGACGTCGACGCCCGCCAGTTCGGGCGCCGGCACGAAACCGGTGCTCTCCCCCACGACCACGAAGCCGGAGTCCCGCAGGGCGGCGGCGAGCCCCATCCGGAAGATGGGGTTGGGGTCGTCGAGCCAGATTCTCGTTCCGCCGTCCATGACTGCGATCGAATCATCTGGCCGACCCGGCTCCCAGAGGTCGCCGGGCAACTATCCGGCGGCACAACAACGGGCCCTTCGGTCCCGGCGGGGAACCCTTTGGGTTCCCTGAGGTTTTTCCTCGGGGGACACCCCCGGACCCCCGGGCTAGCGCGACGTCAGGTGCAGCTGGTACG
>DASYFF010000220.1:0-9259 GCA_036498605.1 Acidimicrobiia bacterium | reverse complement strand
CGGCCACGGGTATTGGCTCGTCGCATCCGACGGCGGCATCTTCACCTACGGCGACGCGCACTTCTACGGCAGCGCCGGCGCCATCAAGCTCAACAAGCCGATCGTCGGCATGACGGCCACGCCGTCAGGTCATGGGTACTGGATGGTGGCGTCGGACGGCGGCATCTTCTCCTTCGGCGACGCCGCCTTCTACGGCTCGACCGGCGCCATCAAGCTGAACAAACCGATCGTCGGCATGACGGCCACGCCGTCAGGTCACGGCTACTGGATGGTGGCGTCGGACGGCGGCATCTTCAGCTTCGGCGACGCCGCCTTCCACGGCTCCACCGGCGGACTGTTGTTGTCGAAACCGATCGTCGGGATGACCGCCACACGGTCAGGCCTCGGCTACTGGCTGGTCTCCTCCGACGGCGGGGTCCTGGCCTACGGCGATGCCGGCTACTTCGGCTCCGCCACCGGCAAGACCACCGCCCACCCGGCCGTCGCCATGACCCCCAGCCCGACGGGCCTCGGCTACCGGGTGGTGACCGAGGACGGCTGGACCTACGGCTTCGGTGACGTGGAGGGCACCACCTCGGTCCGTACCAGCCTCCCCGTCGTGGGGGCGGCGACCCTCCCCGTCCCCGTCGGGACAGGTGGGGTGAGCGGCACGGGTGGAGGCCCGCTGACCAGCCCGCAGACGCCGGCCACGGGAAGCCCGTCCACCACGGCGGTCTCGGCGACGACATCGACCACGGCGGTCTCGGCGACGACATCCACCACAGCGGCGAGCACGACGTCGACCACGGCCAAGGCCACGACCACCACCACCGGGAAGCCGACCACGACCACCACGGTCCCCAGCCTCCACCCGGCGCCGCCCGGTGCCCCCAACGTGCTGTTCGTCCTGACCGACGACCAGCGCTACGACACCATGCAGTTCATGCCGAAGACCCAGCGGTGGCTGGAGGACGGCGGCACCCAGTTCAGCAACGTCTTCGCCACCACGCCGATCTGCGCCCCGATGCGCACGTCGATCATGAGCGGCCGCTACCAGCACAACACCGGGATCCTGAACAACCAGACCGGGCCCAACATGGACTTCGACGCCAGCCTCCAGAAGTACCTCCACGACGGCGGCTACCAGACCGGCCTCGACGGCAAGTTCCTCATCAACTGGCACTACGGCACGACGCCGAAAGGCTTCGACCACTACGCCGGCGTGGCCGGGGGCTATGACGACACCCACTGGACGGTGGACGGTCACTCCGTCGCCGCCGGTTCCCAGTACGTGACCGACTTCCAGAGCGACCGGGCCATCGACTTCATCAACGACTTCCAGCAGAACCCGAGCAAGCCCTGGTACCTCGAGCTCACCCCCCAGGCCCCCCACAACCCGATGACGCCGGCCCCTGAGTACGCCGACGCCCCGCTGCCGCCGTGGCAGCCGAGCCCGGCCGTCGGCAACGAGGCGACCAAGCCCGACTTCATCCGCAACCAGCACGACACCTACGCCGCCGGCGAGGCCGCCCGCGACGCCCAGGCCCGCACCCTGATGTCGGTCGACGACATGATGGACCGGATCCTGCAGCATCTCTCCGACACCGGCCAGATCGACAACACGATGGTGATCTTCACCGGCGACAGCGGCTGGCTCTATGACGAGTACGGCATCAAGTCGAAGACCGTGCCCTACCTCCCGTCGGTCCACGTGCCGTTCGACGTCCGCTGGCCCGGCCACCTGCCCGCCGGGGCGACCGACCCCCGCCAGATGGAGCTGCTCGACGTCATGCCGAGCATCCTGGAGGCGACCGGGGTGAAGATCGACATGATGAAGTACCCGATGGACGGCCACTCCTTCCTGGACCCGGCGACCCGGACGGAGAACCTCCTCGAGTACCACTACAGCCCCGACTTCACCTCCACCCCGAGCTGGGCGTCCCTCCGAACGGCCACCTTCGACTACATCGAGTGGTACGGCTACCAGGACGACATGACGCTCCAGGTCCGGGAGTACTACGACCTGACCAAGGACCCCTGGGAGGTCAACAACCTCCTCGACCCGTCCAACGCCGCCAAGGCCCCGTCGCAGGCGACGCTCGACAACCTGGCCGCCCGGCTGGCCAAGGACAAAACCTGCCAGGGCACGACCGGGCCGTCGGCCTGCCCGTAGCCGGCCGGGATCCCGCTCGATGAGACGTTGGATCGCCATCCTGGGCGCGCTGGCCGCGCTCGCCACCGGGTGCAGCACCCGGACGGCGGGTGCGTCCGCGCCCTGCCGGATGGACGCCGCACCGGCGGCCGGTGAGGTGACCTACCTCGACGGCGCCCGGCTCATGGCCGTGGGCCCCGACGGGCAGGGCCGCCGCTGCCTGGGCGACCACCTCGACGCCGCGCCCCAGTGGGGGGCGCGGGGCGACGCCGGTCTCGCCGGGCCCACCCGCCTGGTGTCGGTCGACCGAGCGGCGTCCACCGGATTCGCGGCCGCCGACCACGTGTCCATCTCCCCGGCGGATACCTCGCTCCTGGCGGTGACCACCGAGGGCCGGCTGACGAAGCGGCCGGTGGCCGGTGGCGCGGCCGAAGACATCAGCGTCTTCGGCAGCTACGACGCCGCCGTCTACCACCCGAGCGGGCAGGCCATGGTCGTGGTCGGCCAGGGCGAGGGCGAGAACGGCGGTGGTGGGTACGGCATCTACCTGGCCGACACCAACGGCGCCATCCAGTTGACGCTGGCCGCCGCCGAGACCAGCCGCCACATCGATTCCCTGGCCTGGACCGACGACGGTCGCCTCGTCTTCGCCGCCCAGCACGCCGACCGCTGGGACCTCCACAGCCTCGACCTCGCCACCGGCACGATCACCACGCTGGCCTCGACCACCGGGCCCGACCAGCCGATCACCAACGTGGTCACCTCCCCGTTCGCCGGTGGCGGCATCGCCTGGCAGGAAGGGGCCTGCGGCCCCGGACGGACGCCGGTGACGAAGCTGCGCCTGGCCGGTGAGCTCATCGCCCTCCCGCCCGCCCTCGACAGCGCCGTGCCGGTCGGCTGGCTCCCCGACGCCAGCCTGGTTCTGCTGCAGCGTTCCGCTCCCTGCGGCGGTGGGACCGCAAAGCCGGCCACGGCGAGATCGGCCGGGGACGTCTACACGGTGCGGGGCCCGACGGTCACCAAGGTCGCCACCGGCGCCACGGACGCCACCGTGCGAGTGGCGCACCCGGCCCCGCCGCCGCTGCCCACGCACATCCCAAGCGACGCACCGATCTGATAGCACCATCCCGAGGGCCGGTCGGCCCTCGACGGAACGACCTCAGCCGCCGACCTCGCCGGCGGGGAGGCGGAAGGCGAAGCAGGTCTGCCCGCCCCGGCGTTCATAGCCGACGTCGCCGCCCTGGCGCCGCGCCATCTCGGCCACGATGAACAACCCCAACCCGCTGCCGCGGTCGGGCCGCCCCTGACCCCGGACGAACTTCCGGAACAGCCGGCGCTCCAGATCCTCGGAGACGCCGCGGCCGTGATCGCAGACCCGAACCTCGACGGTGGCGCCGGCCGGCCGGACCTCGACCACGACGGGCGGCTCGCCGTAGCGGAGGGCGTTGGACACGAGGTTGGTCACCATCTGGACGAGCCGGGTCCGGTCGGCCACCACGCTCGCCCCGTCGGCCCCGGTCAGCTCCACGTCGCCGGCCGCCGGTCCGATGGCGGCGAGCGCCTCGCGGACGGCCGACCCGACCACCACGGCGTCGAGCTGGAACTCGATCGAGCCGGCCTCGAGTCTCGAGGCCGTGAGCAGGTCGTCGAGCAGCCGCCGGGCCCGGGCGGCGCTGCGGGTGAGGTTACGCAGGTTCTCGTGGCGCTCGTCCGGGTCCAGCCGGTCCCAGTGCTCGGCCAAGATCTCGGCCGCCCCGGTCATGGCGGCGATGGGGCTGCGCAGCTCGTGGGCGGTGATGTCGAGGGCGTTGACGGCGTCCTCCCGGGCGACCCGCAACTGCTCGTTGGCGTGGGCCTGGACGGCGGCGGCCCGCTCGTGGGCTTCTTCGTTCCGGCGGCGTTCGGTGACGTCGCGCGTCACCTTCCCGAAGCCGGCCAGTTGGCCTTCACCGTCGAAGAGGGCGGTGATGACCACGTTGGCCCAGAAGCGACTGCCGTCCTTGCGGACCCGCCACCCTTCCTCCTCGTAGCGGCCGTCGCGGACGGCCAGCTCCAGCTCGTGCTCGGGGTGGCCGATCTCCTGCTTCTCCGGCGGGTAGAAGACACGGAAGTGCTGCCCGATGATCTCGTCGGGCCGGTAGCCTTTCATACGTTCGGCGCCGGTGTTCCACGTCGTCACGTGGCCCTGGCGGTCGAGCATGAAGATGGCGTAGTCCAGGGCTCCCTCGACGAGGAGCCGGAAGCGTTCTTCGCTGGCCTGCAGCTCCTCCATGGCCTGCCGGCGGGCGGTGATGTCCTCGGTTTGGGTGAAGAGGTAGAGGGGGCGGCCGTCAGTGTCGGTGACAGCGGCCACCGTGGACCGGGCCCAGTGACCGGCGCTCCCGGCCAGCGGGTGCTCGACCTCGGCGACGTCGAGGTCCCCGTGGGCCAGGCGGGTGACGGCCGCCTGGAGTGCGGCGCGGCTCTCCGGTGACCCGGCGAGGTCCATGTACCGCCGGCCGGTCAGCGCCCCTCCCGGCCGGCCCGCGAGGTCGGTCATCGCCGCGTTCACCCGGACGACCGTGCCCGCCAACGTCATGGTGGCCATCCCGATGGCCGCCTGGTCGAAGACGGTCCGGAACCGCTCGAGGTGCCGGGCCAAGACCGCTTCGGCCTCATCCCGGCCGAGGGGGCCGGGGCGGGAGGTGGCGGCCGTCGCGGTAACCGTCACCGCCGGGGCGACGTCGCCGAGGAGCCGGAGGAGCCGGTCGGGCAGCTCCCGTAACGGCATGGCCTTCTCCACGAAGTCCGCCGCCCCGACGGACCGGGCGGCCATCTCCAGCGCCCGGCCGCCGAAACCCGACAGCATGACCACCTTGGTCTCCGGCGAGGCTTCGAGGATTCCGGGGAGCGCCTCGAGGCCGTCCATGTCGGGCATGGAGGCGTCGAGCACCATGACCGCCGGCCGGTGCCGGGCGGCCAGGGTGATGGCCTCGGAGCCCGTCCGGCCCACGCCGACGATGGCGAAGCGCCCGCTCAGACGGAGCTGGCGGCTGACCACGGCCCGAACGTCCTCGGCGTCGTCGACGACGACCGCCCCATAGGGTTCGGGATCCATTGGCCTCAAGCTACCCAGATTCCGGTTCGGGACACGTTTTTGGAGCCTGGGGCAGTTGGGTACATCCGGCAGCACCATGACCCGCTCGGTCCTGCTCGTCGACGACGTGCCCGAGCTCCGTTCCGTCGTCCGACAGGCGCTCCGGCTGCGGGGGGGCTTCGACGTCGTAGCCGAAGCGGAGGACGGCGCGACCGCCATCGGGGCCGCCGCCCGCCACCAGCCCGATGTGGTCGTGCTCGATCTCGGGTTGCCCGACCTGGAGGGCCATGAGGTCCTGACCCGGCTCCGGGTGGTCAGCCCTGTGGCCCAGATCGTCGTCTACACCGGCTCGATCACCCCCGACCGGTTCGCGCTCAGCGATCAGGTGGAGGCGTTCGTCACCAAGAACCAGGACGTCTCCTACCTCGTCGATCTCCTGTCCCGACTGACGGGGCGGCGATACGACACCGCCCGCCTGGACCTCGGCCCGGACACCAGCGAGGTCGTCGAGGCCCGCCGGTTCGTGGCCGAGCAGTGCGCGAAATGGGGGTGCGGCGACCTGGTCGAGGACGCGGAGCTGGTGGTGACCGAGCTCGTGAGCAACGCGCTCATCCACGGCCTCAGCCGGTGCGAGCTCCTGGTGGGGCTGACGGACACGGTCCTGCGCCTCCAGGTGGTCGACCACGGGCCCGGGATGCCCGATCCGCGGTCGGCCGGGCAGGGGGACGAGCACGGTCGGGGCCTGCTGCTCGTCAGCATGCTGTGCGAGGCCTGGGGGGTGGAGACGCTCCCCGGCGGCGGCAAGATCGTCTGGGCCGAGATCGTCCGAGCGCGCCCCGGTCCCACCGGCGGCGACCCGGATATCAGCGCTCGAGCGGGAACTCCGGGGTGGCGAGGAGATCGCCGGCGGCGGTGACGACCAGGGCCTCGTAGCCCGGGAGGTCGGCGATCCATTCCAGGGCCGCCGGTCCGGCGACGATGGTGGCCGTGGCGTAGACGTCGGCCCACATCAGGGACGGGCCGGTGACGGTGGCAGCCCGCAGGGTGTCGGCCGGCCGGCCGGTGCGGGGGTCGATGATGTGCCCGCCCCGGTGGGCGCTGCCGGACGTGGCCACGCCGCCCGACCGGAGGGGTACGACGCCGAGCAGGCCATGGTGGCGATCGGGGTCCTCGATCCCGACCCGCCACGGCGGGGACGCCGTCGTGGCCACCCCGACGGCGACGTCGCCGCCGGCGTTGAGGCAGAAGTCGACGCCGACCCGGCGGCTGACGTCCTCGAGGTGGGCGGCGGCCCGCTCGGTGGCCCAACCCTTGACGAGCCCCGACGGGTCGAACCAGGTCCTCCCGTCGGGCCCGGGGAGGTGGGGATCGAAGGTACCGCCCGTCCGGCGCCCGGCCTCGTCGCACAGGTCGACCACCTCGGTGACGCTGGGATGGCACCCGGCCACGGTCAGCTCACCGCGGTTCAGGCGGCTGATGTCGCTGTCCGGCCGGTAGGTGCTGAAGACGCTGTCGACTTCCCGCAGATCCTCGAAGACGGAGGCAACCGCCGCCTCGACGGCGCCGTCGGCGAGGCCGGCGCCCCGCAGGTGGATGCTGATCGGCATCCCCATGATCTGTTCGACCCAGGCCCGGCGGGGAGCTGCGGGGGCGGGGCCGGTCATGACCGGCTCAGGTGGACGGAGTCGAGGGCGGCCTGGAGCGATGAGACGTAGCCGTTGCTGGTCAGGGTCGCGCCGCTCACGGAATCGATGTTCGCACTCTGGGCGTCGAGCGCCTCCTGGCGGAGGATGGGAACGGCGTAGGCGTTGATCCGCTCGTCCCGGTAGTTGGCGTCGGGCAGGACGATGGCCACCACGTCGGCCAGCCGGCCGCCGTGGACCTGGATCTGGACCTGGACGGGTCCCCGGCGGGTCGGGACGATGGGACCGGTCACGACCGTGTCGGTCGCCGTCGCCGGCGCCGTCGGGACCGCCGGGCCGGCAGCCGCCGACCGGGCGCCGGCCGGGGGCGCCCCGGCGGGTACGGACGCCGGCGGCACGGTGGTCGGGGATGTCGCCACCGGACCGGCGGGGAGGGCCAGCGCGCCGGCGGCAACCCGGGGGGCGGCCGGTCCCATCGTGCTCGTGTGGTAGCTGAACAGCAGGACGAGACCGCAGACGGTGCCGAGGATCCAGGCAGTGATGCGGCGCATGTCAGACGCTCACCAGGCGAACCGTTCAGCGTGGATGTGCTCCGGCGCCACCCCGGCGGCCAGCGCCGCCCGCTCGACGGCCTCCATCCACGGCCCGGGACCGCAGACGAACACGTCGCGGCTGGAGATGTCGGGGACGATCTGGCGCAGGACGTCGACGTCGCCGAACTGGCCGGCGCTGTCCGGGAGCCAGGAGGCGCGGTCCCGCACCCGGGGGCCGGGGAGGTAGACGACCTTGGCACCGCGGGCGGCCGCCAGCCGGTCGAGCTCGTCCCGGAAGATGAAGTCCTCGGGCCGGGCGGCCCGGTAGATCAGCGTCACGCTACCGGTGCCACCGTCCAGTTCCTCGAGCAGCGCCCGGAGAGGGGTGATCCCGATCCCGGAGGCCACGAGGACCACGCCCCGGCCCTGCCGCACGTCGCCGGTGAGGCGGCCGTACGGCCCTTCGATGAGGACCCGGGTGCCGGGCCGGAGCCGGGCCAGGCGGCTGCTCCCGTCGCCGAGATTCTTGACCGTGATCCGGAGCCGGTCGCTCCGGGGGACGGCCGACAGCGAGTAGGGATTGGCCCGGCTCCAGCCCGGCCCGTCCAGGAACCGGAAGAGGAAGAACTGGCCGGCCCGGGCGGGCAGCCGGTCGAGATCCCGGCCGGTCAGGTGGACCGACACGACCCCCGGCGCCTCGGGGACGACCTTGGCCACCCGGACGCCGTGGCGGAGGTTGCGCCAGACCGGCAGCCCGAGGCGGAAGACGAGGATGCCGCCCGCCGCGACGCCGTAGAGGGTCCACCAGTAGGCCCTGGTCAGCGGCGAGTCGGTGAAGTCGGTGCCCGTCCACAGCTCGTGGGGCAGGGCCAGGGCGACGCCGAGGTAGGCGTAGAGGTGGAGCAGGTGCCACGACTCGTAGCGCAGCCGGCGGCGGGCGGCCCGCACCGAGGTGACAGCCACCATGGCGACGAACCCGAAGGCGGCGACGGCCAGCAGCATCCCGGGGTAGTGGGCGGTCAGGTCCCAGGCCTCGGCGACCAGGCCCGACCGGTCGGTGGCGGCATACCCGGCCGTGATGAAGCCGACGTGGGCCAGCATGAGGACGACCGACGTGAACCCCACGAGGCGGTGCTGGCGGGCCAGGGCGTCCTGCCCGAAGGCCCGCTCGATCCAGGGGATGCGGGCCATCAGCAGCACCTGGAGGAGGAGCAGGTCGGCCGACACGAGCCCGGCCAGTCGGCCGAGCGACGTCAGCTTCGCCGCCGGCGGGCCGAAGAGGTCGGTGATGCCGCCGTGGGCCGCCCACAGCGCGGCGACGACCGCCACGGTTCCTACGGCGAGAGCGCCGGCGGCGTCGCGCCGGTTCTGTGCCGCCGTGGGGGGCAGTCCGGGCGGTACCGGGCGCGGCGCCCCGGCCCGGGCGGGCTGGGGACGGGTCGATCCGGCGGTGCCGTGGCGGGTGCCCGTGCTGGCGGCCATGACCGCCATGATCGGCAGGCCGTCTGCGTGGTTTCCGGGTGTTCCCTGTGGGCCGGCTGGGAAGCTGACGTCGGGCTGACGGCCCGCTTACTTCCAGGCCTGATCGAGGATGGCCTGCACGCACTGGGCGTAGGCCGCGCTGGTCGCCGTCGCGCCCGTGACGGTGTCGATCTGGGCGCTCTGGGCGTCGAGCACCTCCTGGCGGAGGATGGGAACGGCCCGGGCGTTGATCTGGCGGGACCGGGCGGCGTGGTCCGGCGTCTGGAGAGCGACGGCGTCGACGATCCGGTGCCCTTGGAAGGTGAGCCGCACCTGGACCGGGCCGTAGGTCTCGATGCCGTGGGAGGCCATGCACACCGGGCTGTCGACGGTCGTGGTACCCGCCGACGGCGGC
>DASYFF010000219.1:0-2517 GCA_036498605.1 Acidimicrobiia bacterium | reverse complement strand
AGAGGAGCACCCGCTCCGTATCGGCGGCCGGTTGCGGCCGGGCGAGGTAGTAGCCCTGCACCAGCGGGCAACCGAGCGCCTCGAGCCGGGCGAGCTGTTCGGCGGTCTCGACGCCCTCGGCCACGGCGCTGATGCCGATGGCGGCGGCGAGCCGGATGACCGAGCGGACGATCTCGCTGTCGACCTTCTCGTCGAGGCCGGCCACGAAGCTCCGGTCGATCTTGACGTAGTCGAGCGGGAACCGCTTGAGGTAGCTGAGCGAGGAGTAGCCCGTCCCGAAGTCGTCCACGCTGATGGCGACGCCGAGCGCCTTCAGGCGGTTCAGGGTCGACGTCGCCGCTTCGACGTCCTCCACCATGACGCCTTCGGTGACTTCGAGACACAGGGACGAGGCGTCGAGACCGCTGCGGGCCAGCGCCGCCGCCACCTGCCGGTCGAGGTCGGCCTGGCGGAACTGGCGGGGCGAGAGGTTCACCGACACGACCAGCCCGTCCAGCTCGGGATGCAGCCGGCCCCACTCGCCGACCTGCCGGCAGGCCTCCTCCAGGACGAAGCGCCCGAGGGGGAGGATGAGGCCGGTCTCCTCGGCCAGAGGGATGAACTCCGCCGGGGAGACGAGGCCGCGGGCCGGATGGCGCCACCGGACCAGGGCCTCGACGCCCACGATGCCGCCGCCGGTGCGCAGCACGGGCTGGTAGTGGACCTCGAGTTCGCCGTCGGAGATGGCCCGCCGCAGGTCGATCTCGAGGTCGAGACGGGGGAGGGCGCCACCCTCGAGTTCGTGGTGGAAGACGTCGAAACAGCCGCCGCCCCGGGCCTTCGCCCGGTACATGGCGACGTCGGCCTCGCGGATGCACTCTTCGGGGCCGAGGTGGGTTCCGTCGCCGATCACCACGCCGGCCGAGCCGGTGACGATGATCTCCCGCTCCTGGAGGGGGAACGGATCGGCCAGGCTGGCCAGGAGGCGTTCGGCGATGCCGAGCGCCTCCCCTTCGCTGCTGAGGTCCTCGAGCAGGACGACGAACTCGTCGCCCCCGAAACGGCCGAGCGTGTCGCCCACCCGCAGGAAGCCCTGCAGCCGCCGGGCCACCTGCACCAGGAGTTCGTCGCCGGCGGCGTGACCGAGGCTGTCGTTGACCACCTTGAACCGGTCGAGGTCGATGAACACCAGGGCGTACCTGGCCGACAGGCGGGCCATGCGCTCCTGGGCGTGGCGGAGCCGGTCGAGGAACAGGGCCCGGTTGGGCAGTTCCGTCACCGGGTCGTGGAAGGCCTGGAAGGCCAGGCGTTCCTGGAACCGGGCGTTGGCCAGGGCGGTGGCCGCGACCGAGGTGAGGGCCTGGAGCATGAACCGGTCCTCGTCGCCGAAGACGCCGCCGTCGGCCGGGGTGACCTCGATGTCGGTGGTCTCGTCGACCGAGACCCGCAGCCCGTCGGTCTCCGGCGCCGTATCGGGCCCGACGAGCCGGGCCGTCCTGACGGGGAGCAGCTCGTAGGCCGCCCGCACCAGCTCATGGCGGACGATCTCGGGGTCGACGGTGGCCCGGATGGCGGTGCTGGCGTCGTAGAGCCGTTCCATCTGGCGCCGTTCCCGGTACTGGCGGAACGCCCGCCGGTAGGCGAACTGCAGCATGGCGATGGGAACGACTGCGGTGACGAGGACCCAGCTGTGCCCGTCGAGCGCGGCCGTGATGAGGACGCCGAGCGACAGGGCGCTGCCCCAGGTCGCCAGCCGGACGCCGACGCCGTCCCGCAGCGTGGCCGAGATCGACAGCCCCTGGGCGAGGGCGATGATCGTCGCCACGGCCAACATGGAGAGCACCGAGTAGATCAGGACGCCGACCACGGCGGCCAGGGCGGCCTGGGCGTTGAAGGCTCCCCGGCCCGCTCCGACGGCATGGGCGACGGAGGCCCCGACGGCGGTGGTGGCGGCGATCTGCCCGGTGTTGAACGTGGTCCGCAGCCAGCCGCGACGGTGCCAGAGGTTGCCGACGAGGGCCGCGAGGGCGATGCCGGCGGCCACCTCCGGGGTGGAGAGGTAGACGGCCATGGGGACGAGGAACGCCTCGTCGAGGTGGAGATTCTCCGATGCCGCCTCGTGGCCGAGGCGGATGGGTGCGATCTGGAGCGTGGCGGCGGCGGCGACCAGCAGCGCAGCCAGACCGAGGTGGGCCCAGGGGCGCGCCGTGGCGAGGGCGGTGACCGCCACGCCCAGCGCCCCGACCACCGCCCAGGTGACGCAGAACAGCGGGACCCGGGCCGCGTTCGAAGGCGCCGCCGGCGGCGGGGGGACCGCCGCCGCGCTCGGCTCGATCGGACTCGTCACGACTGGTTCCGGATCAGCATCGAAGTCCTATGGCTCAGCTGTCGCCCCACCCGGAGGCGGCCCAGGACGAGCCGGCCCAGGAGCTGCCGGCCCAGGAGGAGCCCGCCCAGGAGGAGCCCGCCCAGGAACTGCCCGCCCAGGAGCTGCCGGCCCAGAGCCAATCGGCCCAGGAGCTGCCGGCCCATGAGGAG
>DASYFF010000218.1:0-2426 GCA_036498605.1 Acidimicrobiia bacterium | reverse complement strand
GAGAAGAAGTCCCGGAGCCGGCCGGGCGCTGCTGACGACATTGACGGACGGGCCTCCACGGCGGCGGGGGAACCACCCGAGGGTACCAGCGGGGCGCTGAATCTTTGGGTCAGGTGGACCGACCAGTACTAGTACTTCGGGACCAGTCCCGCTCCCTGCTCACACCCCCTTTGCCCGAGATGTCGGTTTTGCGCTCCTGGTCAGGGGCCATTTGACCGAAAGAGGCGTCTGGGGTTCTAGTCACTGCCGTGGTACCGTACTTCGAAGGTGGACATGCGGCGCGGGCCCGTCGCGATGTCTGCTCTTGCCGGGCCGCTCTTCGTCATCAGCGGGCTGTTTCGCCGTTGAGGAGAGGAGTGGCAGAACCCCCGCTGGAGCGAAAAGAAAGCGACCCCCCTCGTGAGCACAAGGATCTCGTCGGAGCCCGCCGTGGAGATGGGTGACTACCTCTCGGTCATCCGCCGGCGCAAGCTTCTGATCGCCGCCATGACCCTGGCCGGTCTGGCGCTGGCCCTGTTCTACTCCGTCGCCGTCGCCAAGCCGTCGTACGTGTCGCACGCCAAGGTCCTGGTGCGGCCCATCACGTCCGACATCACGCCGACCGCCCCCGACAAGCTGGTCATCATGGGGACCGAGCGCGAGATCGCCACCTCGACCAACGTGGCGACCCTCGCCAAGGACCGGGACAAGGCGCACCCGACGGCCACGATCACCGCGCTGCAGAAGAAGCTCACCGTGAGCGTCGTGGGCACGACCCAGATGCTCGACTTCGCCTGCAACGACAAGACGAAGCTCGGGGCCCAGACCTGCTCGCAGGCCTTCGCCGACGCCTACCTCCAGCTGAAGACGAACGACGCCACGAAGGACCGCGACGCCCGGGTGGCGGCCGCCAACGCCGCCCTCAACCCCATCAACGCCCAGATCGTGGAGGCCACGAAGCGCCTGGCCATCGCCCCGATCGCCAGCCCGGCCCAGGCCGAGGCCCAGTCGACGCTCAAGAGCCTGCAGGACCAGGCCAGCCCCTACCGGCAGACCCTGGCCGACATGGCCAAGCTCGACGTCAACGACCCCGGCACGGTCGTCAGCCCGGCCAACCGCCCCGGCGCTCCTGACAGCCCCAAGCCCAAGACCAACGCCGCCCTGGGCGCCTTCTTCGGCCTCTTCCTCGGCCTGCTGGTCGCCTTCGGCCGTGACCGGGTCGACAACCGCCTCCGGGGCCGGGTCGACCTGGAGGAGTACCTGCGGTCCCCAGTGCTGGCCACCGTCCCCCGCACCCGGCGCAACGGCCGCACGGCCCCGACGCTGGTCACCATGCAGCACCCCAACAGCCCCGCCTCCGAGGCCTACCGGGCCCTGCGGACCCGCGTGCTGGTCATGGCCGAGCGCCAGGGCCTGAAGACCATCATGGTCGCCTCCCCCACCGGGGAGGACGGCAAGACCGCCATCGCCGCCAACCTGGCCGTCTCGCTCGCCCAGGTCGGCAAGCGGGTCGTGCTCCTGTCGGCCGACCTGCGGGGTTCCAAGGTCCACCAGTACTTCGGGCTCGACAACGAGCGTGGTCTCTCCAACGTCCTCGCCGGCGAGATGCCGCCGTGGGAGGCCGTCCAGGAGCCGGCCGGCCTCGAGCGCCTCTGGGTGTTCGGGTCGGGCCCGGTGCCGGCCCAGCCGGCCGAGCTGCTCCAGTCCGACCTGATGCGGGAGCTCCTCGCCGAGCGCCGCAAGGTGGCCGACTTCGTGATCATCGAGGCCCCCGCCGCCCTCAACGCCTCCGACTGCCTGGCCCTCGCCCCCCTCGTCGACGGCATCCTCGTGGTGGCCGACGCCAAGCACACCGACCGCGACGAGGTCGAGCAGGTCCGGATCCAGTTCGAGCAGGTCGGCGGCCAGGTCGTCGGCGCCGTGATGAGCAACGCCGTCAACACCCGCTAAAGATCACCCTCACCAGCGGTTCTCAGAGGCCCGGTCCCCGCGACCGGGCCTCGCCGCGTGTGCGGTGCGGTGCTCGCGCGGCCAGCGTGGCGGCGCGCCGGTAGCTCGGGCTAAAGGGCGGGGCCGCCGAAACCGACAAATCGGGCATGCGCCGCGAAACTGGACAAAACCGCCACCCGACCAGCTCCTTCGCGGGGCACGTCCGGCGGGTCGCAGCCTTCCTGATCGCCGGGGCCGTCGGCGTGGTGGTGTTGAGCGGTGCGGCGTCGGCGTTGTCCCCGGGGGGCCCGGCGGACGGGCCTGGGGCCACGGTCCCCCCGGTGTCGGCGCCGGCCCTGGTCGCCCAGGTCGAGGCGGCGGCTCCGGCGGCCCCGGCCCCGGCCGTGGCCGTTCCCGGGCCGGTGGGGCCGGGCACGACCGAGACCATCGAGTTGCCCTCCGGTGACGCCGACGGGAAGGACCGGGCCGCCTGGGTCTACCGCCCCGGGGTCCCGTAC
>DASYFF010000217.1:0-4747 GCA_036498605.1 Acidimicrobiia bacterium | reverse complement strand
CCGGGGTGCTCGGCGTCGGCCACGGCGGTGGCGGCGGCCAGGGCGTTGAGCCCGTCGTGGGTCAGGTAGCGCTGGGCGCAACCCGACTCCCGGCACACCAGCCGCACCGCTTCCAGCTTCTGGAGCAGGTCGGTGGTGGTCTCGTTGAGGTGGACGAGGCGGTTGACGATCTTCCCCGACGTGGCCTGCTTGGCCGTCATGACCTCGGCGTGCCCGGCGTGCTCCGGGCGGACGGCGAAGTCGTAGGTCACGCCGATGGCGTTGACGCCCGGTGCCAGGCGGGGCTCGTCGGCCACCGACTCGACCGCCTCCCCGTCGACGAACACCCGGGGGTGGTAACGGCGCAACGACTCGCGGTACTCCAGGGCGGTGAGCATGGCGATATTTTGCCTCTCATGCCCGCCCTCGATCGCCGCCGGTCCGTCCTCTGCCTCATCGACCTCCAGGAGCGCCTCATGCCGGCCATCGACGGCGCCGGGGAGGTGGTGGCCAACGCCGGCCGGCTGCTGGCGGCGGCCGAGCAGCTGGGCGTGCCCGTCCTCATGACCGAGCAGAACCCGAAGGGGCTCGGGCCGACCGTGCCGGAGCTGGTCCGGCCGGACGGGTCGGTGCCGGTGGTGGCCAAGATGGAGTTCGACGCCTGCCGGGCCCGGGGCGTCCTCGACGCCCTCCCGCCCGGCCACCACATCGTCGTGGCCGGCTGCGAGGCCCACGTCTGCGTCCTCCAGACCGTCCTCGGCCTGCTCGACCGCTCCCGCCGGGCCTACGTGGTGGCCGACGCCGTCGGCTCCCGCCGGCCCGAGAACAAGGCCGCCGCCCTGGCCCGCCTCGACCGGGCCGGCGCCGAGATCGTCACCACCGAGATGGTCCTCTTCGAATGGCTCGGCACCGCCGACGACCCGTCGTTCAGGTCGATCGTCGGCCTGATCAAGTAGGACCTTGCTACTCTGTCGCTTCGTCGCGGGTGTAGTTCAGAGGCAGAACATCAGCTTCCCAAGCTGAGAACGCGAGTTCGATTCTCGTCACCCGCTCCAATCAACACCGCAGGTCACAAGCTATTTCTCGTCGCCAAAGGGCAACCCCCGGGTTGCCCTTTTCGCGTGCCGGGCCACGAACGGGCCACAACGAGCGGGCAAGAGTGGCCCGGAACGGCGAAGCATTACCCTTTGAGCATGGGGACGCGCCGAGCGCTCGTCGACGAGCACCGGGCCGAGATCGCCGATCTGGCCCGGCGCCATCGCGGCCGGTCCATCGCCATCTTCGGCTCAGTCGCGCGAGGCGAGGACGACCCCGGCAGCGACATCGACTTCTTGGTGGACTTCGAGCCGGGCAGCTCTCTGTTCGATCTCTTGCACCTACAGGACGAGCTCACCGAGCTCCTCGGCGTCCCGGTCGACGTCGTGTCGGTCGGCGGCCTCAAGCCACAGGATGAGCACATCCGGCTCGAAGCCATCCCCTTGTGAGCCGCTCCGACGAGCAGCGGCTGGCTGATCTTCTCGACGCCGCCGACGAACTGGCCGGCGTCGTCGCTCGAGGCCGTGAGGCCTTCGATACCGACCCGATTCTCCGCCGTGCCGCCGAGCGGCTCCTCGAGATCATCGGCGAGGCCGCCAACGGGCTGTCCGAAGAGACGACGGGTCGCCACCCGGGCGTCCCCTGGCGGGACATCACCCGGCTCCGGATCGTCCTCGCCCACCACTACCACCGGGTCGACCCGGACCAGGTCTGGGCCATCGCCGCCGAGCACGTCCCGGCGATGGTCACCGCCCTACGCAGCTGACCCGATCAGCGTGCTGGGCGCCGCGTGGCCGTTGCACCCGGCGCACGGAGCGGAGTGACCATCGCGTGCTGCCCGGTCATCAACTCGCCGAGGGCGGCGGCAATCACCGCGTCGCGGTCCCTCGTCGCGTGCTGGTACCTCAGGGCGGCCGCCGGCGAGGCATGGCCCATCCGGTACATGAGCTCCTTGGTGGTCGCGCCGGATGCCGCGGCGAGAGTGTTGGCCACATGCCGAAGGTCGTGGAAATGCAGATGCTGGAGTCCGGCGACCTGGCGGGCAAGGTCCCAATGCTTTTGCCAGACATGGACCCGGAGCGGCCCGCCCTTCTCCCCGGTGAAGACGAGGGCACGGGGTTCCGGCGAGACGAACTCGCTCAGGTGCCGCTCCAACTCGACCGCCAAGGGCGGCGGGAGGGCGACGACACGTCGGCCGGCGTCGGTCTTTGGCGGAGCAAGCAGGAGGCTCCCGTCAGGGAGGTCGTGCCGCTGCTCCACGACGGCGACCGTCTGGTGCAAGAGATCGATGCGCTGGCGCGTGAGTGCCAGTAGCTCGCCCCGCCGCAGACCGGTGAAGGCCGCCATGAGGACGAGCGTCCGGAACCGCGGCTCGACGGCGTCCGCCAGGGCGTAGACCTGCGCCACGCTGGCGACCGGCCGCTCCCCCGCCCGTTCGGTGCTGGCGCCCCGGATGGTGCATGGGTTGCGGACGATCCGCTCGTCGGCCACCGCTCCCGCCAGCACGGCGTGGAGGAGCCGATAGGCCTTGGCGACGGTGCTGGCTCCCGGCCGCTCCGCCGCCCGCAATGACGCGTGCCAGCCCCGCACCGCCGCCGGCGTCAGCCGCCCGAGCTCGGTCGCACCAAGCGTCGGGAGGATGTGGAGCCGCAGCAGGTCTGAGTACAGCCGCCGGGTGCGAGGCCGGAGGGTCGCATGATTGGCCAGCCATGCACCGGCGTACTCAGCAAGTGTCGTCTTCCCCCGGGCCGGATCGATCCACGCCCCCCGGCTCTGGTCGGCGGCGGCCAAGGCAAGGGCCCTGTCGGCGTCAGCCTTGGTCGGGAACATGCCGAGACTGACCACCCGGTTCGTAACCGGATCCCGCACCCGGGCCTGCCAACGCCCCGACTCGCGCTGCCGGACGCTCCCCGACGTGCGGCGATGCCTCGTGGCCATGAGCCACCTCCTTCGCCCGTCCCCCAGGACGGCCCTGATCCCAGCAGGGCGGAACGGCCCGCCCGACGCCGAACGGTACCGCCCCGACCCCGCCGGTCCCAGGGCATTTACGCCGGCCGCCGCCGGCTGCAATCGATCCAGCCGGCCGGGAGACCCGACCGGGACCGGCACCTGAGTGCTCGCCCGGACAACGAGCGTCCCCGACGTACCGGCGTTGTTATGAGCGACAGTCCTTCAGAAGCGACGCGAATTGGTCGATAGATCGTTGAGGGGCGTCGAATCGAGTTTCTCGAACCTCTGGACCGAAAGGGCAAACCCGGGGAAACCCGGGGACGCAAAGCTACGGGCCTACCCCGTCGTCGACGGAACGGCAGCCGGGCCGCCGAAGTAGGGAGCAGGCTCAATGGCCATCGTGGGGTCCGTGAAGCGCCTGGTGCGCGACGGCCTGGAGTTCCTCCCGAAAGGGCATTCCCTTCCCGAGGACGTGTGGCGGGTCCGGCACCGGGCGCTGTCCTACCTGCTGCGCGCCCACGTCGTGGGCATCTTCGCCTTCGCGCTCATACGGGGCTTCGGGGTCGTCCACAGCTTGGTCGACGCCGGCGGCGTCGCCATGTTCGCCGTCCTGGCGGCGAGCGAAAGCCGGCGCCGGCGGCTGAGCTCGGCGATGACGGCCCTCGGCCTGGTCGTCGCCTCGGCGATGATCGTCCACATCTCAGGCGGCGTCATCGAAGCCCACTTCCACTTCTTCGTCATGGTGGGGATCCTCACGCTCTACCAGGACTGGCAGCCGTTCCTCCTCGCCGTCGGCTTCGTGGTGTTGCACCACGCCGTCCTCGGCGCGATCGACCCCCGTGCGGTCTACAACCACCCCGAGGCGATCGCCCACCCGTTCAAGTGGGCGTTGATCCACGGTGCCTTCGTGCTGGCCGCCAGCGTGGCCAGCGTGGTGGCGTGGCGCCTCAACGAGGAGCAGGCGTTCAAGGACTCGCTGACCCACCTCCCCAACCGGCGGCTGTTCCGGGACCGGGTCGGTCACGCCCTCGCCCGGGCCCAGCGACGGCCCGCCACCTCGGCCGTCCTCTTCGTCGACCTCGACAAATTCAAGGACGTCAACGACAGCCTCGGCCACTCGGCCGGCGACCAGCTGCTCACGACGGTGGCCGATCGCCTCCGGGCGGTGGTCCGACCCGGTGACACGGTCGCCCGGCTGGGCGGCGACGAGTTCGCCGTCCTCGTCGAGGACATCGCCGGTGAAGACGACGCGGTGGCGATGAGCGAGCGGCTCCTCGCCGCGCTGGCCGCCCCGTTCGTGTTACGGGGCAAAGAGGTCTCGGCCGGCGCCAGTATCGGCATCGCCCTCAGCATCCCCGGTGACTCGGTCGACGAGCTCCTCCGCAACGCCGACGTCGCCATGTACACGGCCAAGGGCGCCGGCCGGGGCCGCGCCGCGCTCTTCGCACCCGACATGCACGCCGCTGTCCTGCGCCGCATTGAGATGGAGAACTACCTCCGTCGAGCGGCGGCCGCCGGCGAATTCATCCTGCATTACCAGCCCATCATCGCCCTGGGCACCGGCCGGCTCACCGGCTTCGAGGCACTCCTGCGCTGGCAGCACCCGACCCGCGGGCTGCTCGGCCCGGGCGAGTTCCTCGGCTTGGTCGAAGAGACGGGCGCCATGGCCACGATCGGCGCCTGGGCGCTGGACGAGGCCTGCCGCCAGTCCCGGCAGTGGATGGACCGGTTCCCGGGTAGCCAGCCGCTGACCATGTCGGTCAATCTCTCGCCCAGCCAACTC
>DASYFF010000216.1:0-2583 GCA_036498605.1 Acidimicrobiia bacterium | reverse complement strand
TGACCCCCGCGGCGATCGGCCACATCCCGTTGTCGCGTGGTCGGGTCCGGCAAAACCCACGCGACGGGGGCGAGTTCGATCACCCGGCCAACCTTGGATCCAGGCGCCCGGGTCATGCGGCGGGGGCGCCCGCCTCGGTCGTCTGGCGCTCACGTTGCCGCTGATCACCTGGAGCTTGCCGAACGTCGCTTGTCCTGGTGGGAGGAACCCCTGGAAAATGTCGGGTGCTTGGTCACAATCTTGGGCGCAAACAGCCGGCTACAGGGTGGACGGGACGGGACCAGGCGGACGGGGGGCGGGACAAAACCGCACGTCAGGGGGCGTGAGAGCACGCTGCGTACATCCATGACCACGTTGAGGGCGCAGGTCGTCCCCCCTATGGGCGAGACGCTCCGGCCCTACCGGCGCCTCCGGCCCTACCGGCGCCTCCGGCGCCGCCGCGGCCAAGGGGACTACCTCGGCCTGGAAGCGGCGATCCACCCCGACGATGTGAACGGCGATCTTCCCCTGGCTTCGGCCATCGTCGACTTGGCCGAGAAACTCCTGGCCACTGGGAAGCTCACCATTTTCTGAACCTCGGCCTGGTCACTATGTTGGGCACAAACAGCCGGCGGCAGGTGAGAGGCGGTTTCCGGAGCGCTCGGAAGCCGCTTTTTCGTTGCCCTTTCTCGGCTCGCCGCTGCGTCTGACTTGAACGGCGGCTAAGGTTACTGTGAGGGGCTGCGGGCAGGCCCGTCCACGGGAGACATCTCGTCCTGAGGGGGAGCGGATGAGCTTGAGTGTCGATCCTCGCGGAGCGATCCATCTCGAGTCGGGGCCGGAGACGTTCTGGAGCACGACCAACATCGGTGAGGCGCTGCCCGGGGTGGTGACCCCGCTCGGATGGTCGGTGTGGATGCCGGCCATCGACATCGGGGTCCGGGACTCGTTCTACCGGATGGGCGCCATCTCCAAGGCCGAGACCGGGAAGGTGCCGGACACGGTCGATGAGCGCGTCGGCGGCATCTTCTACGGGCGGGCGTGCCTCAACGTCAACTTCCTCTGCGCCATGGGGGCCCGCCTGCCGGGCACCAGCCCCGACGCCATCGCCAGCGCGCTGCTCGGCCACGTGCCCCAGGAGCTGCACGGCAAGAACACCTACGGCCGCCTGCCGTTCGTGGCGGCCAGGATGCCCAAGGCCCTCGTCACCATCCGCAAGGACGTGATCGCCCGGGCCACGCCGACCAAGGAGTGGCGGACGCAGTGGCTGGCCCGGATGGACAGCCTCGACCTCGACGGCGCCAGGGGGGCGCTCGACGACGCCCGCCAGAAGTTCTGCGAGATGATCATCGTCCAGGCCGGCGGCGTGTTCATCGGCGTCCAGTCGGTCTACGACCAGCTCTCGGCCCTCATCAAGAAGGCCGACCTCGATCCGGTCGCCGCCGCCGCCATCGTCGGCGGGCAGGGCTCCCACGCCGAGACCGAGATCATCTTCGACCTCTGGAAGCTCGGCCACGGCGAGATGGAGCTCGAGGAGTTCATCGCCGAGCACGGCTACCACGGCCCCTTCGCCGGTGAGATCTCCAGCCACGTGTGGCGGGAGGACCCGACGCCCGTGATCCACCTGGCCCAGCGGTACCAGTCGCTGCCCGACTCCCAGCACCCCGCCCGCCAGGCGGCGGAGCGCACCGCCGCCCGGGAGGAGGCCGAGAAGGTGCTGCTGGCCCGGCTGCCGTCGTGGCAGCGGCCCGGCGCCAAGCTCGTGCTGAAACTGGCCGTGACCCGGATCCCCCTCCGGGGCGTGGCCAAGGCCGCCTACCTCCAGTCCCTCGACGTCGTTCGGGCCTCGGGCCGGCGCCTCGGGGTGCTGCTCACCGAGCAGGGCGTCCTCGACGAGCCGGACGACGCCTTCTACCTGACCGACGCCGAGCTCCTCGGCCGGATGCCCGCCGAACCGAAAATGGTGGTGGCGGAGCGGCGCCTCCAGCGCCGGGAGTTCCAGCGCCACAACATCCCGACCAACTTCAACGGGACCCCCGAGCCGTTCGAGATCACCGGCCCCGAGGAGAACCCCGCCGACACCCCGCTGTCGGGCATCGGCGCCAGTGGCGGCATCGTGGAGGGTGTCGTCCGGGTCGTGCACGACCCGACGTTCACCGACGTCGAGCAGGATGAGGTCCTCGTCTGTGTGACGACCGACCCGAGCTGGGCCTCGGTCATGCTCCTCGCCTCGGCGCTGGTGGTCGACATCGGCGGCCTGCTGAGCCACGCCGCCGTCGTGGCCCGGGAGATCGGGGTGCCCTGCGTGGTCGGTACGGCCAACGGCACCAAGATCCTCCACACCGGCGACAAGGTCCGGGTCGACGGGAGCACCGGCGCCGTGGAGATCCTGTCCCGGGCCTGAACCGGGACTCCCCGGTGATGGAGGGCGTTACTGGGCGGCGGAGTCGGGTCCGTCAGCTTGAGGCGCAGGGGCCGTCGGAGCCGGCGTGGTCGTCGGCGTCGCGGTCGGCGTGGGCGTGATGGCCGAATTGATCTTCTCGTCAACAAAGTTCTCGCTGGTGGCGGCCTTGAACTCCTTCGAGGCCTGGCCGAGCGAGCGGG
>DASYFF010000215.1:0-4318 GCA_036498605.1 Acidimicrobiia bacterium | reverse complement strand
CGGGCCGTCGCCGAGGCCGGCGTCGTTGGACAGCACGTCGACGGTGACGGAGCCGTCCTCGAGCGTCGAGGCACTGTCGGCCACGGCGGCGGGGACCTCGTTCGTGTGGACGAGCGGGGTGGCGGCGATGGCCACCACCGGCTGGACCAGGGTGAGGTTGCTCGGGTCGCCCTTGGCCACGGCGTCGCCGAAGTTGAAGACCTTGCCGTTGCCGGCGACCAGCCAGTAGCCGTGCCCGGTGGTGGTCGGGGCGATGCCGGCGACGCCGTTGGTCGGCGGGTTGGCGCCGGTGGAGCCGTAGAAGGCCGCGTCGCCGTAGCTGAAGACGCCGCCGTCGGAGGCGATGAACCAGTAGCCGTGGCCCGAGGGGGTGGAGGCCATGCCGACGATCGGCTTGTTCAACCGGACGGCGCCGGTGGAGCCGTAGAAGGCCGCGTCGCCGTAGCTGAAGATGCCGCCGTCCCGGCCGACGAGCCAATAGCCGTTGCCGGAGGGCGTGGACGCCATGCCGACGATCTCGTGGCCGGCGGCGAGCAGTGGGGCGTTGCCGTGGCCGGCCGCCCCGCCCTTGGCGGTGACGATCCCGGCCCGGGTCACGAGCCAGTACCCGTCGCCCCGGGGCCGGGCTGCGAAGCCGGAGATGTCCTTGACCAGACTGACCCGCGAGCCGTAGTCGTGAGCGTCGCCGTAGTGGAAGACCGTGCCGTCGTTGTCGGCGGTCCAGTAGCCCTTCAGGGTCGGGGTGGGCGCGATCCCGACGATGTCGTCCCCGCTGTTGTCGTTGCCCAGGTAGATGGCGTCCCCGTAGGTGAACACTCCGCCGTCCTTGCCGAGCAGCCAGTAGCCCTGGCCACCCACGGTGGCGATGTCCTTCGAGCGGCCGAGCCGGACGGGCGAGCCGCCGAGCGCCATCAGCAGGGCCAACAGCGCGGTTCCGGCCAGCAGAACCAGCCGGCCCATGAGCGTTCGTACGGGATGCCCGGCACGGGCAGAGAAACTCACGGGATTTGCCTTCATCAGAGGCCGGATCGGCCGGATCCGCCCTGCCCGAAGGCTTTCGGCCGCGAATGACCCGTGGGGACCAGGCCGCCTAGTCACCCCGTTTGGGCTCGGAAGGGACCCCCGCTCAGGGGAATGCGCCGGGCCGGTCAGGAGTTGATATCATCACACTCAAGTTTTCTGACCGATCAATCACTCTGGAGGCTCCCCCATGCCCAAGGCCGTCGGCATCGACCTCGGCACCACCAACTCCGTCGTCGCGGTGCTCGAAGGTGGCGAGCCCACTGTCATCCCCAACGCCGAAGGCGCCCGCACGACCCCGTCGGTCGTGGCCTTCTCCAAGACCGGCGAGGTGCTCGTCGGCGAGGTGGCCAAGCGCCAGGCGGTGACCAACGCCGACCGTACGATCCGGTCGGTCAAGCGGGAGATGGGCACCAACTGGAACGTCGAGATCGACGGGAAGAAGTACACCGCCCAGGAGATCTCGGCCCGCACGCTGCAGAAGCTCAAGCGCGACGCCGAGGCCTACCTCGGCGACACCGTCACCCAGGCCGTGGTCACCGTGCCGGCCTACTTCGACGACGCCCAGCGCCAGGCCACCAAGGAGGCGGGCGCCATCGCCGGGCTCGAGGTCCTGCGCATCATCAACGAGCCGACGGCGGCCGCATTGGCCTACGGGCTCGACAAGGAGACCGACCAGACGATTCTGGTCTTCGACCTCGGCGGCGGCACGTTCGACGTGTCGGTCCTCGACATCGGCGAGGGCGTCTTCGAGGTCAAGTCGACGGCGGGCAACACCCACCTCGGCGGCGACGACTGGGACCAGCGCGTCATGGACTGGCTGGTCACCGAGTTCAAGAACGCCCACGGGATCGACCTGGGCAAGGACAAGATGGCCCTCCAGCGCCTCAAGGAGGCGGCGGAGAAGGCCAAGATCGAGCTCTCCGCCACCCAGGAGACGACGATCAACCTGCCGTTCGTGACCGCCACGCCCGAAGGTCCGCTGCACCTCGAGTCGAAGCTGACCCGGTCGAAGTTCCAGGAGCTCACGGCCGACCTCCTCGAGGCCTGCAAGGGCCCGTTCGAGCAGGCCATCCGCGACTCCGGGGTCGACAAGTCGGCCATCAACCACGTGATCCTGGTCGGCGGCTCCACCCGGATGCCGGCCGTCCAGCAGCTCGTGACCGAGATGACCGGCAAGGAGCCCCACAAGGGCGTGAACCCCGACGAGGTCGTGGCCGTCGGCGCCGCCATCCAGGCCGGCGTGCTCAAGGGCGAGGTGAAGGACATCCTCCTCCTCGACGTGACGCCGCTGTCGCTGGGCATCGAGACCAAGGGCCAGATCATGACCAAGCTCATCGAGCGGAACACGACGATCCCGACCAAGCGGTCGGAGGTCTTCACCACCGCCGAGGACGGGCAGCCGTCGGTCGAGATCCACGTCCTCCAGGGCGAGTCCGACATGGCCTTCCGCAACAAGACGCTGGGCAAGTTCCAGCTCGTCGACCTGCCGCCCGCTCCCCGGGGCGTGCCCCAGATCGAGGTCACGTTCGACATCGACGCCAACGGCATCGTGCACGTGGCGGCCAAGGACCGGGCCACGGGCAAGGAGCAGTCGATGACGATC
This sequence comes from Acidimicrobiia bacterium, assembly GCA_036498605.1. Classification (GTDB taxonomy): domain Bacteria; phylum Actinomycetota; class Acidimicrobiia; order IMCC26256; family BP-133; genus BP-133. The sequence goes on along the minus strand of DASYFF010000215.1, from coordinate 1,692 downwards.
ACCGGCCAGTCGGCCCTCAACCGGGACGAGATCGACCGGATGATGCGCGACGCCGAGGCCCACGCCGACGAGGACCGCAAGCGCCGCGAGGAGGCCGAGGTCCGCAACAACGCCGACACGCTCGTCTACCAGACCGAGAAGCTGCTCAAGGAGCAGGGTGAGAAGGCGACCCCCGAGGACAAGACGGCCATCGAAGACGCCCTCAAGGCGGTCAAGGAGGCCATGGCCGGCACCGACCTCGACGCCATCAAGCGGGCCCACGAGAGCCTGATCTCGGCCAGCCAGAACTTCGCCTCCCGCCTCTACCAGCAGGCGGCGGCCAACGCCCAGACGAGCGGCCCCGGCAGCCCCGGCGACGGCTCGGCCGGTCAGCCCGACGGGGCGGCCGAGGAAGAGGTGGCCGACGCCGAGATCGTCGACGAGGGCAAGGGGGCGTAACCCATGCCCGATGAGGATCTCGACGGGCTCGATGAGCCCGTAGCCGAGGGTGAACTCGTCTCCGAGCCGGAAGCTCCCGACTCGGAGACGACGGAGCCCGCAGAAATCGAGCAGTTGCGCGCCGAACGCGATGAATACCTGTCGCATCTGCAGCGAACACAGGCGGAGTTCGACAACTACCGCAAGCGAATGCTGCGGGACCAGACCGCCCACATCGAACGGGCCACCGCCGGCCTGATCGAGCAGTTGCTCCCGGTTCTCGACTCGTTCGAACTGGCGCTCGGCAGCGGCGGCACCGATGTGGAGCGGCTCCGCAAAGGGGTCGAACTCGTCTACGGCGAGTTGCTCGGCGCACTGGAGAAGACCGGCCTGGAGCGCATCGACGCCCAGGGCAAGCCGTTCAACCCGGAAGAACACGAAGCAGTGATGCAGGTGGAGGACGATGGTGAGGGCCCCGGCGTGCGCGACGTCGTTCGCCAGGGTTACCGGCTGAAGGGACGGGTCATCCGTCCCGCAATGGTGAAGGTGGCTACGTAGGGGATGGCTCCGCAGCGGGAGTGGTTCGAGAAGGACTACTACACCGTGCTCGGGCTCCAGAAAGGGGCGACCGAGAAGGACATCACGCGCGCCTACCGCAAGCTGGCCAAGCAGTACCACCCCGACGCCAACCAGGGGAACAAGGAGGCCGAGGAGAGGTTCAAGAACATCTCGGCCGCCTACGACGTCCTCGGCGACGCGGCCAAGCGCAAGGAGTACGACGAGGTCCGGGCCATGGGCGCCAACCCCTTCGCCGGGGCGGGGGCCGGCGGCTTCAACGCCGGCGACTTCGGCGACGGGAACATCCGGTTCGAGACGGGCGACATGGGCGGTCTCGGCGACCTGCTGGGCAACATCTTCGGCCGGGCCGGCCGCCGCCAGACCAACCGCCAGCCCGGGGCCGGGCCCCGGCGGGGCGGCGACCTCGAGGCCGAGGTCCACCTGGCCTTCGACGACGCCGTGCGGGGAGCCACCATCGCCGTCCAGCTGACCGGCGCCGCCCCCTGCCACACCTGCGGCGGGACGGGCGCCGCCCCCGGCACCGTGCCGACGACCTGCCCCCCGTGCAACGGCACCGGGACCCTGGCCGTCGACCAGGGCCCGTTCTCCTTCTCGCAGATCTGCCCCCGTTGCGGCGGGAGCGGCCGGGTGGTGGAGACGCCCTGCCCGACGTGTCACGGCAGCGGCTCGGAGACCCGCACCCGGGAGGTCAAGGTC
>DASYFF010000214.1:0-11190 GCA_036498605.1 Acidimicrobiia bacterium | reverse complement strand
GGGCAGCAGCCCCGCTTCAGCTGGTCGCGTGTCGCCTGATCTCGCCCGCCACGACACCCGCCTCCCGGTCGCCGAGCAGGATCAGGTAGTGGTTGGTGTCGGGGACCTCGATCACGTCGAGGTGGGGCAGGACCGACCGGGCGTCGGCGATCGTCTCGGCCGGCAGCAGGGGCCGGTCCTCGTTCTGCAGTCCCCGGGCGGCCCACAACAGGACGCTCGTGAGCTTTTCCTGCCTCCCCCGGCGCACAGACGTTTCGGCCAGTGAGTCGAGGGCCTTGCCGGAGGCGTCGCCGTCGAGCAGGTCACGCCCGTCGGCCCGGACCGCCCTCTCCGAGACCCGGGAGCGGTAGACGGTCCGCCCGTCCGGACCCGTCTCCGGAGGGGCGAGGTCGTAGTCGACGTAGTCGGTGATGTCGGCGGTGAACTCGGCGGGGGCGAAGGCCGGATGGCCCCGCCAGAAGTCGCGGTAGGCCTCGACCGACGGGAACGTCATCCGCAGCCGGCCCAGGCTGGGGCCGAGGACGGCCTCGAGCAACGTGTCGGCGTCGACGTCGGGCGGGACGGGCAGCGGCAGTCCGCCGTCGACGAGGACGGCGGCCGACAGCCGGTCGGGGGCGGCGGCGGCGAAGCGGGCGACGACGTAGCCCCCCATCGAGTGGCCGGCCAGCACGGCCCGGCCGCAGCCGGCGTGGTCGAGGACGGCCAGCAGGTCCGCCACGTGGGAGCCGAGCCCGTGGGGGCCGCCCAGCCCGGTGCTCTCCCCCCGTCCGCGAAGGTCGGGGGCCAGCACCGTGACACTGTCGCCGAGGTGGCGGGCCACCGGCACCCAGGAGCGGTGCGACCCGGTGATGCCGTGCACGGCCAGGACGACCGGCACCCCGTCGGTGCCGGGCGGCGGCCCGGCCACCCCGACGTGCAGCGTGCCGCCGGCGACGGGTACGTCGAGAGCGCTGTGGAAGGGCTGTGCCATGCGGCCAGCCTTCCACAACCGCGCCCCGGTGGTGCTAGGCGCGGCGCTCGATGATGCTGCGGCGGACGGCCATCGAGGTCGAGGGGGTCGACAGCTGCAGGTTCTCGACGGCCAGGTCGGCCACGACGGCGGCGCCGAGCTCGGTGCGCAGGGTCTCGTCGTTCAGGATCTGGAAGAAGGTCTCCCGCATGTCCCGCCCTCCGGTGCTTCTGTGGGCCGAAGCTGTGCGGCCCCCAGGCATTCATCTCGGACGGAACGGCTGTGGACTTGAGAACCTCTTAAGGCAGCTTTGCCAGCTCCGCGGCGAGTGCCCGGAAAGCGCGGCCCCGGTGGGAGACGGCGTGCTTCTCGAGCGGGAGGAGCTCGGCGAAGGTCCGCCCGTCCCCCTCGGTGGGGACGAAGACGGGGTCGTAGCCGAAGCCCCGTTCGCCCCGGGCCTCGGTGGCGATGACCCCGTCCACGGCGCCGGTGACCGCCACCTCGGCCCCGTCGGGCCAGCGGACGAGGGCCACCGTCTCGAAGCGGGCGGTGCGCTCCCCGGGGGCCACGCCGTCGAGCTCCTTGAGGAGCTTGGCCACGTTGTCGGCGTAGGTGGCGCCCTCGCCGGCGAAGCGGGCCGACCAGACGCCCGGCGCGCCACCGAGGGCGTCGACGACGAGGCCGGTGTCGTCGGCCACCGCCGGCTCGCCGGTGGCCTCGGCGATGGCCGCCGCCTTCAGCCGGGCGTTCTCGACCAGCGAGGTGCCGGTCTCCTCGACGTCGGCCATGCCGGCCGGGCGGGGGGCGAGGTCGAGGCCGGGGACCGCGGCGCCGAGGATGGCGACGATCTCGGCCGACTTGTCGGGGTTGGCGGAGGCCAGGACGAGGCGCATAGCACGATCCTTTCCGGGGGACACCCCCGAACCCCCGGGCTCTATTTGCCCCGGGGCGGCGGCGGGGTGGCCAGCAGCGCCGCCTGGGCGTCGAGGATCTCGGCGATGCCGTGCTCGGCCAGGGAGAGCAGGTCGTCGAGCTCCGACTTGGAAAAGGCCTTCCCCTCGGCGGTGCCCTGCACCTCGACGAAGCGGCCGGAGGTGGTCATCACCACGTTCATGTCGACCTCGGCCTTGACGTCCTCCACGTAGGGCAGGTCGAGGAGAGCGACGGCGTCGACGATGCCCACCGACACCGCCGCCACCCCTTCCGTCAGCGGGTGGCCGGGGATCCGTTTGGCCGCCACCAGCCGGGAGCAGGCGTCGTGGAGGGCGACGTAGGCGCCGGAGATCGACGCCGTGCGGGTGCCGCCGTCGGCCTGGAGGACGTCGCAGTCGACGGTGATCTGGGCCTCGCCCAGGACGGGCAGGTCGCACACCGCCCGCAGCGACCGGCCGATGAGCCGCTGGATCTCCTGGGTGCGGCCCGACAGCTTGCCCTTCACCGCCTCGCGCTCGGTCCGCTCGGCGGTGGAGCCGGGGAGCATCGAGTACTCGGCCGTGACCCAGCCCCGGCCCTTGCCCCGCAGCCAGGGCGGGATGCGGTCCTCGACCGAGGCGGTGCACAGGACCCTCGTCCGGCCCATCTCGACAAGGACGGAGCCGGCGGCGAACTCGGTGTAGTCGCGGGTGAAACGGAGCGGGCGCAGGTCCTCCGGACCGCGGCCGTCTGAACGCGTGGTCATGGGCCCCTCTAGATCCTCGTGCGTTGGTGGGGCGCGGCCAGGAGCACCTCCCGGCCGAAGGCCTCCGAGCCTTCCACGACCGAGGCGGTCGGGTCGAGTCCCGGCCAGATGTGGGTGAGCATGAGCCGCCGGGCGCCGGCTGCCCGGGCCCGCTCCCCGGCCTGGGCGGCCGAGAGGTGGATGTCGCCGGCGCCCCGGGGCCCGGCGTCGCCCTGGAAGCTGGCCTCCGACAGGACGAGGTCGGCGCCGGGGCCGAAGGCCTCGACCGACCAGCCGGGGCCGGTGTCGGCCGTGTAGACGAGCCGCTTGCCGTCGGCCGAGACCTCCACGGCCATGGTGGGCGGCGGATGGGCGGTGCGGGAGAAGCGCAACCGGCAGTCGCCGACGGTGACGGCGTCCCCGTCGCCCACCGCCGACCAGGCCAGGGCAGCGCCCCAGCCGCCGTCGACCAGAGTGGCGAGGCGGGCTTCGGTGCCCTCGGGGGCGAAGACCGGGAAGCCCGTCCGGCCGAGGCCGTACTTGAGCAGGACGTGCAGCCCGTAGACGTCGGCGCAGTGGTCGGGGTGCCAGTGGGTGATGACGAGGGCGGTCAGGTCCTCGACGGCCACATGGCGCTGGAGGGCGGCCAGGGTGCCGTTGCCGCAGTCGAGCCACAGCACGGCGCCGGCGCTGCGCAGGAGGTAGCCGCTGCAGGCGCCGCCGGCCGGAGCGCCGTAGGAGCCGGAACAGCCGAGGACGGTCAGCTCCACCGCCACGCCTCCACCGTCTCGACCTCCGGTCCGATGAAGCGGGAGCCCAGCGTGCGGAACGTGTCCGGGTCGCCGCTGGTGAGGAAGACCCGCCGGGGCAGGCCCTCCGGCCGGCGGCGGGCCCCCACGGCATCGAGGACGGCCGCCACCTCGAACGCCGTCTCCTCCCCCGACGAGACGAGGACGACCCTCTCTCCATTGGGGCTGGGACCCATCACGTCGCCGATGGTGCGGGCCAGGAGCGGGTAGTGGGTGCAACCCAGCACCAGCGTGTCGACACCGGCCGCCCGGACGGGGGCCAGGAGCCGCTCGGCGAGGACGACGACCTGGTCGGAGTCAACGTCGCCCGCCTCGACGAACTCGACGAACCCGGGGCAGGCGGCGCAGGTCAGCTCGACGTGCGGGAACAGCGCCTCGGCCGCTCGCTGGTAGGCCCCGGAGGCGATCGTGCCGACGGTGCCGATGACGCCGATCCGCCCGGTCCGGGTGGCCTTGGCCGCCGCCCGCAGGCCGGGCTCGATCACCCCGGTGAGCGGGACGTCGTAGCGGCCCCGCAGCTCGGTGAGGGCGGCGGCCGCCGCCGAGTTGCAGCCCACCACCACCAGCTTGACGTCGTGGCCCATGAGCAACTCGGTGATCTCGAAGGCGTACTTCAGGACCTGCTCCCGGGGCTTGGGCCCGTACGGGAAGCGGCCGGTGTCGCCGAAGTAGACGAGGTGCTCGTCGGGCAGCAGGTCGATCAGGGCCCGCACCACCGTGAGCCCCCCGAGCCCGCTGTCGAAGACCCCGATCGGCCGCCCGTCCACGCCGGCCAAGGTACCTGGGTGGCCCCCTCAGGCGGTGGAGGCGGCCCGCCGGAGGCGGTCGGCCACCGCCGCTCCGATCCCGGTCTCCGGTGGCGGGACGGCCAGCAGGACGTCGAGTCCCCGTCGATCCGCTTCCCGCAGCCTCTGATACAGGCACTGGGCGTAGGCCTGGGGGCCGCCGGCGGGCGGGAGGGCGTCGATACCGTGCGGCAGGCCCACGATCCGCCGGGGGGCGAGGACGCCGACGCGCCGGTCCTCGGCCAGCAGGGCCCGGGCCCGCTCGGCGACCGAATCGGCGGCCACCACCTCGACGGTGGCCTCGGGGGCGTAGTGCGAGGGCAGCGTGCCCGGCGCCGGGGGCGCGCTCACCTGTCCGTGGACGGTTTCCACCGTGCGATTGTTCCCCGAACCGCCCGTCGCTACCCGCGCGTCGACCGGGTGGCCCAGGACCTCGGCCAGGGCCTCCACTCCGATCCCGCCGAAGCGCAGCACCCGGGGGACGCCCCGGCTCAGGTCGACGATGGTCGACTCCACGCCGACGGCGCAGGGCCCGCCGTCGAGGACGAGGTCGACGTCGACGCCGAGGTCGGCCCGCACGTGGGCGGCGGTGGTCGGGCTGACCCGGCCGAAGCGGTTGGCCGACGGGGCGGCGATCCCACCCCCGAAGGCGTCAAGGAGCTCGAGGGCCAGCGGCTGGGCGGGCACCCGCAGGCCGACGGTGGCCACCCCGCCGGTCACGGCGTCGGGGACGTGGGAGGCCCGGGGCAGGATCAGGGTCAGCGGGCCGGGCCAGAAGGCCTCGGCCAGGGTCCAGGCGTCGGGTGGCACCTCGGCCGCCCAGGCCTTGATGGCCGTGGCCTCGCCGAGGTGGACGATCAGCGGATGGTTCCGGGGCCGGCCCTTGACGGCGAAGATCCGCGCCACCGCCGCCGGGTTGGCGGCGTCGGCGCCGAGGCCGTAGACGGTCTCGGTCGGGAAGGCGACGAGGCCGCCCCTCCGCAGGACGGCGACCGCGTCGGCGATGTCAGGCGAGGCCAAGCGCCGGCGGCTCAGAAGTAGATGATGCGCCGGGCCCGCTCGACCACGGCGTCGATGTCGTCGGTCCAGGCGCCGGTCGAGAGGTACTTCCAGCCGCCGTCGGGCAGGAGGGCCACGATCGTGCCCTCGTCCATGGTGCCCGCCACCTTGGCCGCCCCGGCCAGCACCGCCCCCGACGACAGCCCGGAGAAGACCCCGATGTCGGCCAGGCGGCGGGTCCACTCGATCGACTCCTCGAGCCGGACGATGAAGCGCCGGTCGAGGACGTCGGGGTCGAAGATCGGCGGGATGTAGCCCTCGTCGAGGGAGCGCAGCCCCTGCACGTCCTCCCCCGCCGGCGGCTCGACGGCCACGATCTTGACCGAGGGCTTGCGCTCCTTCAGGTACCGGCCCACGCCCATCAGGGTGCCGCTGGTGCCGAGGCCGGCCACGAAGGCGTCGACCTCGGGGCAGTCGGCCCAGATCTCGGGGCCCGTCCCGGTGTAGTGGGCCAGGGGGTTGGCGGCGTTGCCGTACTGGTAGAGGAGGACGACGTCGCCCTCCTTGGCCAGTTCCTGGGCCACGCGGATGGCGCCGTTGCTGCCCTCCTCCTTCGGGGACGGGATGACCTCGGCGCCGAAGATCTCGAGCAGCTGGCGGCGCTCCACGGAGACGTTCTCGGGGAGGACGACCCGGAGCTTGTAGCCCTTGACCCGGCACACCAGGGCCAGGCCGATCCCGGTGTTGCCCGAGCTGGGCTCGAGGATGATGTCGCCCGGCAGGAGGGACCCGTCCGCCTCGGCGGTCTCGATCATCGACTTGGCGATGCGGTCCTTGACCGACCCGCCGGGGTTCATCCCCTCCAGCTTGAGGAAGATCCGCACGGCGGGGTTGGGCGAGAGCTGATGGGCCGCGACCAGGGGCGTGTTGCCGATCAGGTCGAGGACGGAGTCGACGCGCATGTCAGGAGCCTCCGGAGATGGCCGCGAGGGCCGGGTTCAGCCGCCGGCGACGGCGGGGATGATGGACACCACGTCGTTGTCGGCGACGGGTGTGTCGAGCCGGCCGGTGTACCGGATGTCATCGTCGTTGCGGTACACGTTGACGAACTTGTGCAGATCGCCGGACTCGGTGACGAGTTGGCCCTTGAGCCCCGGGTAGCGGGCCACCAGGCCGTCGAAGAGCTCACCCACGGTCTTCCCCTCGGCAGTGACCGTCGGGGACCCGCCGACGTGCGGGCGCAGGATGGTGGGCATGCGAACTTCGACTGGCATTGGCATCAGAACCTCCTGGCACCCAGTGTACAAATTCCCGACGATCCGGTCAGCTTTCGAGAACGACCTGGGTCTCCTGGATGTTCCCATCCGTGATGCGAAATGACCTGAGGACGGGGTCGCCGTCCTTCAGGCTGACGATCACGTACAGCCAGTTGGGCTCGAGCGCCTGGCGGACGTCGGTCGGCGACGGCCAGGCCTCGGTGTGGGTGTGGGAGTGGAAGACCCCCACCAGCTCCAGCCCCTTCGACTCGGCCGCCCGGAGGCTGCGGATGAGGTCGCGGGAGTCGACGGAGTAGGTCCGGGCCGAGGCGTCGGCGTTGCCCGTCGGGAAGACGACGTCGACCCGCCCGTCGGGCACGAGGGCTCCGGGGCGGAGCCGCCCGGCCAGGAGTCCGCAGGCCTCGTCGGGGAGCCCGTCGTAGCAGTGGCCGATCAGCTTGAGGTACTCGCTCCGGGGTAGCCGCAGGACCGGCTCCCCGAAGCCGTTCACGATGCTCAGGTCGCCGCCCCCCTGCGAGCGTTGCGGATCGCCCGCCAGACCCGCTCCGGCGAGCACGGCATGTCGATGTGGCGGACGCCGAGATGGGCCACGGCGTCGACGATGGCGTTCTGCACCGCCGGGGTCGACCCGATCGTGCCCGACTCGCCGATCCCCTTGGCCCCCAACGGGTTGAGCGGCGTCGGCGTCTCCGTGTGGGCCGTCTCGTAGCTCGGCAGCTCGGCGGCGCTGGGCACGAGGTAGTCGGCCAGGGTGGCGGTGAGCGGCGTGCCGTCGGCGTCGTAGGCCATCTCCTCGAACAGCGCCTGGGCGATGCCCTGGGCCAGGCCGCCGTGGACCTGCCCCTCGGCCAGCAGCGGGTTGAGCACCCGGCCGCAGTCGTCGACGGCCACGACGCGCTGCAGCTTCACGCCGCCGGTCTCGGTATCGACCTCGACCACCACCACGTGGGCGCCGAAGGGGTAGGTCTGGCCCGCCTGGGGGTGCTTGGCCTCGGCCCGCAGCGGCCCGTCGCCTCCGGCGGCCAGCTCCTCCCAGCCCAGCGACCGGGCCGGGGTGCCGGCCACGCCGAAGCGACCGTCGTCGAAGAGGACGACGTCGTCCGGGCTGGCTTCGAGGAGGGTGGCGGCCCGCTCCCGGGCCATGGTGAGCACGGTCTCGGCCGCCAGCAGGATCGAGCTGCCGCCGAGCTGGAGCGACCGGGAGCCGTAGGTGCCCTGCCCCTCGGGGACGGCGGCGGTGTCGGAGTGGAGGAGCTTCACCTTCTCCATCGGCACCCCGATGGTGGCGGAGATGATCTGGGCGAAGGCCGTCTCGTGGCCCTGGCCGTGGGGCGACGTGCCGGTCTGGGCCGTCACCGTGCCGTCGTCGTGGACCTCGACGGAGCCGAACTCCGGCACCGGCCCGGCCCCGGTGACCTCGACGTAGACGCTGACGCCGATCCCCAGCGCCAGGCGGTCGCCCGCCTCCCGCCGGCGGCGCTGCTCGGCCCGCAGGTCGTCGTAGCCGGCCCGGCGGAGCACTTCGTCGAGGGCGGCGGTGTAGTCGCCGACGTCGTAGGTGGCGCCCACCACCGTGGTGTGGGGCTCCTCGAAGCGGGGGATGAGGTTCTTCCGCCGGACCTCGACCGGGTCGAGGCCGAGCTCGGCGGCCACCATGTCGACGGCCCGTTCGACGAGGGCGGCGGCCTCGGGCCGTCCGGCGCCCCGATAGGCGCCGACGGCGGTGGTGTTGGTCACGGCCACCGAGGCCCGCACGTCGATCTTGGGGATGGCGTAGACGCCGGCCGCCATCATCCGGGTCAGGCTGGGCAGGAAGGCGCCGATTCCGGGGTAGGCGCCGACGTCGGCGATGAGGTGGCCCCGGAGGCCGACGATGGTGCCGTCGGCCCTGGCGCCGATCTCGATGTCCTGGATCTGGGCCCGGCCGTGTACCAGGGCGGTCATCGACTCGGAGCGGGTCTCGACCCACCGGGCCGGGCGGCCGAGGCGCAGGGCGGCGGCGGCCAGCACGGCGTACTCGGGGTAGAGGCCGATCTTGGCCCCGAACCCGCCGCCCACCATCGGGCACACCACCCGGATGTTCTCGGCCGGGAGGCCGAGCGTGCCGGCCAGCGGGTCGCGCACCCCGAACGGGTGCTGGTTCGAGACCCACAGCGTGAGCCGGCCGTCGCCGTCGGGCACGGCCGCCGCGCCGTTGACCTCGAGGGGGACGGGCGCCAGCCGCTGGTTGCGGATCCGGGCGGTGACGATACGCTCCGCGCCCTCGAAGACGTCGGGGGTGCGGCCGAAGTCGAACTCCACCACCAGGTTGGAGCCGTGGTCGGGGAAGAGGACGGGCGCCCCGTCGGCCAGGGCCGCCTCGGCGTCGGCCACCGCCGGGAGCGGGTCGTAGTCGACGACGACCTCGCCGGCCGCGTCGGCCGCCTGCTCGGGGGTCTCGGCCACCACGAGGACGATGGGCTCCCCGACGTGGCGGACGGTGTCCCGGGCCAGCGGGGGGCGGCCCATGGCCGGGGGGGCCATGGCGAAGGGCGCGATGTCCGGGAGGTCGAGGTCGTCGGCGGTGTAGACCCCGACGACGCCGGGCATCTTGGCCGCCTCGCCGGTCTCCACCGACCCGATCCGGGCGTGGGCCATCGTCGAGCGGACGAACACGGCGGCCAGAACGCCGGGCAGGTCGAGGTCGGCCACGTAGCGGGCGGCGCCGGCCAGGATGGGCCCGTCCTCGAGGCGCTGGACGGGATGGCCGAGGATCGAGGTGCCTGTCACGGACGGGAGGTTATGCCTCGCGGGTACGGTGCATCGCATGCCGAAGTCCGACGCCGGCGCCCGGGACAGGGTCGCCATCTCCAACCGCCGGGCCCGGCACGAGTACTTCATCCTCGACACCTTCGAGTGCGGCCTCGTCCTCGTGGGCTCGGAGGTCAAGTCGATCCGGGACGGCCGGGCCAACCTCTCCGACTCCTACGCCCGCATCGAGAACGGCGAGGTGTGGCTGCACGGCATGCACGTCTCGCCGTACCCGTTCGCCCGGGATCAGCCCGACCCCGACCGCAAGCGCAAGCTCCTCCTCCACCGGGCCGAGATCGACCGGCTCGTCGGGAAGCTGAACGAGGCCGGCCTCACGCTGGTGCCCCTCAAGGTCTATTTCCAGAACGGGGTGGCCAAGATCGAACTGGCCGTCGCCCGGGGCAAGCGGCAGTGGGACAAACGCCAGGCCATGGCCGAGCGCGACGCCAAGCGGGAAGCCGACCGGGCGATGCGCCAGCGCAATCGCGGCGCCGACTGACCGCCTGTATCATGAAGGGCTCAGTTGGAGAACACCACGAGGGGGTGCTTGGTTTCGATTCTGAGGATCGAGGCAGGAGAAGCGAGCCGAGGGACCCCGGGGTCCTCGTTAAAAATCCGGGAAACAATAGAAACGCCGAGCCTCAGATGGCTCTCGCTGCCTAGTTTCTAGGACAAACAGCGCGTCCGCTCCGGTCCAGTCGCTCGACCGGTAAACGGGCGTCATCTTGAGCGACTTACCTGAGGGGCCTGCCCGGGTCCCCGATGGAAAATCTCACCGGGCTGGGGTGGTCATCGAGGGCCGGTGATCGGTGACCACCCGAGATTCTCTCGCCGGCTGCGCTCGGAGAAGCCCTGCCAAGAGCTTGGAAGACGCGGGTTCGAGTCCCGCCACCTCCACAACGATTTTCGAGTAAAGTGGCAGGTCAGAACTAGTTACTACTCGACAGTAACCGAAACGCGACACAGATTGGACACAAGAAATCCGCCCGAGGGCGGATTTCTTGCTGTTGTGCGGCCCGCTCCGCGGCCACTCAGCGCAGCCGACGAGCGGCGATCAAGGACAGCGACTCGTTGACCGCGGCCAGGTCGAAGTGCCCGGGATTGAAACCCCCGCCGACCCAGGCGAGCATGCTCTCGTGCTCGTCGTGGCCCGGATCGGCCAGCACGTCGACGAGCTCGGCGGAGCCGTGCGTCCCGCCGCAGTCCTCCGGCGGGCACCCTCCCGCCCCACCACGCACACGGGGTAGAGCTTCCCCCGCCTCCTAGGGCAGGAGGGGCCTCGACCTCGATGTCGTGGTCCCAGCAGTCCCCGAAGTCGTACTGGTACGCGAAGCCGATCCCGACCGGCGCCACCCGTGGCGAGTCCCGCCCGCCGCTCGTCCTTCGGTGGCGGGCCCCAGTCCTCTCCGTCGTCGACGCCGTAGCGGACCCCACCGATCTCGAACTCGTGGAGGTGGTAGTCCTGCCACCCCCATCGCCAGCTGGATGACGTCGCGCAGCCGGGCCAGCGTCGTGGTGCTCGGCACCTGGAGCCGCCGCCAGACTCCGTGTCGCGCAAGACGACCTTCAATTGGTGGACGGCCGGCCGCGCCTGAGGCACGTCGGAACCGTCGCCACTGGAGCATCGACGATGCCGGACGGCGTTGCCGTGGGATTCGAACCCACACGGAGTCGGAGCTTGCCGTCGGCGCCCGGGCGCCGGGGTGCGCCGGATCTTGGCTGAGGAGCTGGCGCCAAATCGGACCTCGACTCGCCATGGAGACTCGGCCGAACGTTGATCCGCGCCGTCATCCGGCTGAGTCGGAGCGGGCACCGGCTCAGGAGGCGGGAACCATTCCCGCCATAGAGGGCCTGAGCCAGCTTGGCGATGCGGATGAGGTACCGTCCCGCGCGATCCGATTGCGGCCGCAGTCAGGGCCGGGTC
>DASYFF010000213.1:0-2196 GCA_036498605.1 Acidimicrobiia bacterium | reverse complement strand
GGTGAAGTCCTCGATCTTCGACGCCCCGAAGGAGTCGAGCTCGGTCTCCATGAGGTTGGGCAGCGGCTTCATGGCGCCCTTGGGGCGGGGCCGGTCCCGCAGGTACATGTTCATGGGTGACGTGAACATGTGGCGGAGCTTGGTGGTCGGCAGGAGGATGAGGAAGGTCAGGAAGCCGGCGAAGTGCAGGCCCCACACCGCCCGGTGGACCCGGGAGAGGGCGGTGGCCGACATCGAGTCGAAGGCGGCCGACAGGGGCCAGCCCACGATCGACCACTTCTCGAACGACGGCCGGCCGACGAGGGCGATCCTCAAGCCCTCGACCAGGAAGCCGGTGACGCCGATGAGGAGGAAGACGCCGAGGATGACGGCGTCCTCCGGCTTGGTCTTGGTCCAGATGCGGTAGGGCGGCCAGATGTAGCGGCGGCCGATGGCCCACAGGATCCCGGTCAGGAAGGCGATGCCGGCGATGTCGGCCGTCATCGAGTAGGCCTCGTAGGTCCGGCCGTGGAGGAACTTGAGGCTCTCGGGGAACTGGTGGTTGGCCTCGAGCAGCACGGTGGCGATGAACAGCCAGACGAAGCCGAAGTACAGCAGCGAGTGCATGATCCCGGCCGCCGGGTCCCGCAGCAGCGTCTGCATCCACACGCCGGACCGGAAGTCCTCGAAGCGCTTCTTGGCGTTGCGCTTGGTGGTCCGCCGGTCGTCGGCCTGGCCCCGCTCCCAGTTCTTCACCCGGTCGGAGGCCAGCTTGCCGACGATGACGGCGGTGATGGCCACCGCGGCGTAGAACAGCACCTTCACGGCGCTCGGGATGTTGCCGAACACCTCCCGGCTGACGGGCGATTCGTCGTGCCATTTGAGCACCGAGGGCGCGATGCCGGAGCCGGCGAAGACCAGCCCGGCGCCCACGCCGGCGGCCAGCACGATCTGGTGGGGCTTGAGCCGAGACATGGCAGGAGTGTAAGGCGCGCCCCCGGGGCGCTCCCGGATCCGTCGCCTCTACTGGTCGCGCAGGATCTTGCCGATCTCGGCCCCGAGCTCGTCGACCAGCTCCCGGCCCCGGTCGATGACGGCCGGGGTCCAGAAGAAGCCGTGGATCATGCCCGCCTCCTGGCGGAGGTCGACGAAGACGCCGTCCTCCTTGAGCCGCTTGGCGTACTCGATGCCCTCGTCCCGCAGGGGGTCGTACTCGGCCACGACGATGATGGCCGGCGGCAGGTCGTTGAGTTGGGCCACCAGCGGGGAGCAGTAGGGCTCGGCGGCCTTGTCCTCGACGCCGGTCAGGTAGCGGCTGATGAACCAGTTCATCATGCCGTTGTCGAGGAGGTAGCCCTCGCCGTTCTCCTGGCGGGACGGGAAGTCGGCCTCGCCGCAGACGACCACGGGGTAGATCAGCACCTGGAGGGCGATGGGGAACTCGTCGGCCTTGTCCCGGCCGATCATGCTGGTCACGGTGGCGAGGTTCCCGCCCGCGCTGTCGCCCATGACCGCCAGACGGGTCCCGTCCACTCCGTAGGCCAGGCCCTTGGCCGCCATCCAGGAGGTGGCGATGTAAGCGTCGGTCACCGCCGCCGGGTAGGGGTGCTCCGGGGCCAGCCGGTAGCCGACGGCGGCCACGGCGCAGCCCGACCGGTTGGCCAGCGCCCGGCACAGCGGGTCGACGATGTCGACGCTGCCGGTGGTGAACCCCCCGCCGTGGAAGTACATGATGACGGGCGGCGGCTCGTCCTGGCCGGCCGGGATGAAGATCCGGATGGGGACGTCGGCGTCGGGCCCCACGGCGATGGTGTCGATGACCGAGGCGACCTCCTCCGGCGGGTCCATGAACCCCCCGAGCCCGGCGATGGTGGCCCGGCCCTCCTCCAACGACAGCGTCCCGAACGGCGGAAGCCCCATGGCCTCCACGCCCGTCAAGAACGCCTGCGCCTGCGGATGCAGCGGCATGTCTTCCCCCCGCGTGGTGATGTGTGCCGGCGAATGCTATCTGGCTAGATACCGAGGACGGTCACCAGGATCACGTCGGTGGCACCGTGGGAGTCGGTGGCAGTGATCGTGAACGTCACGGTCGGAGGGATGCCGGGGAACGTGGTGTCCACCGACCATTCACCGGTGTTGGGGTCTACCGAGGCGTTCCCGAGCAGCGGCTCGTCCCCCGCCTCGATGGTGTAGGTGACGGTGTCACCCGGGTCGTCG
>DASYFF010000212.1:0-6672 GCA_036498605.1 Acidimicrobiia bacterium | reverse complement strand
TCGTGGGCCAGCCGGTTGCCCCGCGCCGCCAGGTCGCCGAAGGTGACCTCCTCGGCCGGGAGGTCGTGATGATCGACGACGAAGGCCACCCGGTCGGCGTGCCGCGCCGCCTGGGCTTCCACCAGCCGGCTGATGACGCAGGTCTCCAGCGCGTCAAGCGACATGCCGCCCCCTACCAGGTCGGTCGGGCGGTCAGGGCCACCCCGTTGTGGATCAGGAAGCTCCGCACGACGTTGCCGGTCACCCGGCCGCCGTGGTCCCGCTCGAACCCGTCGATCCACTCGATGATCTGCCGCCGCCGCTTCAGGTTGATCCGGGGACCGTCGTCGGTCGGCCGGAAGAGGCTCCCGATCAGCGCGTCCGGCGTCTCGCCACAGAAGCGGCAGAACTCCTCGAGGATCACCAGCTTCTCCTGTCGGGCTTCCTCAGCGGCGGTCAACTGGTTCAACCAACGCACAGTCGTGCCGCCGGCGGCGGCGGTGGCCAGGGGGTCGAGCCGCTGGGTCATGGGTGTCCTCACTGGGGCGTGGATCGGTCTGTCCTGCGCCGCCAGCATCGGGGTCGCACCACTCCACCCACAATGTCGTCACCCCACAACGGTGGTGGAGGACGTTGGCGCGGTTCTCCATGGTGAGCCTGATCGGCCGGGATGACAATGCCGACGCTCACCCATCAGGAGGATACGCACCATGGCGTTATTGGAAGACCGACAGCGAACTTCGGCGCCCGTCACCCGGGAAGAGCACCAGCAGCTGGTGCAGGCCTTCGAGCGGACGCCCAGTCTCTTCAAGCTGCTCTCCACCGTGCGGACCCGCCGGATGGGGAAGGGGTTCACGATCGAGACCGGCGTGGAGGAGATCCATGCGGTGACCGGCCGGCCGCAGCTCATGGCCAAGGGCCCCTGCGAGTTCGTCTCCCGGCACGAACCCCAGCCGCTGAGCGAGATCGAGGAGGCCCTCATCATGTGGGCCGCCGGCGGGCCCAACGGGACGATCGCCATGGACCTGCCCACGCAGGCCGACGTGGCCACCTTCCTCTGCGTGGCCGGCCGCACCATCCCCGGCCCCTGCAACGACTCGCAGGTCCACTTCTTCATCGTCAACGACAAGGGCCTCCACTTCTGGTATCCGACCCGGGAGCGGGAGAAGCCGGTCGAGATCGAGACCGAGGAGGACTACGACAAGGTCCTCAAGTGGTACCGGGAAGGGCTCATCACCCTCAGCGACCGGCGCGGCGACTTCGACCTCAGCTGGGGTGTCCCCAACCAGCTGATGGGCGCCTGGCAGTGGAACTTCAACAAGCCCGGCACCACCTGCATCATTCCGGTGTCGGAGCACGCCCTGGAGCAGGTCAACCTGCTGCTCACGTTCTACGAGTGGAACGGCTGGTACTTCGTCGACGACGACGGCGAACCCCACGTCGGGGCCGACTTCCTGCGGGACAACCCGCAGCTCACGCTGCCGTTCCCGCTGTCGATGTACGAGGAGTTCATGCTCCACATCGACGACTACGTCGTGGGCTACTCCATCAGCCAGGCCCGCCTGGCCGCCGAGTCGCTCGGCGTGGGCGCCTACGTCTTCTGCGGTTTCTCCGAGAATCTGATGCTCGGGGCGCTGCCCGAGATCGGCAACGGCCTCGGCTTCGTCTACAACGAGCTGCCCGACGGGCGCCGCTTCGCCCAGGGCCTGCCCGGCGTCTTCCAGGGCTACGGCATGCCCGCCCCGTGGTGGGACTCGGTCGACCAGCTCGTCGACACCGTGGTCAACTTCCGTTACAACAAGCAGGGCGTCTTCTTCGGCGAGGGCAGCGGCTCCGGCTCCAGCATGGACAACGCCCCCTACAACGCCGAGACGCTCAAGGAGATCCGCAAGAACGACCGGCTGAACTACAAGCCGTGGGCCATCGAGGCGGCCAAGCGGGACATCCAGCACTGCCTCGACAAGTACGGCCGCTACCCGGTGCACTACGCCCCGATGCAGTGCAACCACATCATCCAGCTCCAGCACGTCGACACCGACTACTACGACAAGTACCACGTGCCGGGCTACATGAACGACCGGATCCGCACCCACGACGACACGTGGCACAACCACCACTGACATGAGCATCGCGGTCCGCATTCCGACGTCGATGGCCTGTCTCTGTGACGGCGCTCGGTCACTCGAGGCCGAGGGCTCGACGGTGGCCGAAGTGCTCCTCGACCTCCGCCGGCGTTACCCCCATCTCGGGGCGCGCCTGTGCGACGAGGCCGGCACGCCGGCCACGTTCGTCCGGGTGTTCGTCGATGACGAGGTCGACATCCGGGCGCTCGAGGGCGTCGACACACCGGTGCGGACCGCGATGACACTGCACGTCCTGGCCGGTGCGGCCGGGGGGTAGGCCGAGCGCCTACCCCCCGGCCGGGCCGGAGGACCTGAGGGGAGGAAGACATGACGGTCTCCGTGCGGATACCACACGGACTGGCCTGGGCGGTCGGCGGGCAGCACCGCGTCGACGTGGACGGTTCCACCCTCGGCGAGGTGTGGTCCAACCTCCACGCCGCCCATCCCGAGTTGATGCGACGCCTCAGCGCCGCCGACTCGACACCGAGCTTCTGGATCAGGGTCACGATCGACGGGCACGCCTGCGCCCATCCCACTCGGCTTGAGACGCCGCTGCGGGACGGCGCCGACGTCGCCCTGCACATCCTGCCCGGGAGCGGCGTCGCCGCCGGGGCGGCATCGGGCCGGCCGCCGGCGGCGGCCGCCTGCGGCGCCACCAGGGGTTGACGCCCGGCCCCGAGCCGCTCAGCGGATCCGGCTCCATCCAGCGCTGTTCCGCTGGGCCGCCGAAGACCTCGTGACGCTATGCCGCTGTGGGCGGCATAACGTCACACAGAATCCAGCGATGGCCGTGCTCAGCGCCGGCGGCGCCGGAACCAGAGGCCCGTCCCCATCAGCAGGGCCAGGCCCGGCACGACTCCCACCGTCGTCACGCCCATGAGCCGCCGGCGCGAGGGCGTCAGGGCCAGGCGGCGGAGATCGGTCTGGATGCCCCGCACGGCGACGAGGTCCTCCTCACCGGCCAGCCAGTTCACCGAGTTGGCCAGCAACGTCTGGTTGGCCAGCTCGGAGACGAAGGCGTTCGAGGCCCAGTCGGCGTCGGCCAGGAGCAACAGGCGCGTGCGGTCGATCTTCGGGCCGCCGGACGGGATGCGCTGCTCCCCCGTCGGCGACACCGCCGAGCGGTCGGCCGCCCCCCCGAGCACCACCGGCCCCGCCCGGTCACCCTGGGCCGGGTCGTTGCGCCGGGTGGCCGGTTCGAGGGACAGCCACGACGACTTGCTCGACGCCATGACCGGCGAGACGGTGAGGCCCCGGTCGGGGCTGGCGCTGGTGGTGACACCTCCGGCAGTGGGAACGGCGAGGCCGGCCACGTCCCGGGTGAGCGGCGAAACAGCCGGGAAGCTGTTGACCAGCAGGGCCGTCGGGTCGTTGGCCACGCTGCGGCTGGGATCGAAGACGAGGCCCGGCAGGACCCGCAGCCCGAAGGGCTTCGTCAACGCCGTCAGGTCGGGCCCGCTAGGTTCGACGGTGACGATCATCTTCCCGTCATGGTCGAGGAAGGCCACCAGGGCGTCGACCTCGGCCTCGCGCAACGACGACTTCGGGTCGAACAGCGCCAGCATGGTGCACTCCGGCGGGATCCGCTGATCGACGGTCAGGTCGATCTCCCGGGCGTTGGCGCCGTTGACGCCGATGGCCGCCTTGGCCGTGGAGTATCCGGCCGGGGCGGTGTCGTCGAGCGAGCGTTCGCCATGGCCCGTCAGGGCGCACAGCGTCTGGGGGCGGCGGCGAACCAGCCGTTCCAGGCCGCTCACGATGCTGAGCTCGGTGATCGGTGAGACGACCTCTCGGCGGGCGTGCGACTCGATGGCGGCCTGCCCGTAGTTGTCGACGCCGAGGCGGAGCGCCTCGCCCTGTTCCCGGTCGAGGTCGAGGACCCGGTAGTGGAGGTTGTGCTTCAGGCTGCGGAGCTGGCGGAACAGGACGGCGTCGTCCTTGGCCAGCGGCGAGTTGGCCGGCTCGAAGGCCGTGATCGTCACCGCGCCGCGCTGGTTGGCCAGCGCCTCCCGCGACGCCCGCGACAACGTGAAACGGCCGGTGGCGGTGACGTCGAACGTCCGGTCCAGCGGGATCACCGCCCAGTTGGCCGAAGCGACGACGGCCAGCGCCACCGTCGGCGCCACGAGCCGGGACAGCCGGACGGCGGAGCGCCGCACCGTCTGCCACAGTGTGGCGGCACCGAGACAGAAGGCCGTGGCCGTCAGGAAGTACACACCGTCGGCCAGGTGGGGGGCGCCCCGGGCGAAGGCGTCGAGGTGCTCGACGTAGGACACCGACCGCACCACCGGCGTGCTGCCACCGAGCTGCAACCCGATGAGAACAGCGAAGCTGACCAGCCCGGCCAGGATCGGCGTCGACGTCAGGACACTGGTCAGCGTGCCCAGGGCGGCGAACAACGCCGCAATGGCGACGGCACCGATGTAGGACGTCACGATCGGCGGCCAGTCGGGCCGGCCCCAGGCGGACAGGAAGCCCAGGTACACCGCGCTCGGCGCCAGGAACGTGAGGAACAGCAACAGCACGCCGAGCCATTTGCCGACGACGAGCGCGGCGGTGCCCACCGGCCGGGCCAGCAGCACGTCGAGGTGGCGCATCCGCTTCTCCTCGGCCACCGTGCGACTGGTCACCACCGGCATCGTCACCGTGCTGACGAAGGCCAGGTTCGGGAACCACAGCCGCAACGACGCCTCCCGGGCGGCGTCGGTGACGACGAAGAAGGTGAGACCGGTCAACGCCAGGAAGGCAACGGCGATCCCGTAGCACCACGGCGAAGACAGGTAGCCGCGGTACTCCCGCCGGGCGACCCGCCATGTGCCCTTCACGTCCATCCCTCCCCGACCGCGCTCAGGAACACGGTCTCCAGGTCGTCGGCGTCACCGGCCGGCCGATCGGCCACCACCGAACCATGGTCGAGGATGACGATCCGATCGCAGGTGACCTGGGCCTCGGCCAGCAGATGGGTGCTGAACAGGACGGCGGAGCGGGTGGCCAACGATCGCAGCAGGGCCCGCAGCGCCACCGTCTGGCGCGGGTCGAGCCCTTCCCCCGGCTCGTCGAACAGGATCACGTCGGGGTCGTGGACGATGGCGCCGGCCATGGCCACCCGCTGCCGCTGCCCTTTGGACAGGCGGCCGCAGAGCCGGTCGGCGAGGTTGCCCGCCCCGGCCTGCGCCAGAGCGTCGCAGGCCGCCGGCCGGCGCCGCCGCCGGGAGACCCCGGCCAGGTCGGCCAGGTAGGTCACATAGCGCAGGGCCGTGTCGTCGGGGTACAGCGCCGGGGCCTCGGGCATGTATCCGATCCGGGCCCGCGCCGCCCGGTCGTCGGCCGGATCACCAACGCCGGTCACCAGTACCGAGCCACCCCGGCCCGGCAGGACTCCGGCCATCCGGCGCAGGAGTGTGGACTTCCCGGCGCCATTGGGGCCGAGCAGCCCCAGGATCTCCCCCCGCCGCAGATCCAGGTCGACCCCATGCAGCACGGCCCGGGTGCCGTACCCCACTGTCAGGTCGCGGACCGACATCACCGTATCCATCTCCCCCCTCGTTCCTGGATGGCGTGAAGCGCTGTTCGGTACTGCCGCCGGCGGTGTCGGAGGTCGCCCGCTGCCCTTCGACCGACAGGGTGGCCCCGCCCAGCCCGAAGCCGCCGCCCGAGAAGCCCTGCGGGTTACTGGATCGCAGCTTGTCGTCCCGGTACTTGACCACCAGCGCCGGCGCGTCGATCGCCACCTTGCCGTTGTCACCCTTGACGATCGACGTCCGGGCCAGGCGGATGTCCTCGATGTTGGCGCCGGCCAGCGCCTTGGCCAGCTGCTCGTCGAGCTGCGCCTTCTGGGCTGTTCCCTGCCCATGGTCGGCGACCCGGATGCCGGCGTCGTCGATCGCCACCGGTGTCCCGTTGACCGACGCGCCGTCGAGCACCGTGCGCCCCACGGCCTTGCTCTCGCCCGCCGTGGCAGGGAGGAGGGCGTAGGCCTTCGACACCAGCGAATCGATCTTCACCACTCCGCCGATGGTGATGCCGGACAGGACGGCGGTGCTCTCACCGACGAGTCCGTCCTCGACCGGCACACCCCGCGACGTCGTGGCGGCCTGGTGGACCGTCAACTGGCCCGGAACGTCGAGATGCTGGAGGGTGAACTCGGCCTCGCCCGAGGGCAGGGCCGTTCCCTTCGCATGCGCTCTCCCGTCGACCACCGGGCCCTTGGCGGCGGCGGTGATGGTCCCCTGCCAGCTCTGCTCGCCCGGCGAACTGGGGTACTGCCCGTCCGCCTCTCCCGGCGGCGGCTCCGGCGCGATGCCCTTCCCGCCGGCTCCGGCGTTCTCCCCGCCGCCGACCGTCGCACCGTAGGTGTAGCCGGCGGCCGTGCCCCGCTGGAAGGCGGCCGCCACGGCCAGGACGTTCTCCGGCTTGTCGACCGAGGCCCTGGCCCCGCCGATGTGCTCGTCCTCGTCACCGACGGCGTAGAGCCACGTGGTGGCGACCTGGGACTGGCCGAACACGCTGAAGGTGGCGAAGGCCGCCGCCGGCGTGGTTGCGCCGGCCGGTTCGTCGGCACCCGCCCCGG
>DASYFF010000211.1:0-3514 GCA_036498605.1 Acidimicrobiia bacterium | reverse complement strand
GTTCGGTGATGAACAGCGCCAGGCCCAGGCTGATGGGAACGGCGATGACCAGGGCGATGACGGCCACGACCAGCGTGCCGTAGATGAAGGCCTTGGCGCCGAAGTGGCCGGCGGCCGGGTCCCACCGCCCCGAGGTGATGAAGCCGAGGCCCTCGTGGCGGAAGGCCGGCATCGCCTCCTTGGTGGTGGAGAAGAGGATGAGGCCGAGCACGACGAGGACGAGGAGCCCCGAAGCCAGGCAGACCCAGCGGAAGATCCCGTCGGCGAGACGGGATCCTCCGTGGAGCGGGCCTTCCGGCACCCCCGGTCCGGGGATGACCTCCGGCGGCCTCGTGGTGGTCGGCGGAGAGATCAAGAGATCAGGAGATCAGGCGGGGATGACCAGCTTGTCGACCTGGGCCACCGACTGGCTCTTGATGGCGTCGGACAGCTTGGCGTAGTTGATGCTGTTGGCCATGTCCTGCCCGTCGGCGTAGATGAACTGGAGGAAGGCCTTGAGCGCCGCACCCTTGGCCTTGTCGGTCTGGTTGGTATAGGCGATGATCCACGTCGGCGACGTGATCGGGTAGGCGGTGTCGCCGTCGGCCCACAGCGGGTTGTAGGTCAGGTCAGGGTTGACCGTGACGTTGGCCAGGGCGGCGCTGGCGCCGCCGAGCGTGGCCTCGATGTACTTCCCGGCCTTGTTCTTGATCTTGGCGAACTTGAGGTTGGCCGCCTTGGCGTCGGAGAAGTCGACGTAGCCGACGGCGCCGCTGGTGCCGCTGATGATCTGGGCCACACCGCTGTTGCCGTTGCCGGCCTGCTCACCGGCCGGCCAGTTCACCGTCGAGCCGGCGTCGAGCGTCCAGGCCGGCCCGGCCGCCGTCTTCAGGAAGTTCGTGAAGTTGGAGGTCGTGCCCGAGCTGTCGGAGCGGTGGGCGACGGTGATGGCTGTCGCGGGCAGCTTGACGCCGGGGTTGTCGGCCGCGATCTCGGCGTTGTTCCACGTCTTGATCGTGCCGAGGAAGATCTTGGCGATCGTGGCCGGCGAGAGCTGCAGGGTGTCGACGCCGGTCAGGTTGTAGGAGACGGTGATGGGCGCCGCCACCGTCGGGAAGTACAGGAACGGGCCCTTGTACTTGGGGACGTCGGCCGCCGCCACGGTGGCGTCGGTCCCGGCGAAGTCGACGATCCCGCCCTGGAGGTCGGTGCGGCCCTTGCCCGACCCGCCGCCGCCGTAGTTGATCACCACACCGGCGTTCTTGTCGGAGAACGACTTGATGACCTCTTCCAGGAAGGGCTGGACGAAGGTCGAGCCCGAACCGTTGAGGGTGGCGGCGGCCAGCTTCGCCGAGCCCGGCGTCGTGTCGTTGGTGCTCCCCTTACTGGAGGCGGAGGAGTCGTTCTTCTTGTCCTTCCCGCAGGCGGTCGTGAGACCGACGAGCGAGAAACCGACCATGAGGAGTGCAGCGATACGCGTGCGTGTCATAGAGGGGACGGTACGGACGCCCGGTGACGCCCGCACCGCAGTCAAGAGGGGGCTCACTGAACGGATCGTGAAGTGATGGCGAACGCTGGAACGAAGCGTCGTAAAGGGAACATGGCGGGCAAAACGGGAGGAATGGTTCTGGCGATCATCGACGCGGGGCGCGCCGGTGGACGCCATTGGCGCGCCGGAAGTGACCCGCAACCGAACTGTTCCCCAAAGGTAAGGGCACGCTTCCTGACGGGTTCATGGTCGGGTCACGAAGTGTTGGGCGGGGCGTCACCCTGTTTCTGCACAATCCGCTCGAACCCCGACATGCAGAGGTGGGTGGAGCCGTGAAGACGAAGCCGCTGACCAATGGCGATTCCTCCGACACCGAAGTCGTCCTCGAGGAGCCCCGCCCGGCGGCCGACCCGGAGCGCTCGCACGTCAAGTTGGTGGCCGGCGACCCGCCCATGCTCCGGCTGGAGATCAACCTCTACAGCTGGGAGCGGGGCGACTCCGAGATCGAGGTCGTCCTTCCCCACGGCGGCGAGCTCTCCGACCTGCTGCAGTGGGCGCTGCCCGAGCAGCGGCTCGTGATCTGTGGCAACCTTCGGGCCCGGATCCACGAGGAGCTGGCCGAGGTCTTCACCATGCTCCAGGAGCCGACCGGCTGATCGGTTACCGAGACGTTTCCGTCCGTTCACTGAGATGTCAGCTGATGCAACGTAACGTTAGGGACGTTGCGTACCGGCATGACAGAGACAGAGGGGCGTTCGAGCTACCTCGATGAGGACGCCGGCAGTCTCGACAGCGCCGGGCGTCGCCTCGCGCTGTGCGAAGACGATGACCATGCCTCGGCCGCCGACCGGGTCCGGCTGCTGGCCGACGTCGGGCGGTTCCTCGACGAGTTCTTCCAGCTGACCGGCGGCCACCTCCGGGCCGCGGGCCGGGTCCCGGGGTGCACCGAAGCCGTCCGGCTCCGGGTGGAGCGCCTCCTCAGGGGCCAGAGCGACACGCTGGGTTGGCTGCGGGGGCCGCTGGCCGACGCCGGCGTCGAGCTCTGCGACTGGGCGGAGCTGAGCGACGACGACCGTCAGGTCGTGGCCGCCACCTTCCGGGATCGGCTCCGGTCGGTCCTGGTCCCGTTGGTGGCGGAGCCCGGCACCCCGCTGCCCCCGGCCGCCAACCTGTCGTTGAACATCGCCGTGACGCTGCGCGACGCCGAAGGGCGGCGGCGGTTCGGCACCGTCGAGCTGCCCCCGGTGGTGGCCCGGTTCGTGCGGCTCCGATCCCGCCCCGGGGCGTCCGGGGCGCGGGTGGTGCCGCTGGAGCAAGCGGTCAAAGCCCACCTGCCGGAGATGTTCTCCGCCGACACCGTCGAGGACTCGGCCGTCTTCCGCGTCACCCGTCAGGCCGGGGTGGTGGCCAACCCCGACACGGACGACCTGCTGGCCTCGGTGGAGCGCCAGCTGCGGCTCGAACGGCACGGCACCGCCGTCCGGCTCGAGGTGGAGCCCGGTGTCCCGGATCACGTCCTCGACCGCCTCGTGGGCGACCTCGACCTCGGCCGGGGTGAGGTCTACCGGGTCGACGGGCTGCTCGGCCTGGCCGATCTGGCCCTCCTCCCGCTGCCCGACAGCTCCGAGCCGTTGGCCCGCCGGCCGGCGGCGCCGGCCCGGATGGTGCCCGGCTCCCGCGGGGCACCCGACGTCCTGGGGGCGCTCGATCGCCGCGACGTCCTCGTCCACTTCCCCTACGAGTCCTACGCCGACTCGGTGGTTGCGCTGCTCGAACAGGCGTCGTCGGACCCGGCTCTGCTGGCCATCAAACAGACGCTGTACCGCCCGTCCCCCGACGGGCCGACGATCCGGGCGCTGGTGCGGGCCGCCGAGCGCGGCGTGCACGTCGTGGCCGTCGTGGAGCTCGGCGCCCGGCTCGACGAGCGAAACAGCGTGGCGTGCGCCCGGGTTCTGGAGCGGGCGGGCGGCCACGTCGTCTACGGCCTGGTCGGTCTGCGAACGCACTGTCCGCTGACGCTGGTCATCCGCAAGGCCGGCCCCCGGG
>DASYFF010000210.1:0-27639 GCA_036498605.1 Acidimicrobiia bacterium | reverse complement strand
GCGCATGCCGATCCTGTCCCGGCTGCGGGAGCAGGGGGCCTGGGGCCGGCTGCGGTCGATCGACCCGCCGATCACGGTGCCGGCCTGGTCCTGCGCCATGACCGGCCTCTCGCCCGGGGCGCTCGGCATCTACGGGTTCCGCAACCGGCGCGATCACACCTACGACCGGCTCGTCTTCTCCACCAGCCGGGCCGTCACGACGCCCCGGGTCTGGGAGCGGCTGACCGAGGTGGGGCGCCCGTCGATCGTCATCGGCGTGCCCGGGACCTATCCCCCGAAGCCGATCGAGGGCGCACTGGTGGGGTGCTTCCTCACCCCGTCCACCAACTCCGACTACACGTGGCCGCCGGAGCTCAAGGCCGAGATCGAGGCCGAGGTCGGGCCCTACGTCCTCGACGTGGAGGACTTCCGCTCCGAGGAGAAGGAGCGGGTGCTGGCCCACGTGCAGGGGATGACCCGCACCCGCTTCCGCCTCGCCCGCCACCTCGTCGCCACCCGGCCGTGGGACTTCTTCATGCTGGTGGAGATCGGCGGCGACCGCATGCAGCACGCCTTCTGGGCCTACGCCCACCCCGACCACCGCAACTACCGGCCCGAGCCCCTGCTCGGCCCGGCCATCGGCGACTACTACGCCCTGCTCGACGCCGAGGTCGGCGCCCTGCTCGACACCCTCGGCCCCGGCGTCGACGTGTTCGTGATCTCCGACCACGGCGCCCAGCACATGGCCGGCGGCTTCTGCATCAACGAATGGCTGCGCCAGCAGGGGTACCTGCGCCTCGAGGAGGAGCCCGTCGGCCCGACGGCGATGCCCGGCGCCAAGGTCGACTGGGAGCGCACGGTGGCCTGGGCCGACGGCGGCTACTACGGGCGCGTCTTCCTCAACGTCGCCGGCCGGGAGCCCCTCGGCGTCGTCGCGCCCGAGCGCTACGAGGCGGTCCGCTCCGAGATCGCCGCCGGCCTCGAAGCGGTCACCGACCACCGGGGCGAGCCGATGGGCAACAAGGTCCACCGGCCCGAGGACCTCTACCCGGTGGTGAACGGGATCGCCCCCGATCTCATCGCCTACTTCGGCGACCTCCGCTGGCGGCCGGTGGCCACCATGGGTCTCGGCCTCTACACCTTCGAGAACGACACCGGCCCCGACGACGCCAACCACGCCATGGACGGCATCTTCGTCGCCTCCGGGCCCCGCGTCCCGCTGCGGGGCGAGCAGCACGGTGCGGAGCTCATGCAGATCGGCCCGACCGTGCTCGGGCTGTACGGACTCGACCCCAACCCCGGCACCGAGGTGAAACCGCTGTGGTGAACGAGAACTGCCCCTTCTGCGTCCGGGTCTCGGGCGAGCCGGCCTCCGTGGCCGCCAGCATCGCCCGGGCGCTGGAGCTGGCCCTGGCCGACCGGAACGGGACGGTGGTGTTCTCCTCCGAGCGGCCGCCCCCGGCCGAGGGCGGCCTGCCCCGGCTGGTGGAGGTCGTGGTCGGCGACGCCGCGGCCGGCGGCCCGGCGCCCGACGTCGTCGTCCCGGGTGACGGCGCCCGGGCCGGCGAGTCGGCCCAGGTCGTGCTGCGCCACCTCGCCGCCGCCGGCTACGCCGATCCGCTCGACGAGTACAGCGACGACGACGAGGCCGCCGTGTCGGGGCGCCTCCAGGCCTTCGGGTACCTCTAGACAGCGATGGGGACGGGCGCCCGCCGGCGGGCGGTGGTCATCGGCCTCGACGGCGTGCCGGCCTCGTACCTCGAGGAGCGGGTGGCCGCCGGCGCCATGCCCGCGCTGGCCGAGCTGCTGCGCGGCGGCCGGCTGGTGGCCATGGACTCGTCGGTGCCGCCGGTGTCGGGCGTGGCCTGGGCCGGCCTGTCGACCGGCGTGAACCCCGGCCGGCACGGCATCTTCGGCTTCACCGAGCTGCGGCCCGGCACCTACGACCTGCGCTTCCCCAACGCCACCAGCGTCCTCGTCCCCCGGATCTGGGACCGCCTGGCCGACGACGGTCTCCGGTCGGTGGTCCTCAACGTCCCGGGCACCTACCCGGCCCGGGCCCCGGCCGGTTCGCTGCTCGTCAGCGGGTTCGTCAGCCCCCGGCTCACCCGGAGCGTGGCGCCGCCCGGCTGGTTTCCCCGGGTCGACGAGCTCGGCTACCGCACCGACGTCGACGCCGACCTCGACTGGAACGACGCGGCCGCCGTGGCCGCCGAGCTGCTGGAGCTCACCGAGGTCCGCCGCCGGCTGTGGTGGACGGCCTGGGAGCAGGTCGACTGGAGCCTGTTCTGGGGCGTGTTCACCGAGACCGACCGCTTCCACCACTTCCACTGGGGCCGGCGGGGCGAGCCGTGGGTCGACGGCGTCCTCGACCGGCTGTACCGGGCGATCGACGCCCACCTCGGCGACGTGGCCTCCCGCCTCGACGACGGCGATGTCCTGTTCGTCGTGTCCGACCACGGCTTCGCCCCGATCCGGGCCGAGGTCCACCTCAACCGCTGGCTGGCCGACGAGGGCTTCCTGCGCCTGGAGGGCGACCGGCCGGGCAGCCTGGCCGACATCGGTCCGGGCACACTGGCCTTCGCCCTCGACCCCGGCCGGATCTACCTCCACCGCAAGCAGCGCTACCCGCTGGGGGAGGTGAGCCCCGGCGACGAGGCCGACCTGCTGGCCGATCTCACCGCCCGGCTCTCGGCCCTGCGCGACCCCGGGAGCGGCGAGCCGGTGTTCGGCACGGTGCTGACGGCGGCCGGGGCGTTCTCCGGGCCGGCGCTGGCCGACGCCCCCGACCTCACCGTCCTCCCCGGTGCCGGCTTCGACCCCAAGGGCATGGTCGGCTCCGGTGGAGTCTTCGTCCGCTCCAACCTCACCGGCATGCACACCTTCGGCGACGCCGTGTGCATCGGGCGGGGCAGCTCGCTGCCCCCCCGCGCCCGCCTGGAGGACGTCGGCGCCTCCGTCCTCGCCCACCTCGGCGGCGACCCGGCCGACCTGGACGGCGACCCCGTCCTGGTCCGGGGATGACCGGACCGGCCAGCGCCACTGTTCCGGTCGACATCGTCGGCGGGTTCCTCGGCGCCGGCAAGACGACGCTGCTGCGCCGGCTGCTCGAGCAGGGGACGGGCGAGAAGGTGGCGGTCGTAGTCAACGAGCTGGGCGAGATCGGCATCGACGGCCTCGTGGTCGGCGGCCTCGGCTTCGGGGAGCGGATGGTCGAGCTCAGCTCGGGCTGCATCTGCTGCCAGCTCGACACCGTCCACTTCGAGATCGCCCTCGACGAGCTGTGCGACGACGTCGACCCCGACCGCATCGTGATCGAGACGTCGGGGGTGGCCGATCCCGGCGCCCTGGCCCGCCGCCTGGCCGACCTCGGCCGGCCGCTGGGGTCGGTCGTCACCGTGGTCGACACCGTCAACCTCGACGCCGTACTGGCCGAGCCGATCGGCCGGGAGCAGGCCGTGGCCGCCGACTTCCTCGTCCTCTCCAAGCTCGACCTGCCCGACACGCTGGGAGCGGCAGAGGCCGAACGCCGTCTGCGGGAGTGGAACGACCGGGCGGTCCTCCTGCCCGGGCCGGTCGACGGGGCCGGTCTCGGTCTCCTGTTCGGTTCCGGGCTTCCCGCCGCGGAGCGCCGGCGACCGCCCGGGACGGAAGGACCGGCGCCCGTCCTCGACCTGGAGAGCGTCTCGTGGCGCACCGAGCGTCCCCTCGACCGGCGGGCCACACTCGCCCTGCTCGGGGCGTTGCCTCCGGCCGTCTACCGGGCCAAGGGTGTCGTCCGTTACGCCGGTGCCTCCGTCCCGGCCCTGGTCAACGTGACCGCCGGGCGGCTCCAGAGCCAGTGGGAGCCGGGCCTGGGTGCCGCCGGCAGCGCGCTGGTGTTCATCGGCCGCGACGCCGCCGCCTGGTGCGAGGGGCTCCTGGCCGGGCTCGAGGCCTGCCTCGCCTAGAGGTAGCCCAGCTTCTTCAAGCGGTCGCGGACCTCGTCGAGATCCTGGGTCTCGGCACCGGCCAGATCGCGGAGGACGAAGAGCACGAACTCGGTGGGGGAACGGAAGCCCGTGTCCTTGATGAGCTCCTGAAGTCGCAGGTAGAGCGGCTTGGGGATCTTCAGTGTCACCGTGTCGACACTCATACAGGAGAGTGTCGCATGCCGAACGTCGACTGACACGAACCTGTCACTTGCACTCCTACAGGAGTGTCCGTAACATACGCTCCTGTAGGAGTGCAGACACCGATCGCTGGGGAGCGACGCCATGACCGACACGCTGACCATCGCCCCGCCCGCCACCGTGGCCAAGGAGCTGGCCAGAACCACGGAGCTGTGGTGGCCCAAGGTCCGCCGATCCGAGGGCCGGCGGTGGTACGAGCTGCTGCTGGCGACGGAGGACTTCGAGGCCTGGCTGCTCGGCTGGCCGGTTGGAGAGGGCATCGAGCTCCACGACCACGGCTCGTCCTCCGGCGCCTTCATCGTCGTCGAGGGAACGCTGTCGGAGACGTACCTCGACGCCGCCGAAGGGGTCCGCCCCGGGTCCCGGCTGTACCACCGCCTCCTGCCGGAAGGCGACCTGGTGGCCTTCGGGCCCGACCACATCCACGATGTGGTCAACGGCGGCCGCCGCCAGGCGATGAGCATCCACGTCTACTCGCCCCGGCTCCGCTCCATGACCTTCTACGAAGCCCGCCCCGACCGGGGCCTGGCCGCCGTCCGCACCGAGGTCAGCCGGCCCGACCTCGTCGTCGCCTGATCCCCACACCCCCCGACCGCAAGGAGACCATCGATGCCCCTCACCGTCGAAGACCTGCTGGAGGACGCCCGGGCCCGCATCCGGCGGCTCGGCCCCCACGAGGCGGCGGCCGCCCGCCGCCGCGGGGCCCTGCTCATCGACATCCGCCCCACCGTCCAGCGCCGCTGGGAGGGTGAGATCCCCGGGGCGATGGTCGTCGAGCGCAACGTGCTCGAGTGGCGCCTCGACCCGGCCAGCGACCACCGCCTGGCCGGAATCACCGACCACGACCGGGAGATCATCGTCCTGTGCTCCGAGGGCTACGCCTCGAGCCTGGTGGCGGCCACGCTCGTCGACCTCGGCTTCGCCTCCGCCGCCGACCTCGACGGCGGCTTCCAGGCCTGGGCCCGGGCCGGCCTCCCGGTGCGCCGCCGTCAGCCCCGGCTGCGGGCCGCCTCATAGCGCTGACCGCCGCAGCGGTTCTCGGGTCCCCGCCCAGGAGCAAAAGAACCGGCGCTCCTCAGGTCCTACGCAACCTGAGGAACGCCGGTTCTTGTTTGGAGTGCAGTCAGCTTCAGGCCTTGCGCAACACCACGTGCAGTTCGTTCCCCCGCCGCTCGCTGGAGACGAGCGGGTTCCCCGTCCGGGACGACCAGGCCTTGATGTCGGGCTCGAAGCCCGGATCGCTGGCCATGACCAACAGGGTCTGACCGGAGGCGAGGCCGGCCATGGCCTGGGCGGTCTGGATGATCGGCAGCGGGCAGGAAACCTCCCGGCTGTCGAGCACCTCGTCGGCGAGGGTGGTGGTGACGCTGCTCGTGGTGGTGGCTGTGCTCATCGACTCTCCCGGCGTCCGGATCGAATTCCCGACTTCCTTATCGGAAATTAACACAATCCGGCCGCCAGGTCTTCCCGATTCCCGAGGTTTTTCGTCAGGAAAGTTCAGGATGCACCGAACGGCCTGCTCAGCGGGGGTGCGGATCCATTGGCCCCCTCCAGCTGGCACTCTTATCTGTTCTGGTTCCGTACGGGCGCGCCAAGGAGGTGGACTTGCCCGACGCCGACGCCGGTCGGAAGGCCACGCCCCGCACCGACGATCTGGTGGTGGAGCGCGCCTACGTCGAGCGCCTCTACGAGCGCCTCGACGAGGTCCGGGCCAAGCTCGACGTCGAGCTGGGGCGGGTCCGGGGCAATCCCGGGGGCACCCACCAGTGGCGCCAGGAGCGCGATGCCCTGGCCGGCAACCTCGAGAACCGCCTCGCCGCCCTCGACATCGGCGACCTGCCGCTGTGCTTCGGCCGCCTGGACATGGAGGAGAGGGCCCGCTACTAGGTCGGCCGCCTCGGGCTGTCGGAGGCCGACTACGAGCCGCTGCTGGTCGACTGGCGGGCGCCGGCCGCCCAGCCGTTCTACCGGGCCACGGCGGCCGACCCCCAGGGTGTCGTCCGCCGCCGGCACCTCCTGACCCATGGCCGGGAGGTCGTCGGCCTCGACGACGAGGTCTTCAACCTCGACGCCCTGTCGGAGACCGAGCAGGCCACGCTCCACGGCGACGCCGCCCTCCTGGCGGCCCTGCGCAAGGGCCGCACCGGCCGGATGGGCGACATCGTGGCCACCATCCAGGCCGAGCAGGACAAGGTGATCCGGGCCGACCTGGCCGGCGTCCTCGTGGTTGAGGGCGGCCCGGGCACCGGCAAGACCGCCGTCGCCCTCCACCGGGCCGCTTACCTCCTCTACACCCACCGGGCCCGCCTGACCGGCAACGGCGTCCTCGTCGTCGGGCCCAACGGCGTGTTCCTCCGCTACATCGAGCAGGTCCTCCCGTCCCTGGGGGAGACCGGGGTGCTGCTGTCGACCCCCGGCGAGCTGTACCCCGGTGTCGAGGCCCACCGCCACGACCCGCCGGTCACCGCCCGGGTGAAGAGCGACCTGCGGATGGTCAAGGTGCTGCGGAGGGCGGTGGCCGACCGCCAGCGGGTGCCCCGGGAGGACCTGCGCCTCACCCACGACAACCTCGACCTCGTCCTCGACCGGGCGACGTGCCACAAGGCCCGCGACGCCGGCCGGCGGTCGAGCCGGCCCCACAACCCGGCCCGGGAGACGGTGGAGCGGACCCTGCTCGTGTCGCTCGTCGACCAGGTGCGGGCCGGGCTGACCGAGCTGCGGGGCTCCGAGCCGGAGCCCGACGAGCTCGACGAGGCGTGGGACGAGCTGCGCCGGTCCCGCGACTTCCGCTTCGCCATGGAACGGATCTGGCCCGTCCTGTCGGCCCCCGAGCTGCTCAACGACCTGTTCGGCACTCCGGCGCTGGTCAACTCGGCCGGCGGTTCGGTCCTCAAGCCCGACGAGCGGGAGGCGCTGTTCCGGGACCGGTCCCGCGAGCTGGCCGCGGTCGACTGGTCGGTGGAGGACGTCCCGCTGCTCGACGAGGCGGCCGAGCTGCTCGGCGTCCCGCTCGGCCGGGCCCGGGGGTCGGCCCGCCGCCAGGCCGGGCGCCGGCGCCGTGGAGTGCGCTTCGCCCGGGCCGTCCTCGAGGGGCTGCGGCTCGACATGCCGGTCGACCCCGAGCTGCTGGCCGAGCGCTATGCCGGCGAGCGGGCGGTGCTGTCGGTGGCCGAGCGGGCCCGCCTCGACCGGACGTGGGAGTTCGGCCACGTCATCGTCGACGAGGCCCAGGAGCTCTCCCCGATGGCCTGGCGGGTGCTGTTCCGACGCTGCCCCAGCCGGTCGATGACGGTGGTCGGCGATCTGGCCCAGACGGGCGCGTCGTGGGGGCCGGCCACCTGGGCCGAGGTCTTCGACCGCCACGCGTCCGGCCGCTGGCGGCGGACCGAGCTGACCGTCAACTACCGCACCCCGGCCGAGATCATGGAGGTGGCGACCGCCGTGCTGGCCAGTGCCGCCCCGGGCGTCGTGCCGCCCCGCTCCATGCGGGAGGAGGGCGTCCCGCCCTGGGCGCTGCAGGCGTCGCCGGGCGAGGTCGTGGCGGCTGTGGCGGGGGCCGTGCGCCGGGAGCTGGAGGCCATCGGCGACGGCCGGCTGGCGGTGATCACCCCGGGTGCCGAGGCGGAGGGGATGGCCCGGGCGCTGGCCGCCGCCCTCCCGGAGGCGACGATCGGCGACCGGTCCTCCCCGTTGGACGGCCTGGTGGCGGTCCTCGGCGTGGCAGAGACGAAAGGGCTGGAGTTCGACGGGGTGATCGTGGTCGAGCCGGCGGCGATCGTCTCCGAGTCGGAGCGGGGGATGAGCGACCTCTACGTGGCGCTGACCCGGGCCACCCGCCGTCTCGGCGTCGTCCACACCGGGCCCCTCCCGGAGGAGATGGACGGCCTGCGCCAGCCGTCGGCCGCCTGACGGCGCGCTAGGCGAAGGTCCAGCGGCGGCGGCCCGACCCGGCCAGAAGGCGCCCGAAGCGCAGGCCGGGGAAATGGGCGGCGGCCACCGGGACGTCGCTGCCCTCGAGCTCCTTGGCCAGGGCTTCCCGGGTTCGGGCGGCGAGGGCGGGGTCGACGTCCATCAGCATCTCCCAGTCGTTCTCCATCAGCTCCACCGGGCAGTGGACGACGTCGCCGAGGAGCAGGGCCCGTTCGGTGCCGTCGGCGACGACGATGACCGCCGAGCCGGGCGTGTGGCCAGGGGCGTGGCGGACGGTGATCCCGGGCGCCAGCGCCGCCTCGTCGCCGAACAGGTCGAGCCGGTCGGCCAGTGGGGAGAGCTTCTTGACCGAGCCCGGCTCGGGGCGGGGGCCGGCGACGAAGTGGTCCCAGTCGGCGGCGTGGCACCGGAAGGTGGCCCGGGGGAAGACCACGGCGCCCTTCTGCGTGGCCCAGCCGACATGGTCGAAGTGGAGGTGGGTGAACACCACGTCCGTAACGTCGTCGGGGGTCAGGCCGAGCTCCGCCAGGCTCTCGAGAAGCTGCCCGCCGTGGTACCGGTCGTTGTCGATGCGGCCGACACCGGCGTCGACGAGCACGACCCGCTCGCCCGTCCGGACCAGGAAACCGCCCAGGGCCAGTTCGATCCCGCCGTCGGCGGAGAGGAACTGCTCGTGGGGGAGCCAGGGGTCGGCCCGCTCCCCGGTGAAGCGGAACATCTCCGAGGCGGGCACCCGGGCCCAGCCGTCAGGGACGGGGACGATCTCGAGTTCGCCGACGCGCATGGACGGGGACTGTAGGCCGGAAAATCGCTCGCTCCGGCGTTGCGGGCCGCCCTAGGGTCCCGGGCCGTGCCGGGCGCGGTCCCGGCTCCCGAGGAGGCTCCATGTTCCGCTTCGTGCGCCCTCGGGTCGCGGCGTCCCTTGTCCTCGCCGCCCTTGTCCTGCCCCTTCCCGGCGTGCTGGCCGCCGGCCCGGCCGAGCCGTCGATCGTCGGCGGCACGACCGTCCGGCCCGGCGAGTACCCGTTCGTGGTCTCGCTCCAGCGGGCCGCCGGCACCGGCGCCGCCGCCCACTTCTGCGGCGGGTCCCTGGTCGACCCGCAGTGGGTCCTCACCGCCGCCCACTGCATGCAGGGGCTCACGCCGTCCGACTTCCGCCTGGTGCTCGGCGCCACCCGGCTGTCGGCCGGCACCGGCGAGGTCCGCCAACCGGCCGAGATCCGGGTCGATCCGGCCTGGGACGGTGACGCCACCCACGGCGCCGACATCGCCCTCGTCCGCTTGTCACAGCCGGTGATCGACGTCGCCCCGATCGAGCCGGTCCGGACGGGCGAGCGGTCCCGCTGGGAGGCGGGGGGCGCGGCCACCGTCGTCGGCTGGGGGGTGACCAGTGAAGCCGGCACCGTGGCGTCCGACGACCTGCGGGCGGTCCGCCTGACGATCCGCCCCGACACCGAAATGTCGGCGGCGACCGCCTACGGCGCCAAGTTCCTGGCCACCGACATGATCGGAGCGGGCGGCGACGCCACCGGCGGGAAGGATGCCTGCTACGGCGACAGCGGCGGCCCCCTCGTGGTGAGCGCCGGTCGGGCGGGCCCGCGCCAGGTCGGCATCGTCAGCTTCGGCGCCGGCTGCGGGCGGGCCGGGTACCCGGGTGTCTACAGCCGGCTGGGGGAGGGCCGGGTCCGGGCCTTCGCCGACTCGCTGGTGGCGCTGCGGGCCGTTCCCGTCCGGGCGGCGGAGGGGGCCACGGCCCGCTTCACACTGACGCTCGGGCGGCCGTCGACCCTTCCGGTGTCGGTCGGCTGGGCCACCGGGGGGCAGACGGCCACGGCCGGGGCCGACTTCACGGCCGGCCGGGGCGTGGCCCGGATCCCGCCCGGGGAGACGGCCGCCACGGTTGACGTCCCGTTGACGGCCGACAACCTGGCGGAACACGACGAGACATTCCGGCTGCGACTCAGCGCCCCGGTCAACACGTGGTTGGCGGCCGAGTCGGTGGTGGCGACCATCGTGGACGGCGGCTGAGAAGCGCTCCGCCGGGGCCACTACCCTGGGGGGCATGCGCAGCCTGCTCGTCGTCGACGACGACCTGTCGGTCGGGAAGCTGCTGCGGGCCATCTTCGAGACCGAAGGGTGGGACGTCGAGTACGCCCGCTCCGGTGAGGAGTGCCTGGCCGCGGTGGACGCGACGCCCCCCGACGTGATCGTCCTCGACCAGATGATGCCCGGCCTGACCGGGATCGAGACGGCCCGTCGGCTGCGGGCCGAAGGGTTCGACAAGCCGATCGTGATGTTCTCCGCCTACGTCGGCCCCGACCTGCAGGCGGCCGTCCGGGAGCTCGACCTGGAGGCGGTGTCGAAGGTCGACACCCAGGCCGTCATGGAGCTCGTCGAGCGGCTCGGCGGGGCCCTGGCCTGATCGGGAAACGGGCCTTTCGCTCCCTGTCGGGGGCAAGGGGCGTCATGAACCTTTCGCCCGGGCGTCTTCCAGAACGTGGCGTGGACAAAGGCCTGTTGCGGTTTTCCCGCAGGGCACTTCGGAGATTACGGTCAATCAAAGGACCTTTGGTCCTGTTCCAGTGTCCATGTCGCTCACTACGATGGGAAAGGACCGCGGGCGGAATATCCTCGTGACCGGACAGGGGGCGGGCCGAAATGATCTGCTCCGAGCCGCAATGGTTGACCCCAATCGACGGGTCAACGGGCGCGGATTCGGAGACGGGCCACGCCAGCCTCCTGCTGCTGTCGGCCACCGGCACGGTCCGACCCGCCCTGGTGGCGGCGCTCGACTGCGACCGCGGGCTGCGGGTCCGATCCGGGTCACTGCCGCAATCGGTCGACACCGTCGACGACGCCGACATCGTGGTGATCGACGCCGCGGGGTCGGCCGTCGCCGGGATCGACACGCTCGTGCGAGTCCGGCGCCACAGCGGTGTTCCAGTGGTGTTCGTGGCCGGCGCCGGCGCCGGGCCCCAGGCCGTCCTCGCGCTCGACCTCGGCGCCGACGACATCGCCGTCGAGCCGTTCGTCGCCGGTGAAGTCCCGGCCCGGATCCGCTCCGTTCTCCGGCGCTGCCGCCGCCCGGCCCGGCCGGCCCCGCTCGTTTACGGGCCGCTGGCCGTGTTCCTGGCCGAGCGGGAGGTACGGGTGGCGGGCCGCGTCGTGGAGACCACCCCGTTGGAGTTCGACCTCCTGGCCCGGCTGGTGGTCTCGCCCCGGCGCGTGTTCTCCCGGGTCGAACTGCTGGAACAGGTCTGGGGCTCCTCGGGGGAGTGGCAGAGCCCGGCCACCGTCACCGAGCACATCCGTCGCCTGCGGATGAAACTGGAAACCGATCGGGAGCGACCCCGGTGGATCCACACCGTGCGGGGCGTCGGGTACCGGTTCGACCCATGAAGGAGATCGACCTCTCCAACACCACGTTCCCGCTCGGCGCCATCCTCGAGGCGTCGTTCGAGGAGGCCGTCACCGAGCTGGCGCTGCTCACTCCCGAGCGCCGCGTCCTGCGGGCCAACGCCGCCATGTGCCGGCTGCTCGGCCGGCCCGAGGCCGAGCTGCGGGGCCTGACGGTAGAGGACCTGACGCACCCCGACGACCGGCGCTCCGTCCTGGCGGCCCTCGACGACGCCCGCTCCGGCGTACTCCGGGGGTTCCGGATCTGGGCCCGGGCCGTCGACCCCCGGGGGGTGGCCATCTCCATGTTGGTGGCCACCACGATGCTGCGGGGCCAAACCGGTGAGGAGCTGTGCTTCTTCGTCCAGGTGCTCGACGTGGAAACCTCGCCGGCCGCCCCGTGGCGACCCGGCCGGGAGCACCGCCCGGTCATCGACTTCACCTGTGACCGGGAAGGCCGCCTCGTCAGCGTCAGCCCCGCAGTCCGGTTGTTCGGTTGGAACCAGGAGGAGCTGGAAAGCGTGCCGACCCTTGACCTCGTCCATCCGACCGAGCGGGCCCGCGCCGAAGCGGCGCTCCACGAGGTCCTCCTTCAGCCGGGGGTTCCGGTCCAGCTCCCCACGCTCCGCTTCCGGGACCACGACGGCGATTGGTGGCCGGTGGACGCGGTGGCCATCAACCTGCTCGACCACGAGGCCGGGGTCATCCGGGTCAGCGCCCGCATCGTCAATCCCGACGACGCCGGGCGCTCGGAGGTGCGCATCCTCGACGCCGAACCCGACGAGCGGGCCTGGTTCGCCCGCGAGCTGCACGACAACCTGGGCCAGATCCTCACGTCGCTCAGCCTCTTCGCCCGGTCGATCGAGGGCGAGCTGCACGGGCATCAGCGCCGCCGGCTCGCCGCGTTGCGGGTCCTGGCCGACGAAGCGCTGGCCACCACCCGATCGCTGGCCTGGTCGCTGCGGGCGTCGACGGCGGGCACCGAAGGGCTGGAAGGGTCGCTGCGGTCGCTGGCGGCGACCATCCAATCGCGCACCGGACTGGCGATCGCCTTCTCCGGTGAGGTGGCGGCCCGCTTTCCCATCCGGGTTGAGGCCGGGGTCTACAGAATCGTGGAGGAAGCACTGACCAATGTCATGCGACACGCCGCCGCCCGGTCCGTCTCCGTCTCGCTCACCCATACCGGCGACCGTCTGACGGTGGTGGTGGAGGACGACGGCACGGGGTTCGAACCGGCCGAGCGGTCCCTGACCGCCGGCAGCGGCATGGGTCTGCTGTGCATGGAGGAACGGGCCCGCCTCCTCGACGGGACGGTCTCGATCGACTCCGCCTCGGGAAGGGGAACGGCGGTACGGCTCACGCTCCCCGTCGGGAGCGCCCGATGACCCCGCCTCCCCGCCGGGTCTTCATCCTCGACGATCACACGGTGGTGCGGGCCGGGGTCCGGCTCCTCCTCGACGACGAGCCCGACCTCGTCGTGGTCGGCGAGGCGCCGAGCATCGCCGGCCTGATGGCCAAACCGGTGGCCTACGACGTGGTGGTGGCCGACCTCATCCTCCCCGACGCGTCAGGGGAGCAGGTCGTGGGCGCCATCCGGGCCCACGCTCCGGGTGCCAACGTCCTCATCCTGTCGATGGTCGACGACGTCAACGCCGCCGCGCTGGCCCTGCGGGCGGGCGCCGTCGGTTACCTGACAAAGGATGCCGCCGCCCTCGAGCTGGTCGACGCCGTGCGATCGGTGGCCGAGGGCCGTCGCTACCTGCAGCCGGCGCTGGGAGCCCAGCTGGCCACGTCGGGCCTACCGGCCGGTCGGTCGACAGTGCTGCGCGACGACGAGCTCGAGGTCCTGCGCCTGCTGGCCCTCGGCCACACCAACGCCGAAGTGGCCCGCCTCCTCGGCGTGAGCCTCCGCACCGTCGAGTCGCGCCGGTCCCGGCTGTTCGGGAAGCTCGGCCTCCGCACGAGAGCGGAACTGTTCCGCTACGCCTCCGACATCGGCGTCTTGAACCGGGGAGGCATCGGCTCGCCCCACCGGACCTGAGGGTGGCGGCTTTGCCGTAAATCACGGGGAGTCATTGACCGACTATTGGGCGTTAGTTGATCGTTTCGGACCGCCGCCCGTGGTATCCACATTGGGGTAATGAACCCCATCGTCCATCCGGGTCCGTGACCGCCGTCCTCTTCGTCACGGCCAACCCGGGCCGGATGGGCCCGATCCGGGAGGCCGCCGCCGGCCGCCAGTGGGAGGTCCGGCTGGCGGCCGACCCGGCCGAAGCACTCGAGCTGATGGGGAAGCGACCGGTCGGCGTGATCGTCGTCGACCTCGACCCGTCGGGGGAGGGCGAGCGGCTGCTGACCGAGGTCCGGCTCCGCCACCCCGACACCATCCGCCTGGCGCTGCTGGGCGGGGGCGGCCAGAGCGGCGTCCCAACCGCCGCGATGGCCGCCCATCGCCTGCTGTCGTCCGACGACGACCCCGGCACCGTCGCCGGGGTCGTCGACGAGGCCGCCCGGCTGGCCGTCCGCCTGGGCGGGGAGCGGGTGCGGGCCGAGCTGACCGGCCTCGACACGCTCCTCGCCCCGGCGGCCACGGTGCAGCGACTGCTCGAGGTCCTCGAGTCGCCCCGGGCCAATGCGGCGGCGATCGCCGCCGTGCTCGGGGGCGACGTGGGGCTGGCGACCAAGGTCCTGCAGGTGGCCAACTCGTCCTTCTATTCCCCGCGGTCCCGGGCCGTCTCGCTCGAGGTTGCCGTCGCCCGGCTCGGTGCCCGGACCGTCAGGTCGCTGGCCCTGATGGACGGTTTCGCCCGCCGTCTGGACGGGCGCGACCCGGTGCTGGGCCGGTGGCTGGCGGCCTTCAACGACCACGCGGGCGAGACGGCCCGGCTGGCCCAGCGGCTGACCGACCCGAGGCTGCGGGCCGACGCCTTCTGCGCCGGGCTGCTCCACGAGTGCGGCCAGCTCGTCCTCGCCTCCTGCCGCCCGGTGGTGTTCTCCGCCCATCTCCGCCTCCAGGACGGGCGCCCGGCGCTGTGCGGGGAGATCGAGGAGGAGACGTTCGGGGTGACCCACAGCCGGGCCGGGGCCTACCTGCTCGGCCTGTGGGGCTTCCCGCTGGAGGTCGTGGCCGCCGCCGCCGGCCACGACGGCCCGCTCGACGGCCTCGACCCGCGCTCGGTCACGGGCGCCGTCCTCCTCGCCCACCAGCTGGTCGAGGCCGAGCGGGTCCGCGCCTGCAGCCCGCCCGGGGCCCCGCTGTCGCCCGATCCGGCCGTCGACCGGCCCCCGCTCCTGGCCGAGGTCTGGGCCTGGCGGGCCGAACACGCCGCCACCACCCTCTTCGACCGCCCCCCGAACCTCCTCGTCCCCGCCTGAGCGGCGCGGCGCTCGGACCGCCCGCCGCCCGACCCGATCCGGTGGGGAGAGAGGCTTGCGCCGTTCGTCCCGCCCGTAATCGGC
This sequence comes from Acidimicrobiia bacterium, assembly GCA_036498605.1. Lineage (GTDB taxonomy): Bacteria > Actinomycetota > Acidimicrobiia > IMCC26256 > BP-133 > BP-133. The sequence continues at coordinate 12,703 of DASYFF010000210.1, read as the reverse complement.
CCGAGCGGCGGCTGTCCTGCCCGGTACGCTGGAGCCGACGGGGAGTGGCGCAGTGGTAGCGCACCTGCGTTGGGGCTAGCGGACGCTAGGACGGGTCCCGCGCCTCCTCGAGGAAGGTCCACACGAAACCGGTCTCAACGGTGCCAACAGCGTACCGGCCACGGGCCTCGCGTTGCATCTCAGATGCAATCGAGTTATTCTGAGTGCATGGCAACGAAGACGGTTGGTTTCGCCGTGGCCGACGAAGATCTGGCTCGCCTCGAGCGGCTCACCCGGAAGTACGGCGGTGGGAACCGTTCGGCGTTCCTGCGGGAGGCCATGCGCCAGATGGAGGTCCTCGAACGGGCCGAACGGCTCTCCGAGCTCCAGGCGTACGGGTCTGAGCGTTCCGCCGCCTGCGAGGTGGGCTACGACGAGGCGGTCGCGATCGTCCGGCGGGTTCTCAAAGGCCGTTGACGGCGCCCCTTCCCGTCGTCGTCGACGTCAACGTCTTCGTCAGCGCCATCACCGGCGGCCACGACAGCTTCTGGTCCTGGCCCTCGCCGCCACCGGTGCGGGGCAACCTCGCCGCCAACGTCGTCGGGATCCTCAACGACGGGCGGGAGTTCGCCCTGTGGCTCTCGGAGCACATCCTCGTCAACATCGTTCGGGTTCTGAGCGGCATCCCGCCCGACGGATACGGCTGGGAGGTCAGCGCCGCCGAGAGCTACGTCGAGGTCCTGGTCGAGATCGCCGAAGCTTCGGGTGGCGGCGTCGTGACCCCCGCCGTCACCGTCACCGACTGCCCCGATCACGAGGACAACCGCATCCTCGAAGCGGCCGCCGCGACCAACGCCATCCTGATCGTCAGCGATGACAGCGACCTCCTCAGCATGAGCCCGTGGCGAGGGACGCCGGTCGTCACGAGCAGGGAGTTCGTGGGCCGGACCGACGCCATGCGCCGCTCACGAAAGCGGTAACGGCGCTATTCCTGCCGGCTGGTCCGGGCACGAGACGACTTCAGGGCGAGACCGGTGAAGTACGCCCGCCGAGCGGCCTCCGCCCGCCGGGTTCGTTCGGCGGGCGGCAAGAGGCCCTCGGGATCGACCTCACGCTCGAAGCGTCCGGCGAACGCCTCCCTGGCCTTGCGCGTCGTTTCCCGTGGGTCGTGCGTGGCGTGGAGCCGATAGCCGGCCATCCGGGCCCGGAGGACCCGCTGCTCCGGTGTCAGCTCACCCGACCGCGGGGATCGCCTGCGCCGCGACGCGCTCCTTTGGGCCGGCGCCTGGTCCCGGTGGGCGTCAGTGGCGGCTACGGCCGTCCCGACGGGGCGGAGACGGGTCCCGGCCTGGGTTCGCGCAACCTGGGCGGTCGGCCTCGGAACGCTCGCGCTCTCGGCCCGATGTTCGGCTCCAGTGCCCGGCGTACTGAATTGCAAATGAAATTCTTGGCTTACAAGCCAATGCGCCCCTGCGCAAAACCCGCAAAGAGCGGCGCCATTCGCCGTTGACACTGGGCCTAGACTGCGAGGCAGAACCAGCCGTTTTGACTCGGTTCTCGCTCAAGACCCCGGCGGTCGGCACTCGTCCCGAAATCTCGGCGACGCCTCCATTTTGGAGACTGCAAGACTGGCCAAGGCTGAACTGGAGGTGTTCCAGTCACCGATTCTCTTTGGGGCATGTCATAGCCCCTTAGCTCTTTCTTCACGATGCCCTTCAGAGGAGCGACATGTACCAGCGATTTCCCAAGGCTGTCATCGCCATATTCACTGCAACGCTCACCCTTGCGGCTGTCGGCCTAACGACCATGACCGCCGCCTCGGCCGCCGGTACATGCACCAATACCGTGACCGGCGCACACTCCGGCACCATGACCCTCAGCGGTCCTGGCGTGACCTGCCTCCAGAACGCCACGCAGGACGGTGCCATCACGGTGATGAATGGCCACGAACTGTCGGTGAAGGACTCGAAGATCTACGGAGCGGTCACCTCGACGTCCAGCGCCCCCTTCACGTTCTGCCACAGCTCAACGGTCCGAGGCGCTATCAAGGTCTCGAACAGCATGAACGCCGTCATCATCGGCGACAACGACGCTACCTGCGCGGCCAACGTGATCGACGGCGCCGTCACCATGGACGGGAACAAGGGCGGCACCGAACTCGCCGGCAACTCGATCGGCGGCGCGGTCACCGCCAGCCAGAACATCGCCTCCAGCGGACCGGTCATCTCGAACAACCACATCGGCGGGATGCTGACCTGCAACGGCAACACGCCGGCCCCGGTCAACAACGGCAAGGCCAACACGGTGAACGGCGACCGAGTCGGCCAGACGTGCGCCGCGGGCACCTTCTAACCGCCACGAGGCGCCATGCACCTTTGCGGCGCCATAGCGCTTAGGCGTCATATCTGTCGTAGAGCCCCCGGGCGCCGGGCCCGAACTGTGCCATCGTACGCAGCAGCGCCGCCAGGATCACCGAGGCGAGGCCGATGATCAACCCGACGATCCAGCCGGCCACGTCCTGGCTCACGAGCAGCGCACCGAGAATGACGTCGATGCCGAGGATCCCATCCCTGGCCAACACGCACATCGCGGCGCGCTCGACCTTCGTCCCGCGATGCTCCCGACCGGGCAACATGCCTGAGTGGGCGAAGGCACCGGCGACAACAGTTCCGTCCCGGGCTCCGCCGGCGCCGATCGCCGGTCGAGCTCGGCAACGGCGTCGGCGCCAGAGGTCGAGGTTTCCGGGACTTCCGGGACGCCACTCTCGGGATGGACCATCAAGGGGTAGATTGCCGCCAGGTCGGTTGTTGACCGGACTGGTGAGTTGGCGTCGCTCCAGACCCTGGTGACGCATCGCTCGGCGGGAGGCCGAAGATGTGGACAGAAGGGGACGACATGATCCCCGGCCGGCGTCCCGGCTGAGGAGAGCGGTCGGATCCAGGCGGGTTCGACCTGGCAGAGCCGCCGCTCGCCGGTCGATCTTCGAGCTTGTAGTGGGCGAAGGCCTCGACCCGCGCCACAAAGGCTGGACTTCGGTGGAACCGGGACCCGATCTCGGTGTAGGTGGCACCGTAGTGCCGCCAGCGCAGCAGTCGTCGCTCCAGTGGGCGCAACCCATCGCCCTGGACCACCCGGGCACCCGCCCTCCCGGGGAGCCGGGCCATGGCGATGATCCGACGGATCATCTCCGGACTGCGGCGGAAACGACGGGCGATCTCCACGTCCCCGACGCCTTCGTCGACCAGGCGCAGCACCAGGCGCTCGACAGGCCGCAGGAATGACTGAGACTCGAGCATCGGCGACAACCCCATTGTTTCGACTCTCGGCTCGGCCGTTGTCCGTTGCCGCTTGGTGAGCCCGCTGGCCTCGATCATGACGGCGTGCCGATCGGGGTCGCCGCCCACACGCCGTGGACCTTGGTCAAGCCGATGTGGCAGGTGGCGCAATAGCCGGTCGAACGATCCGGGAACGGTCGATTGCGGGCCGTACCGCCTTGGGGCGTGCCGACGCCGATGAGAAGCACGCCGCAGCGGGGGCACTCAGGGAATTCTCTCACGTGGTCACCCTTGTTTCGACGGGCCGGCTCCGGATTGCCGAGGCCGGATGGCGACAACGACGGTGGCGAGTCGCGGAAAGCACCGAGGCCGCCGGACGCTCCGAGAGCGCCACCGGCGACCGCGGGCGAGTCTCGGCCCTAGTTCAGAGTGGCCTTGGCCGCCTGCTTGGGGAGGGGCCTCTTCAGGGCCGGCATGACGGTTGCCGCCCTCTCCCTCAGGTAAGCAATGCTGATCGGGTCGTCCCCGCCGTACCACATGCCTTCGGCATTCAGAAATGACTTGTCGGCCCCCATGGGGTCTCCTTTTCCATTCGATGGTCGCAACCCGCGGCCGAGGTCCAGGGCCACACACGGGAGGACTGAGGCTCTGACGAGTCTCAAACACGGTTGGGCGTTCGCCGCGCTAACACGGTTGGGCGTTCGCCGCGCTGCCGCCAGCGTACACGACGGTGGTCGGCCGGAAGTTCCGGCCTGGCCACCGTCGTCAACTGCGTTTTGAGCTCTCGGTCAGCTGTTGCAGACGGTCCTGGCCTCGTGGGGGAGGTTGCCCCGGGCGCGGTCGGGACCGAGTTCGACCGCCGCCTTGGCCAGGACCCGGGTGCAGATCCAGCCGGACTGGGTGATGTGGTGCATGCCGGCATGCGTGTTGCCACCTCGCCGTGTCCGCCATGACGTTTCGCTGAAGGAGGGTGGTATCCTGAGGGGTCCGCAGGGCCCTCATGCTCTGCCGATCAGCGGTGCCGCTCCAGACCCCGGTTGCGCCTCCACCGCGCTGTGCGCGGGTTGAGAGCCCCGGGAGGGCAATGGAGCCATGGTTCCGTGGGAGTACCTCATCGTCGCCCTTCCCGCTTTCGAGGCCCCGTCGCGGGCACCGGGGGTCTCGGCGTCAGTTGCGGCGCTCAACGGGGAGGGAACCCAGGGGTGGGAGGCAGTCGGGATGACGTCACTCGCCGACGGCACCGTCGCCGTGCTCATGAAGAGGCCGAAACGGCACTGAACAGAACAAGCCATGGCGCACGAGCGGTGCCCGGCGAACTCGTGTTGACGTATCGGCTCGAGGAGCGGATCCCGCTCGACGCCGGTGCCCCCTCCCGCCCCGTCGAGCGCTGGACGGTCTCCGTCCTCCTCGACCCCTCCACCAGCGATGTTCGGGAGGAGATCGGGTACGCGCACGTCCTGGTGTTCACCCTCGAGCCGGGCAGGGACATCGGCGAGCTCGCCGACCGCGTCTCGGGGACGTGGATCGATGTCGAGACCCGTACCGACGCTCCCCGCTTGCCCGCCGATCTCGTCGACGACCCGGCGCGAAGGGGCCATATCGTGCTGCTCGATCGAGTATGGCTGCAACCCGACCACCGCGGGCACGGGTTGGGCCCGATCGTCGCCGCCGCGGCCATCGGGCGTCTCGGACGTGGGTGTCATCTCGCCGCTTGCTATCCGGCCCCATTCGAGGCGGCGTCCCGCCAGCCGGAGGATCGAGCGCGTGCCGTCGAGGCCCTGGGCCGCGTGTGGGCGAAGGTGGGTTTCCGTCATTGGCGTGACGGCGTGTGGATGCTCGACCTCAGTACGGAGGACATGCAGGCGACCCTGGCGGAGCTGATCGCGGCGCGATCGGGTATCGACGCTGGTCCGTGAGCCGGGGGGAGGCTCCGCGGTGGTATGGTCGTGTTGCACGCAGGGCTGTCCGCCTGCGGTGAGGGCGCCGCTCGAGACCCCGGCTGCGCATCCAATGTTCGGGTGCCCGGAGGTTCGAGGTGCGAGACGACTCAGACCTCCGATGACGGATAGGTGAGTCGTGCCTGGTGTCGCCATCATCACCGAAGCGTGCATCGATGTGAAGGATCGCGCCTGCGTCGATGTCTGTCCGGTGCAGTGCATCTACGAGTTCGATCCTCAGATCAACCAGCTGTTCTCGGAGGTGGAGGCCGGCAGTGGGGTGACCGAGAACAGCCATGCGCCGGAACCGGATGCGATCGCCGTGTTCGGGGACAGCATGCTCTACGTCAACACCGATGAGTGCACCTCGTGCACCGCCTGCTACCAGCCCGACGTGTGTCCCGTCGGAGCGGTCTATTCCGAAGAGCATGTCCCGGACGGGAGCGCAAAGCACGCCTACAATTTCGCTGACGCCAACAAGGGTCATGACCACACGTTCTTCATCCGGCACAACGGCGATGTCTTTGCCGACTAGATCCCCTGCCGAGGACCGCCGGGATCCGGTGCAGGCGGTCCGCCACGCTCCCATCGGTGCGGAGCCGGGCCAGGGGGGCACACATTTCCGCGTGTGGGCGCCGGCGCACCACGGGATCGACGTGGTCCTGCTCGAACCTTCCGCCGGCGAGGTGCCCGACGCGCTGGTCATCGAGCGGCGCGAGACGGTCCCGCTCGCTGCAGAGTCAGGCGGGTACTTCTCGGGTTTCGTCCCGGGGGCGGCGCCCGGCGATCTGTACTTCTTCGGGTTGGAGGACGGGAGTCTGAGCCCTGACCCGGTGTCGCGCTTCCAGCCCGTCGGCCCGTTCGGGCCGTCCGAGATCATCGCTCCCCGCACGTTTCCCTGGACCGACGTCCATTGGCGGGGCCTTGCTCGCCACGAACATGTCATCTACGAGCTCCACGTCGGCACCTTCACCCGGGAGGGCACCTGGAGCGCGGCCCAGGCCCGTCTTCCCTCGCTGGCTGATCTCGGGGTGAGGACGATCGAGTTGATGCCGGTGGCGGAATTCCCCGGCTCGTTCGGTTGGGGGTACGACGGGGTCGACCTCTTCGCCCCGACCCGGCTCTACGGCCGCCCGGACGACATGCGTCGCTTCGTCGACGCGGCTCACTCGTTGGGCTTGGCGGTGATTCTCGATGTCGTCTACAACCACCTCGGGCCGGCCGGCGCCGTCTTCGACCGTTTCTCCCCGCACTACTTCACCGACCGGCATGACAACGAGTGGGGGCAGGCGCTCAACTTCGACGACGCCGACTCGGGTCCGGTGCGGGAGTTCTTCATCACCAACGCCGTCCACTGGATCTCGGAGTTCCACCTTGACGGCCTGCGCATCGACGCCGCCCAGGCCATCTTCGACTCCTCCCCGGAGCACATTCTGGGCGCCATCGCCACCGCCACGCGGGCCGCCGCCCCGGGCCGCTCTCTCCTGCTGGTGGCCGAGAACGAGCCCCAGGATCCGATCATGCTGCGTGCCCCGAACCGCGGGGGCCACGGCCTCGACGCCGCCGTGAACGACGATTTCCATCACAGCGCCATCGTCGCCGCCACCGGCCGGAACGAGGCCTACCTGACCGACTACCGCGGTGGACCCCAGGAGCTGGTGTCGTGCGTCAAACGGGGCTACCTCTATCAAGGGCAGTGGTACAGCTGGCAGGACCAGCCCCGGGGCTCCTTCTCGCTCGACCTCGGGCCCCGGCGGTTCGTCCACTACCTCCAGACCCACGATCAGGTGGCGAACTCCTTCCGGGGCCGCCGCCTCCACGAGCTGACGAGTCCTGGGTGCCTGCGGGCGCTGACCGCCCTCCTGCTGCTCAGCCCCCCGGTGCCGCAGCTGTTCCAGGGTCAGGAGTTCGCCGCCTCGAGCCCGTTCCACTACTTCGCCGACCACGAAGGCGATCTGGCCGAGGCGGTGCGAGCCGGCCGCACCGCCCAGGTCGGCCAGTTCCGGAGCATGGCCCGGGCGATCCGCTTCGAGGGCATGGTCCCGCCCAATGCCCGCGCCACGTTCGAGCGTTGCCGGCTCGACCACAGCGAGGCGACGACCAACGCCGAGATCCGCCTGCTGCACCACGATCTGCTTCACCTCCGCCGGGAGGATCCGGTCATCTCCCTGCCGAACACCGTGGTCGACGGGGCGGTACTCGGCCCAGAGGCGTTCGTGCTGCGCCTCTTCGGGCCGGCGGGGAACGACCGCCTGCTGTTGGTGAACCTCGGCCGCGACCTGAGTCTGGTCCCCAATCCTGAACCGCTCCTGGCGCCGCCGGCCCGGGGGAACTGGACCGAGCTGTGGTCGAGCGAGGACCCACGCTACGGAGGGAGCGGGACACCCGAATCGGATGTCCGCGGGCCGTGGACGCTGGCCGCCCATTCGGCGCTGTTCCTCGGCTCGTCGTGAGCGACTCTGCCGTTGTCCGCCCGGTCACGCCGCCTTCCATCGCTGATCCCGCCCAGCAGCTCCAGCGGGAATGGCTGGTGACCAACGGCATCGGCGGCTACGCCTCGGGGACCGTCTCGGGGCTCGTGACCCGCCGGTACCATGGCTGGTTGGTCGCCGGCCTCCCCAACCCATTGGGGCGGACCGTGATGCTCACACACCTTTCCGAGCAGCTGCGCCTGCCCGGCGGGCGGAGAGTCGAGCTACGGGCCGAGGAGACCGAAGCGCGCCGGCTGGAACTGCACGGGGACCCCTACCTCACGGACTTCGTCCTCGTCGACGGCCTCCCCCGTTGGCGCTACGACATCAACGGCACGGTGCTCGAGAAACGGGTCGTCCTCGCCCACCGCCACAACCTGCTCCACGTCACCTACCGGCTCGACACCGACACCGGCGGCGGCGGCGAGGTTCTCCTCCAGCTCCGACCGTCGATGCACTTCCGGCACTACGAGGCGGCCGTCAATGCCGAGCTGGCCCGCTACTCGCTTCTGGCCGTCGACGACCGTTACGACATCGTGGGGGACCCGGCGTTCCCGCCGTTGCGCTTACGCCTCCACGCCCGCGACACCGCCTTCACCCACCGCCCCCGGACGATCTCCCTCGTCGTCCACCGTGCCGAGCAGAGCCGGGGCTACGACGCCCGGGGCGACCTGTGGAGCCCCGGATACTTCCAGCTCCGGCTCCAGCCCGGCGAGGAAGCGACCCTGGTGGCGTCGACCGAGCCGTGGGCGACGATCGACGAGCACCCGCCGGACCAGGTCGAGACGGACGAACGAGCCCGGCGGTCGCGGCTCCTGCGCAACGCTCCGGCGTCCCTGCGCGACGAGATGCCGGAGCTCGTCTTCGCCGCCGACCAGTTCATCGTCGAGCCCGCCGGCCGGGAGGCGGCCGCCGGTGACGAGGTCCGGTCGATTATCGCCGGCTACCACTGGTTCACCGACTGGGGCCGGGACACGATGATCTCGCTCGAGGGACTCTGCCTGCTCACCGGGCGGCACCGGGAAGCGGGTTCCATCCTGCGCATGTTCGCCCACCACGTACGTGACGGGCTGATCCCCAATCTGTTTCCCGACGGCGATTCCGAAGGCCTTTACCACACGGCCGACGCCACCCTGTGGTTCTTCCACGCCATCGCCCGCTACGAGCATCACACCGGCGACCGTGAGACGCTGCGGCTGCTGCTCCCGGTGTTGGCCGAGATCGTGCAACGCCACGTGGCCGGGACCCGCTTCGGTATCGGCGCCGACCCGGCCGACGGCCTCCTGCGGGCGGGCGCCCCCGGCCTGCAACTCACCTGGATGGACGCCAAGGTCGACGACTGGGTCGTGACTCCTCGCCGCGGAAAGCCGGTCGAGATCAACGCTCTCTGGTACCAGGCGCTGTGCCTCCTCGACGAGTGGGCAGCGAAGGAGGGCTACGACGTCGGGGTCGACATCGCCAGCCTCGGCGAGACGGTGCGGGAGTCGTTCAACCGGCGGTTCTGGTATGAGGCCGGTTCGTACCTCTTCGACGTGGTGGACGGCGAGGACGGGGGCGACGACGCCACCCTGCGCCCGAACCAGGTCCTGGCCGTGTCCCTGCCCCGGGCCGTCCTGCGGCCCGACCGGTGGCGCCCGGTCGTGGAGACGGTCGGCCGGCATCTCCTCACCCCGGTCGGGCTCCGGACCCTCGACCCGGCCCATGCGGATTACAAGGCCACCTACGACGGCGACCTGCGGGCCCGTGACGGCGCCTACCACCAGGGCACGGTCTGGCCCTGGCTCCTCGGTCCGTTCGTGGACGCCTGGCTCAAGACCTTTCCCGACCGCCGCGACGAAGCCCGGGCCATGGTGCGCGGCCTCCACGAGCACCTCGGACAGGCCGGCATCGGGTCCGTGAGCGAGATCTTCGACGCTGCCGAACCGTTCGCTCCCCGGGGATGCATCGCCCAAGCCTGGAGCGTGGCGGAACTGATCCGGGCGACGGCGTCGGTCGGTTCGCCCTCGGCGCTGATGCAGGCCGACGACGATGATGTAGCGTAGGTTTGAGTTCGCAGGATGGTTTCCTGCGAGGGACGGCGCTGCTCGAGACCCCGGTTGCGCATCCAAAGGATGCCGAGGAGGTCGAGCATGCCGGTGAAGGAAGACGTGCCGCCTGGGCCGGCGCGGAGCGATGACGGCCCCGGGCTTGACGACGTGCGCGTCGTCGCCGTGGATTCTCGGAGCGAGCGGCGCGGAATAATGCGCCACCTCCTGGAGCACTCCTTCCGGCCGTGGGAGATCGCCGAGGCCGACAACCGGCTGGCGGCCGTCGAGCTGGTGGACCGGTGCCATCCCGAGCTCGTCGTCCTCGAGATCCAGATGCCGCTCGAGGAAGGCCTCAACACCATTGGTGACCTCGCTCCGATGTCACCCCGACCGCGCATCGTGGTCTGCTCGTATCAGAGTGATGCTGCCACCATCTCTGCCGCCCTCGAGCGAGGGGCCGATGTCTATCTCTGCAAGCCGACCGGTTCCGCCGAACTCAGAACCGCGCTCTTCCCTGCGTCGACCGGGCTGGCCTCACCCGGCTGACGGGTGCGCACCTACCCGCAGCGGCGTTTGGCTGCGGCCTGATCTGGAGTATGGTGGTGGGGCAATGGGCTCGGTCCTCGGTTGACTGAAGCCCGGGTGCGCGTTGGATCCGGACCCCGTTGAGCGCCTCCCGCTGACTGGACGAGGAGAGCGGCTCCATGGCCGGTGATCGGCTCGTGCGCATCGTGGCCCGCCTGTCCTCCGGCGGCGATGATCAACACGAGGCGGCCCGGCTGTGCGAGGTCAGCGCCGACGTTTCGATGATGAGCGGCGCCGGCATCATGCTCATGGCCGGGGATGTCCAACAGGGTTCGGTCTGCTCCAGCAACCCGGTGAGCGCGCTGATCGAGGAATTGCAGTACACCCTGGGCGAAGGGCCGTGTGTCGACGCCTACCACTCGGACCGGCCGGTCCTCGAGCCCGACCTGGCCCGCGCCGACACACCCTGGCTCGCCTTCGCGCCGGCGGCGACGGACGCCGGGGCTCGGGCCATCTTCGGCTTTCCCCTCCAGGTCGGAGCCGTCCGGCTCGGGGCGCTCAATCTGTACCGCGACCGGCCGGGCCCACTCAGCGACGACCAGTTCGCCGATTCGCTCGTCCTGGCGTCGGTGGCCGCCCGGGCGGTGCTGACGATGCAGGCTCACGCAGCACCCGGAGACCTCGCCGCCGAACTGGAAGACGGAGCCAACTTCCGCTTCGTCGTCCACCAAGCCTCGGGGATGGTGGCCGTCCAACTCGGCGTCAGCGTGGGCGAGGCTCTCGCCCGCCTGCGCGCCCATGCCTTCGCCAACGACCGCCTCCTCGCCGAGGTGGCCGAAGCGGTGGTGAGCCGAACGCTGAGCTTCCGATGACCAGCGGACCACCGGAGCGGGAGATTCCGGGAATCCCGGAACAGGGGTACCCTTCACAGCGGCGGCCCCCATGCGGACGGGCCAGGCGGCCCGGAAGTGAGAGCATGATGTCCAGGGAAACCCTACTGACACGGACATTTGTGGAGTTGGCGGACACGCTCGTTGACGATTTCGATGTCGTGGAGTTGCTGACCCGGCTCGCCCATCGGTGCGTGGAGGTTCTCGACGTGGCGGCGGCGGGCCTGATGCTGATCGCCCCCGAAGGGGACCTGCGGGTGGTGGCCTCCTCCAGCGAGGAGATGCGCCTGGTCGAGCTGTTCGAGATCCAATCCCAGGAAGGTCCCTGCCCGGACTGCTTCCGCACCGGCGAGCCGGCTCTGCACACTGATCTGGCCTCCGAGGACGCTCACTGGCCCCGGTTCGGGCCCATCGCCGTCAAGGCTGGCTTCCGGTCGGTCCACGCCCTGCCCATGCGCCTGCGGGGCGAGACGATCGGCGCCCTCAACCTCTTCCAGGACGCAGCGGGGGGCTTGGCGGAAGCCGATGTCGTCGTCGCCCAGGCGTTGGCCGACGTGGCCACGATCGGCATCCTCCAACATCGCGCCGCCAGCCAGGCGCATCTCCTCGTCGACCAGCTCAACCACGCCCTGAACAGCCGCGTCATGATCGAGCAGGCCAAGGGCATCCTGGCCGAACGGGCCGGCCTCAGTATGGAAGGCGCCTTCTCGTGGCTTCGCCACCACGCCCGAAGCCACAACCTTCTCCTCGTCGACGTCGCCCAGGCCGTCATCGACGGGACACTGACGCCCGACGCCATGACTCACGCCACCTGAGCGGCTCAGCGACTCAGGCAGGCGTCCAGCCGTCCCCACCTGGCCGGATCACGCTACTCGACTGCCACTACCGCTGGAGCGGCGCCGCCGCGATCGTGAACCACACTGCGGCCCCACCCCCCGACAGGCGGCGTCCCGCATCCAAGCTGGTCGGAGCAAATCGATCTCCACGACGTCGAGACAACGGTCGTAACTGACCGGCCCCTGGAAGGCGGGGTCTTGACCCCCGGGAACCAACAGACACTCGCCATCCGCTCACGCCTGTTCCGCAGCGGCGTGCACATGTCCCGCAAACACTCCTGGCTCTGTCACCTCCTCAGGACGGCATTGAGTATCGACCGGTGGCTGTCGTGGTAACGGCCGGGTCTCCTCAATGTCGACGCCGGTCGGGGCTGGCGGCGGGGCCGAGGGTCCACCCGGTGTCGCCCGCCAGCAGGTGGTCAGACCGAGGCCGGCCGAACCGAGCAGAAGGACACCCCCGAGGGGAAAGGGCCACAGCAGGGCGACGCCGAGCACCAGCATTACCATGGACGCGTTTCGTGCCCGTTCCGGGTGTGCGGGCCCCACACCCGCCGACGGTGCGTCAGGCCAGGTGGCCGCGACGAAGGCGGCGTCGGGAAAAGGGAAGGTCTCACTCCAACCAGGGAGAGGGTGATCGACCGGCCCATCGTGATCTCGCATGCCAGCCCCCCCGGGCTCATCCAACGCCTCCTTGGATGCGCAACCAGGGTCTGGAGCAGCGCTGCCATCACGGCCGAAACCAATCCGTGTGCGGCACGTCGAA
>DASYFF010000209.1:0-3884 GCA_036498605.1 Acidimicrobiia bacterium | reverse complement strand
GCACTCGATTGGGTGCCCACGCCAGCGCACGTCGCTCTGCGCGATGTCGAGTCGCTCGCCAGCCGCGATCGCGAGCTGTGCCTTCACGATGTCGATGCCGGTCACGAGCTCCGTGACCGGATGCTCGACCTGGAGGCGGGTGTTCATCTCCAGGAAGTAGAAGGCGCCGTCGGGCCCGAGGAGGAACTCGACGGTGCCGACGCCGTGGTAGCCGACGGCCTCGGCGGCGGCCACCGCCGCCGCCCCCATCCTGGCCCGGAGGTCGGCGTCGACGGCCGGCGACGGCGCCTCCTCGACCAGCTTCTGGTGGCGACGCTGGACCGAGCAGTCCCGCTCGAAGAGGTGGACCACCGTGCCGTGGTGGTCGCCGAGCACCTGGACCTCGACGTGACGGCCGGGCGAGACGTAGCGCTCGATGAACACGGCCGGATCGCCGAAGGCGGCGGCCGCCTCCCGGGCGGCGTCGGCCACGGCCCCGGGCAGCTCGGCGGCCGAGGTGGCGAGGCGCATGCCCTTGCCGCCGCCCCCGGCCGAAGCCTTGACCAGCAAGGGGAATCCGACGCTCTCCCCTGCGGCCACGACCGCCGTCTCGTCGGCCGCGCCGCCGGGCAGTGTCGCCCCGGGAACGACCGGGACACCGGCCGCTTCCATGAGCCGGCGGGCCTCGATCTTGGAGCCCATCGACTCCATGGCCGGCGGCGGCGGCCCGACCCAGATGAGCCCGGCCTTGAGGCAGGCTTCGGCGAAGCCGGCGTTCTCGGCCAGGAACCCCCAGCCGGGGTGGACGGCGTCGGCCCCGGTGGCCTCGGCGGCGGCCAGGACCTGCTCGACGTCGAGGTAGCCCCGGGCGCCGTCGAGGGGGACGGCGGCGTCGGCCTCGGCCACGAACGGCGCCCCGGCGTCGGGCGGCGAGTAGACGGCCACGGTGCGGATGCCGAGCTCCCGGCAGGTGCGGAACACCCGGCGGGCGACCTCCCCCCGGTTGGCGACGAGCAGCGTTCGGATGGGTGTGTTCCCGTTCGTCATGGCCCTCACCTACATCCGGAAGACGCCGAAGCCCCGCCGGCCTTCGACCTTGTTGGAGTGGATGGCGGACAGGCAGACCCCCAGCACGTCGCGGGTGTCGCGGGGATCGATGATGCCGTCGTCGTGGAGGCGGGCCGAGAGGTACAGGGCCAGCGACTCGGACTCGATCTGCTCCTCGGTGGCCTGGCGCCGCTTGGCGTCCTCCGCCTCGTCGAACTCCCGGCCGGCGGCCATGGCTGCCTGGCGGGCAACGATCGACATGACCCCGGCCAGCTGCTCGGGCCCCATGACGGCGGTCTTGGCGTTGGGCCAGCTGAAGAGGAAGCGGGGGTCGTAGGCCCGGCCGCTCATGCCGTAGTTGCCGGCGCCGTAGGAGGCGCCCATCAGGATCGTGATGTGGGGCACGGCCGAGTTGGCCACGGCGTTGATCATCTTGGCCCCGTCCTTGATGATCCCCCGCTGCTCGTAGGCCGTGCCGACGATGTAGCCGGTGGTGTTCTGGAGGAAGATCAGCGGCGTGTCGCCCTGGTTGGCCAGCAGGATGAACTCGGTGGCCTTCTGCGACTCCTCGTTCTGCAGCACGCCGTGGGCGTTGGCCAGCACGCCGACCCGGTAGCCGTGGATGTGGCACCACCCCGTCACCAGCGCCGGACCGTAGAGCGGCTTGTACTCGGCGAAGCGCGACCCGTCGACGACGCGGGTCAGCACCTCCCGGGGGTCGAAGGGCACCTTGAGGTTGACCGACACGATCCCCAGCAGCTCCTCGGGGTCGTGGACGGGCGGCTCCGGCTCCCGGTCGGGGCCGGGGCCGTGCTTGCGGAAGCCGAGGTCGGCCACGATCTGGCGCCCGATGCGGATGCAGTCGAGCTCGTCGTCGGCCATGTAGTCGGCCAGGCCCGACACCCGGGCGTGCATCTCGGCGCCGCCCAGGGACTCGTCGTCGGCGTCCTCCCCCGTCGCCATCTTCACCAGCGGGGGGCCGCCGAGGAACACCTTGGCCCGCTCCTTGACGAGGACGGCGTAGTCGCACATCCCCGGCACGTAGGCGCCGCCGGCGGTGGAGTTGCCGAACACGAGGGCGATCGTCGGGATCCCCATGGCCGACAGCACGGTGAGGTCGTGGAACAGCTTCCCGGCGGGGAGGAACAGCTCGGCCTGGCTGGGGAGGTCGCCGCCGGCCGACTCGACGAGGTTGATGCAGGGGAGCCGGTTCTCGCGGCAGATCTGCAGCGCCCGGGACACCTTCTTCCAGGTGTAGGGGTTGGAGGCGCCGGCCCGGACGGTCGGGTCGTGGGCGATGAGCATGCATTCGATGCCCGACACGACGCCGATGCCCGTCACCAGGCTGGCCCCCACCTGGAACTGCGTGCCGTAGGCGGCCACGGTGGAGAGCTCGAGGAACGGTGCGTCCTCGTCGAGGAGGAGCTCGATCCGTTCGTGGGCCAGGAGCTTGCCCCGGGCGTGGTGGCGGTCGACGTTCTTCGGCCCGCCGCCCCCCCGGGCCAGTGCCTGCTGCTCGTCGAGGGCGGCGAGCAGCGTGTCGTAGGCGGCGGCGTTCTCCAGGAACGGCGCGCCGGACGGATCGATCCGCGTGGCCAGAACGGTGCCCATGGTCCGGCACCGTACCAGATCTCAGCCGAAAGTCAACTATTCGACCAAGGGTTGAAGATTGGCTGGAAGGTTAGCCTGGCCGGCGTGGATCTCGGACTGCAGGGCCAGGTCGTGCTGGTCACCGGCGCCGGGCAGGGGCTCGGCAAGGAGATCGGGCTGGCCTTCGCCCGGGAGGGGGCCCACGTCGCCTTCCACTACCACTCCTCGGGGAGCGGGGCGGAGGCGGCGGCGGCCGAGGCCGGGCGCCTGACCGGAGCGGCGCTGGCCGTCCAGGCCGACATCCGCTCCGACGGCGACGTCGCCACCCTCGTGGAGACCGTCGAATCCCAGCTCGGCCCGATCGGGGTGCTGGTCAACAACGCCGCCGCCACCGGCGCCAAGGCGTTCCTCGACACCACCCCCGACGACTGGACGTTCCAGGTCGACGTGACCGTGACCGGCACGCTGCGGGTCACCCAGGCCGTGGCCCGGCGCATGGTGGAGAGGAAGGCGGGCGCCATCGTCAGCCTCATGGGCGACTCGGGCCGGGTGGGCGAGTCGGGCCTGTCCGTCACGGCCACGACCAGAGCGTCGACCATGGCCCTGACCAAGTCGCTGGCCAAGGAGCTGGCCCGCCACGGCATCCGGGCCAACTGCGTCTCCATCGGCCTGGTGCAGACCGACCGCTTCGCCGAGCACGCCCAAGCGCCCGACGAGGAGCGGATGAAGAAGATCCTGGCCCAGTACCCGCTGCGGCGTCTGGGCCACCCGGACGACGTCGCGCCCCTCGTCCTGCTCCTCGCTTCGCCGTTGTCGGGCTGGACCACCGGCCAGGTGGTCTCGGTCAACGGCGGATACGCGATGCCTTGAGCAGCAACGGGATTCTGGGCTCGCCCGTCCCCCGCAAGGAGGACTTCCGGCTGCTGACGGGCCGGGGCCGCTACGTGAGCGACCTCGTGCTGCCGGGAATGCTGCACGCCGCCTTCGTCCGCAGCCCCTACGCCCACGCCATGGTCGGCGCCATCGACGATGACGCCGCCCGGGCGCTGCCGGGTGTGGTGGCGGTGGTGGCCGGCGACGACCCGAGGTTCGTCGGTGTGCGCCTGACCGCCCGGTCGGAGCTCCGGGGCTACGTGGAAACGAGCCAACCGGTGCTGGCCTGGCCCAAGGTCCGCTTCGCCGGCGAGCCGGTGGCAGCGGTGGTGGCCACCGACCAGGCGGTGGCCGTCGACGCCGCCGGGCTGGTCGAGGTCGACTACGAGCCGCTG
>DASYFF010000208.1:0-3898 GCA_036498605.1 Acidimicrobiia bacterium | reverse complement strand
GGGTGCGGCATGATGACCGCCGTGTTCTACGTGGTCCTCTTGCGGGGCACACTACCGACGGCGCTTTGAAGATCGGGGCGGCGCGGGCGATGATCAGGGCGCCTTCGAGGGCCGACATGAACAGCACGGCCAGGGCGTCGGCCCGGGCGGGGGCGTAGCCGTAGCGCTCGAACTGGGCGGCGATCCCGTGGCGCCAGACCGTGAAGCCCCTGTCGAACTCGGCCCGGACGGACTCGAAACCGGCGACGTCGCCCGCTTGGCGGGAGTCCGTCTCCACCATGATGTACGTCGTAGTCTCCCGGGCATGACCTTCGACGTCGCTCAGATCGACCGCCTGCTCACCACCACCCGGGCCGTCCGCAAGAAGCTCGACTTCGACCGGGACGTGACTGACGAGCTGCTCCTGCGACTGATCGACGTGGCAGAGCAGGCGCCGTCAGGGTCGAACCAGGCCAGCCGGCGGTGGCTCATCGTGCGCCACCCCGCCACCAGGAAGGAGCTGGCCGAGATCTACCGGGCCGGGGCCACCGGGTTGGAGGCGCTGGCCCGCACCGAGGCGGCGACCCCGACCACGGCCCAGAAGGTGTTCGGCTCGGCGGCGTTCCTGGCCGGGAACCTGGAACGGGCCCCGGCCCTGGTCATCCTGGGGATCTGGGGTGTCCACGACGGAAGCGGCCGGCCCAGCCTGTTCGACTCCTCCATCCAGGCCGGCTGGAGCTTCTGCCTGGCTGCCCGGGCCAGGGGGCTCGGCACGGCCTGGACCACGCTGCACCTCCAGCGCCGGGAGGAGGTGGCGGCCCTGCTCGCGATCCCCGACGGCTTCACCCAGGTCGTCCTCTTCCCCGTCGCCTACACCACGCAGGACGACTTCCGGCCGGTCGAGCGGCGACCGGCCCGGGAGATCACGTACTTCGACGAGTGGGGCTTCACCGACCGGAACATCCCGCTCCAGGAGCGGCGCAACCCGCTGGAGGGCCGGGGGGTGTGCGTGTCGATCGACGTCGCCGCCTCCACCGAGCGGGTGTGGGAGCTGGTGACCGACATCAACACCCCCGGCCGACACTGCAAGGAGGCGGCCGGCGCCACCTGGGACGAGGGTGACACCCCCGGCCTGGGCGCCAGCTTCAAGGGCCGCAACGCCACCGACGACACGGGCCATCCCACCCTCAACGCCCTCATCCTCGAGCGGCGGGGCAAGTTGGAGTGGGAGACGCCGTGCACCGTCACCGCCTGGGAACCGGGCCGGCGCTTCGAGTACGGCGTCGGCGAGCCCGACAACCCCTGGGCCAGCTGGGGTTTCAGCCTCCAGCCCCTCCTCGGCGGCGGGGTCCGCCTCGAGCACTACCTCGTCCACGGCCCGGCTCTGTCGGGCACCGCCCGGGCGGCGGCCGCCAACCCCGCCGAGGCGGACGACATCGTTCTCGGCCGCTTCCGCTGCGTGCGGGAGAATCTCACCCATGTCCTGGCCGGGGTGAAGGCCGAAGCCGAGAACTGACGGCCACCGGTCTGTCTAGCCGGCGGCGTCAGCGATCCTTCAGCTGCGCCATGATGACGTCCATGATCTTTGTCGTGCTGCTGCGGGGGATCAACGTCGGAGGGAAGGCCAAGGTGCCCATGGCCGCGCTGCGCGATGTCTGCGCCGCCGCCGGCTGTGAGGACGTCGTGACCTACATCCAGAGCGGCAACGTCGTCCTCACCAGCAAGCTGACCGGGAAGAAGCTGCAGGCGGCGCTGGAGGCCGCCATCGCCGCCGAGTTCGGCTTCAGCCCGGCGGTGATGATCCGCACCGCCGGGGAGATGGCGGCCGTCCTGGAACACAACCCCTATCCCGCCGCCGACGAGAGTTCCGTCCATGTCGGATTCCTCCACGCCCCCCCGGACGCCAGGACCGCGCAATGCCTGGCCGCCATCGACTGCGCCCCCGAGGAGGTCACGGCGGTGGGCCGCGACCTCTACCTCCACCTCCCCAACGGCATGGGCCGGGCCAACCTCCCCGTCCAGATGGAGAAGTGCCTGCGCCCGGCGCCGGTCACCGTCCGGAACTGGCGGACGATCACGAAACTCGTGGAGTTGTCGTCTCCTTGAGGAGGCGGGATACCTCGATGTTGCGGGCGAGGCAGTTCGGCGCGTCCTCCAGCCCGAACACGAATGGCGCGAAGTCGAGGAAGCCGACCCACGAGGCGCCCGCTTCGACGTACTCCGCCCAGTGGGCCGCCACCACCTTGGCCGGCCCGAAGACGAAGCTCTTCTCCTTCATCTTCCGGGACACCTTCTTGATCGTGTCGTCGTACTCGCCCCGGGTGACTTCGTTGGGGAGCAGGTGGAACGTGTAGTTGTAGTCGCGGGGTCGGGCCAGCGGAACGCCGTCCTCCTCCCACTCGTGGTGAGCCATCCGGCCGTAGAGGGAGGCGAAGCAGGCCACGAACTCGCTCTCGTCGATGGCCCGCTGGATGGCCTCCTCGTCGTCGTTGACGAGGGCGATGGCCTCCACGGCGAACTCGAACGCGTCGGGGTCACGGCCGTACTGCTCGACCTTGCGCCGCATCTCCGCCACGGTCTCGGCGTAGTGCTCGACGTGGGCGAAGGCCGCCGGGCAGACCGTCAGCCAGCCGTCGGCGTACCGGGCGGCGATGTCGAGGGCCCTGGGTCCCGTCCCGGCCACGTACATCTTGGGGAGGTGGCTCCGGATCGTGCCGATGTAGGCGTTGCGGTACTGCCACACGTTGCCCTCGAACGTGAACGGTTCGTCGGCCTCCCGGAGCAGCCGGTAGAGCCGGAAGTGGTCCTCGAGGCGGGCCAGGCCCTCGGTGCGCCTGTAACCGAACGGGTACGTGTTCTGCTTCTCGCCCGTCCCGACGGCGATGATCGTGTTGCCGCCCGAGGCCTGGGCCAGCGTGAGGGCCATCCGCATCATCTCGGCCGGGCCGTTCCGGATGGCGTTGGTGGCCACCACCGACAACCCGAGGTTCGTCGTCGCGCCCCCCGCGATCCCCAACGTGACGAAGGGGTCGTAGAAGCTGTCGCCGTCGGGCAGCACAGCCGCGGCGGGACTGAACTCCGGCGTCCATGCGGCCCGGGGCAGGATGCCGGTCAGGAAGTCCCAGGTGAAGATCTGGTCGACGCCTCCCTGCTCCAGAGCCCGAGCGAACGGGATGACGTCCTTGGCCCCCGCTCCACGAACGCCGGGGTACCACACAGCTGTCTTGAGCGTCTTCGAACTCATGTCTGGTCCCTCCTGCTTCTGATTTGATCGCGCCACAGCTTGACGACGCCGGCCAGCTGGTCGGGCGACGAGCCGTGGAGGACGAGGTGGTCGAGCCCGGCGTCGACGTAGGCCCGCAGGCGCTCGGCGCACTGCGCCGCGGAGCCGACGACACAGCCCGTCTCGACCCACTCCCGGGGCAGCGAGGCGCCGAGCTCGAGCAGCTGGTCCCGGGTGTACTTCTGGTCGGCGATCTGGTCGCCCCGCATCATGGGGTGGTCCAGCAGGCGTCCCAGGGGCTCGGGGTCCCACCCGTTCTCCCGCACGATCCGGTCGCCGATCCCGGGGAACGAGAAGTGCGTCACCATGCGGGCGTTCATCACCGCCAGTTCCTCGTCGGCGCTGAGATCCGGCCCGCACATCATGGTGTTGTAGATCATGAGCGAAGCCGGGTCGCGCCCGATCTGCTCGCACGCCTGGCGCAGCCGGCGGCAGACGTTCGCCGTCGCCTCCACCGTCAGCTCGCAACCGATGAAGACCCCGTCGAACACCTTGGCCGCCAGCGCCGTCGCTTTCGGGCCCGGCACCCAGCTGCTGAGGATGATGGGCGGGCGGCGGGCGGGCGGGTCGGGCATGCCCATGCCGGCGAAGTGACCGGCCGGGCCGTCGTAGTCCACCGTTTCACCGTTCCAGAGG
>DASYFF010000207.1:0-9601 GCA_036498605.1 Acidimicrobiia bacterium | reverse complement strand
GGCGGCCTCGGTGAAGACGAAGGGGCGGGCGTCGCTCTCCACGAGGATGTCGATGTCATCGACGTGGATGGCATGGCGGTAGTCGCCGAAGCCCAGGGTGCGGGGGTAGTGCTCCGACGCCTCGACGACGAGGAGCCGTTCTGGGTCGGCCGCGGCCCGGGCCAGTTCGGACGTGGCCGCCCCGGCGTAGAGCGACAGGCTGCACCAGCCGTCGGCGTCAGGGGGGGCGGCGGCGATGGCCATGACCCGGGGGGCGAAGGCGGCCATCATGGGCGACACACCCCGGAAGTCGGTCGGGGTGAAGCCGATGTTGAGGCCCTTCTCCCGCATCCCCCGCTCGACGGGCCCCCAGAAGGCGCTCATCACGTGCACGTTGGGATGGCGGTAGGCCTCGGACGGCGTCACCGACAGACCGCCGTAGAGCCGCAGGTCGGCCCAGTCCTCCCGGCGACCGAGCGCCTGGATGAACGCCTGGGGTTGGCCGAGGGCGAAGCTGACGCCCACGGTGTCGATCGCCCGCAGGCGGTCGACGGCCTCGTCGGGAGTGACAGTCGTCGGCATGCCTGCACGCTACGAACCGCGCCGGGGAGCGTCGTCGGTCGCCGCACACAAAAGGACACCATCAGGATTGGCAGTGCCGACCGATGAGGGCCGGTATCCCCGGGCCTACGGTCGCAGGATGCTGCGTCGGCCGGCCCGAGGAGGTGTTCTCATCGTGGGCGGGGGCTTCGGTGGCGCCACCCTGGCCCGGCAACTCGGCCGGCCGGGAGCCACCATCGTGAGCCCCGAGAACTCGATGCTGTTCCAGCCGATGCTCCCCGAGGTGGCGGCGGGCATCATCGAGTTGCGCCACGTGGTGATGCCGCTGGCCCTCGTCTGCCCCGGCGCGGAGCTCATCGTGGGGCGGGTCACCGCCCTCGACGTCGACGGGCAGCAGGCGACGGTGGTGACCGACGGCGGGCTGACCGTCGTCATCAGCTTCGACCACGTGGTGATCGCCGTCGGCGCCGTCCCCCGGGCCCTCCCCATCCCGGGTCTCCTCGAGCACGCCGTGGGCTGCAGCACGGCCCTCGACTGCCTCTTCCTCCGGAACCAGGTGCTGCGATTGGTCGCCGCCGCCGCCGTCGAGCCCGATCCGGCCCGCCAACGCCGCCACCTCACGTTCGTGTTCGTCGGTGGCGGGTACGCCGGCGTGGAGACCCTGGCCGAGCTGCGCGACCTCGTCCAGGACGCGCTGCACCATTACCCCACCCTGCAGGGCGTCCCGCAGCGCTGGGTGCTCGTCGACGCCGCTCCGAAGATCCTGGCCGCCATCCCGTCCCAGCTCGGGACCTACGCCGCCGAGCTGCTCACCCGCCGGGGCGTCGAGCTGCGCCTCGACACCAGGATCGACAAGGTCGTCGACGGTCGGGTCGTGCTGGCCGGCGGCCCCGAGATCGACGCCGGGCTGCTGGTGTGGGCGGCCGGCGTGAAGGCCAACCCGGTGGTGGCGGAGTGGGGCCTGCCCCTCGACGAGCGGGGCCGGGTCAAGGTCGGACCGACCCTCCAGGTCGACGGCCACGAGCGCGTCTGGGCGGTCGGCGACTGTGCCGGGGTCCCCAACGCCGCCACCGGGGACACTGATCCGCCCACCAGCCAGCACGCCATGCGCCAGGCCAAGCGGCTGGCCCGGAACCTGCGGGCCGTGGCCGCCGGGGAGCCGCCGCGGCCCTACGGCTTCCAGGCCCTCGGCCAGGTGGCCACGCTCGGACGGCGCAAGGGCATCGCTGACCTGCGGGGCGTGCGCTTCTCCGGCCTGCCCGGTTGGTTCGTGGCCCGCGGGGTGCATCTCATGCTGGTGCCGGGCTTTTCCCGCCGGATGCGGGTCCTGGCCGACTGGCTCCTCTCGCTGGCCTTCCGCAGCGACATCGTCACCTTCGCCGGGCTGATCGACGCGCCGCCGCTGCAGGGATGCTCCGGCCGCGGCCTCGTGCCGGCACCCCGGCTTCCGGCCCCCGAGGAAGGATGCGAACCTTGACGACCAAAGTGGAATCCGTGGGCGTGATCGGCGGTGGTTTCATGGGCTCGGGCATCGCCGAGTCCTGCCTCCTGGCCGGGCTGCCGGTCACGGTCCGGGAGATCCCCGACGCGGTGGAACGGACGCTGCAGGGGCTGGAGAAGGCCCTGGAACGGGCGCTGCAGAAGGGCAAGCTCGACGCCACCGAACGCCACGAGGCCCTCAACCGGCTCACTGTCACCGACGACCTCGCCGCGCTGGCCGGGGTGGACCTGGTGATCGAGGCGGTACCCGAGATCGTCGACCTGAAACTGTCGCTCCTGCAGGCGGCCGACGGGGTCGTGGGCGAGGAGACCATCATCGCCACCAACACGTCGTCCATCCCCATCGCCCAGCTGGCCGGGGCTGTGCACCGCCGGGAGCGGGTCATCGGCCTCCACTTCTTCTCGCCCGTCCCGGTCATGCCCCTCGTCGAGATCGTGCGGGCCCTCGACACCGGCGAAGACACCGTGGAGTCCGTCCGCCTCTTCGCCGAACGCCTCGGCAAGGTGCCGATCATCACCAAGGATCGGTCAGGTTTCATCGTCAACTTCCTGCTCTGCCCCTACCTGATGGCCGCCGTGCGGATGTACGAGGAGGGCTTCGCCAGCCGGGAGGACATCGACCAGGGCATGCGCCACGGCGCCGGGCACCCGATGGGCCCGCTGCAGCTCTGCGACTTCATCGGCCTCGACGTGATCTACGCCGTGTGCAACTCGCTCTACGACGAGTTCAAGCGGGAGGAGTACGCCCCGCCGCCGCTGATGAAGCGGATGCTGGCCTCCGGCCGGCTCGGCCGGAAGTCGGGCCGCGGGTTCTACGAGTACGACTGACCATCCAGACGAGAAACGGAGATGCCATGACGAACGCCGAAGAGATCCGGGCCGTGGTGCAGCAGGCCATCGACGCCGGGGCCACCACCGTGGAGGAGGTCCACCAGAAGATCGCCGCCATGCCGCTCGAGGCGCTCAAGCGATTCGATTCCACCGGCACCGCCGAGAAGGCCCAGGACCTGACGACCCGCAGCATCGGCACCGTCTACGACACCATCCGCCAGATCAACGAGCAGATCGGCGACTTCGCCCAGCAGGTGCTGGCCGGCGCCACCAGCGCGACATCCTGACGCCGTCACCGTCATTCATCGCCGCCCGCACGACCGAGGTCGAACTCGGAGACGGCGCCGCCCTGCGGCTGCGCCCGGTCGTCCCCGCCGACCGGACGCTCTTCATGGCGGCCTTCGAGTCGCTGTCGGCGGAGTCGCGCTACCGACGGTTCTTCTCCCCCCTCCAGGACTTGAGCGACACGACGCTCGACTACCTGACGCGGATCGACTACCGGGACCATTTCGCCTGGGTGGCCCTCGACGGCCCGGCCGACGCCGAACACCTCGTCGGCGTGGCCCGCTACGTCCGCCTCGACGACCCCACGACGGCCGAGGCGGCCGTGACCGTGAGCGACCCCTACCAGGGTCGGGGGCTCGGGCACCTGCTGCTAGCCGCCCTGGTCGACGAAGCGCGCCAGCACGGGATCACTTGCTTCAAGGGGGACGTCCTGGCCGAGAACGAAGCCATGCAGTCCGTGCTGGAGCGGGCCGGCGCCCAGTTCGCCCTGAGCGAGGCGGGTGTCATCCGCTTCGAACTCGACCTCCCCGCGGCAATCGACCGTCAGGTGGTCATCGACCCGTCCCCCGGCGCAGGAACTCCACCCACCCGCCCGTGATGTCCGAGACCCGCTCGGCATAGGCCAGGAGCGGCTCGATCACCGCCGCGCCCTCCTCGGCCAGCTGGCGGAGCCGTTCGGCGGTCATGGCCAGCTGCTCGGCAAGGACCCGCTGCTCCTCGACGAGCCGCCGCAGCGGCTCGACCGCCGTGCGGGGCACACCGGCGACCTGTTCGGCGTAGCGGATCAACGCCTCCGGCGACAGGTTCTCGGGCATGGCTGCACTGTGGCCCCCGGCCCGGGGCGGCGCTTGTGGCCGGCGCACAGGATCGGAGCTCAGCGTTCATGAACGCGGCACGAGGCGCCTGCGCCCCGCCGGCGGCACAGTGCGCGTCACCGCAGGTGGTTTCGAGAGAAAGGCGGCGCCATGACCACGCTCGCTTCTTCCGTTGACGTCCCGCCCGTGGTGGAGACCGGCGTGCCGGCGACGGCCCCGAAGCAGGCCGACCCCGGCCCCCTCGGCCTGGCGGCCATCGCCGGATCGGCCTTCATCCTCAGCGTCTTCAACGCCGGGCTCGTGAGCCGAACGGCCTTCCCGGTGCTCCTGGGCGTGGCCCTGGCCTACGGGGGCGTCGTGCTGGTCCTGGCCGGCATGTGGGAGTACCGCGTCGGCAACACGTTCGCCGGCCTCGCCTTCTCCTCCTACGGCGCCTTCTTCCTCTCCTTCTGGGCCTTCGAGCACTTCTACCTCCACGAGATCGTCACCGCCCCGGGAGGCCCGGCCCAGCTCGGGCGGGCCATCGGCCTGTTCGTCCTGCCGTGGGCCGTCTTCTCGACCTACATGTTCGTGGCGTCATTGCGCACCACGGCGGCCCTGGCCACCGTCTTCGGGCTGGCGGTCCCCACCCTGTGGCTCCTGACCCTCGGCTACTTCGGCCTGCACGTCGACCACAAGCAGGTCACCAACGAGCTGATCAAAGCCGCCGGCTGGTTCGGCATCCTGACGGCCGTGGCGGCGTGGTACGCCTCATTCGCCGGCGTGACCAATGCCACCTTCGGCCGGGTCGTGCTGCCCGTCAAGTCGCTCAAGAAGCCTGCCGCTTGACGAGTGCTTGATATATCTAGCAGTGCTTGATACGGTAAGCGCATGTCCGAAGCCCGTCGACAACGGCGCGTGGGGACCGCCACCATCGTGTCGATCCTGATGGCGGGGACGCTCCTCTGCCGTCCGGCCGAGGCTCAGGCCCGTCCCCGGCCGTCCGCACTGTCGGCCTCGGTCGCCCGCCGGCTGCGGCAGTGCGAGTCGGGCGGGCGGTATCGCCTCGCCAGCGGGAACGGTCGCTACGGCGCCTACCAGTTCTCGGCCACGACGTGGAAGAGCCTCGGCCTGCCGGGACTTCCCCACCACGCTCCGCCCCGGGTGCAGGACGGCGCGGCCCGCCGGCTTCTGGCCCGCGACGGCTGGCGTCAGTGGCCGGCCTGCTCCCGCCGCCTCGGCCTCCGGTGCTGAGTCCGGCCGCTACCGCGCTCCGTCGCCGGCGTCGGGGGGACGCTGCGTCAGGCGGAGCAGCCAGGCCAGGGAGGGGACGACGACCAGGCCTCCCACCCCGGCCACGACGGCGAGCGCGTCGAGCACGGCGGGGTGAGCGGCCACGTCGCTGATGTCGGCCGAGCCGACGAGGATGGCCGGGTACTGGGCCACGCCCCAGCCGGCGACGATCGACCCCACCGCGGCGAAGGCGGCCCAACGGGCCCGCTCGAGCCGTGCGGCCCGCAGGTCGACGAGGGCCGACAGGCCGGCGATGGCGGAGAGTACGACGAGCGGTGCAGCCCGGCCCCGCAGTCCGGCGGCCAGCGCCGGGGCCGAGGCTCCGATGGTGGCGGCGGCGAGGAGGGCGGCGGTCCCGGTGACGACCCCGACCGCGAGGGCCCGACGTCGGAAAGCGGCGGACAGCGCCACTTCACCGCTCCGCTGGGCATCGGCGGCCAGCAGGGTGGCGGCCAGGAACGAGCAGGTGAGGACGGCGAGCATGCCCCCCGCCAGCGACAGGGGCCCGGTCCAGGACCGCAGCGGGTCGCCCCCACCGAGCGGCACCCGGCCCCCGGCCACCGCCCCGGCGATGGTGCCGAGGAAGAACGGCGTGACCAGCGACGAAACGGCGAAGACGACGCCGTGGAGGCGGGCGCCGGCCAGGGTGGCCGACGACTTGCGGAACACGAAGGCGCCGCCCCGGAACACGACTCCGAGGCCGACGATGGCGAAGGGAACGGCCAGCGTGGTCGTGATGGCGGCGAAGGCCCGGGGAAATCCGCCCCAGAGGTAAACGAGGATGAAGATCAGCCAGACGTGGTTTGCCTCCCACACCGGGCCGAGCGAGGCGTCGATCCGGCCCCGCATCGGCCCGCCCCGGTCGGCGTCGCCGGCGGTGAGGTCCCAGAGTCCGCAGCCGTAGTCGGCGCCGCCCAGGCAGGCGTAGACCACCACCGCCCCGAACGTGATCGCGGCGACAACCTCAGCCATGCACGAACTCGGCCCCCCGGGCGGGCCCGTAGGGGGCGGGTAGATCGGCGCCGCCCGTCCGCCACCGCCGGCTCATCGAGCGCAGGATCCGGACTCCGATCACCGTCATCGACGTGTACACGACCACGACGGCGGTGAAGCTCCACCACACCCAGCCGACATGGGTCACGGCCTCGTCGACGCGCAGGACCCGGTAGACGATCCAGGGCTGGCGGCCCGCTTCGGTGACGGTCCACCCGGCCAGGAGCGCTCCGACGGCGCCGGGACCGGCGGCGACCGCCAGTCGGAGGAAGGCCCGGGAGCCGAGCAGGTCCACGCCCCGGCGCCGCTTCCACCAGAACCAGCCCGAGAGCCCGATCAGGCCGAAGGCGGTCCCCACCATCGCCTGGAAGGCGAGGTGGACGGCGGTGGCCGGGACCTCATGACCTTCGGGGACATCGTCGAGCCCGACCAGCCTGGCGTCGAGGGAGCCCCGGGATACGAGCGAGCCCAGACCCGGAATCCCGAGGCCGTAGCGCACCCTGCCGTCGACGAGGACCCCGCCCACCACCAGGGGTGCCCGGGCCTCGGTTCCGGTGGCCAGTTCGATGGCCGCCAGCTTCGATGGTTGGGCGCCCTCGAGCCGGAGCCCGGCGAGATGGCCGACGACCGGCTGGGCCAGGGCCGCCACCGACGCGAAGGCGAAGGGGATGGTGAACCCCAGCCGGTGGAGGCGGTCGTGGCGCCCCCGGAGCAGGCCGGCGGCGTAGACGCCGGCGACGGTGAACCCCACCACCATGTAGGCGGCGATCCAGAGGTGGAGCCACTGCAGACCGACCGCGCCGTTGAACAGGGCGGCCAGCGGGTCGACGTCGACGACCCGGCCCCCGACGGTGCGGAATCCGGCCGGGGTGTTCATCCAGGCGTTGGCGGCCAGAACGCAGAAGCTGCCCATCAGCCCGGCCGCCATCATCGGCGCCAGCGTCAGCAGGTGGACCCGAGGCGGCAGCCGATCCCAGCCGTAGAGGTATATCCCGAGGAAGATCGCCTCCAGGAAGAAGGCGACACCTTCCAGGGCGAAGGGCAGGCCGAGCACGTCGCCGTAGCGGCCCATGAGGCCGGGCCAGAGCAGCCCCATCTCGAAGGACAGGATCGTCCCGGACACGGCCCCGAGGGCGAAGAGCACGCCGCTGACCTTCGACCAGCGCCGGGCCAGGAGCAGCGCGTCGGAATCACCCCCCAGCCCCCGGCGGTGAACGGTGAAGAGGAGGGCGGGGAAGGCCACCCCGAACGAGGCGATCACGATGTGCCAACCGAGCGAGAAGGCCATCTGGTACCGGGCCGGCAGCAGCGCCGCGCCGTCCGCCACGGTGAGGCTCACAGCGAGCGATGCTACGAACCGGACCGGCCAACCGCCTTGTGCGGCGAACACAACGCCGCACCGGCGGCGTTGGGGTCCGGTGCCCAAGACCTCCGGCCCCGCACGGTCTCAAGAACGCTCAGCGGATCGCCGACCAGGCGGAATCCGATGTTCGTTGAGCGGGAATGCTCTGGCCGGCTGGCCCGTGGCTCGTGCCCAGGCGTTGGCGGCGGCGGCCGTCGCCGCCGGGATGCCCAGCTCCCCGATACCGCCGGGCAGGACGTTGGAGGCGGGCAGGATGAAGCCCTGCATCTCGGGCGGCGACTCCCACATGCGCGCCCACCGGAAGTCGTGGAAGTTGCTCTCCCGGGTCGCCCCCTTTTCCA
The DNA here is from genome assembly GCA_036498605.1 of Acidimicrobiia bacterium. Classification (GTDB taxonomy): domain Bacteria; phylum Actinomycetota; class Acidimicrobiia; order IMCC26256; family BP-133; genus BP-133. Next base: position 1,661 of record DASYFF010000207.1, on the reverse strand, counting down.
CGTGGAGACCGGCGTGCATGGCGACGGCGAACCCGTCCATGGCCTGGCCGTACATGGCGGCCAGGGTGCCGGCAGGGTTGACGCAGTAGCCGTTGTCGACGGCGACCGTGCAGCGCGTCATCCGGGGCGCCCCGCCCCGGATGTCGACCTCCATCAGGTAGGCACAGATCGACTTGTATTCGTCGTGCATGCCGAGACCCTGCGCCACGCCGGCTGGGAGACTCCGGCCCCACTGACCTTCGTGGGCGCACTTCTCGAGCACGGCCCGGGCCCGGTCGTTGTCGAGCAGGCTCATCCGGAACGCGAACTCGTCCCGGCCGAGAAGCCGGGCCAGCTCGTCGATGACGATCTCGTTGATGGCCCCGACCTGGCCGGAGAAGACAGCCCGCCACGGCCCGGTCGGCTTGGCCAGGAACCGCTGCTTCAGCGTCACGGCCGTCGGGCCGGTCTTGTACGGGACCTTCTGCGTGTCCGTGAAGAAGTACTGGCCGACGCCCTCGTTGTTGTACTGGGTCAGGTAGCCGGAGACGACGTCGCCGAGGCCGTGGCGGAAGTCCACCTCCGGGCAGGCGATGCGGTGCTCGAAGGTGACGACGTCCCCACCCTTGATGGTGCTCCGCACGTGGTGGAGGCTCACCGGGCGGGCCCGGCCGTGCCTGACGCCCTCCTCGCGCATCCATTGCAGCTTCACCGGCCTTCCGATCCGCTGCGACACCTGAGCGGCGTGGACCAGGGGGTCGTGGAATAGGCGGCGACCGAACGAACCACCGGCCGGCACGACGTGGAGCGTCACCTGCTCCTGCTGCAGGCCGAGCGCCTCGGCGATGTGGCGCTGGGCGGCGATCGGGATCTTGGCGCCGGCCCAGATCTCGGCCCGGTCAGACCGAACGTCGGCGACGCCGTTGTTCTCCTCCATGGGGGCGTGGGGCACGTAGGGCCACCGGAACCGGGCGTCGATCATGCCCTCGCCGGTGTCGGGAGCGGTCACCTGGTCGATGATCGAGCTCAGCAGGTCGTCGATCTCGGCGTCGGACATCCGGTCCATCGGACCGGCGCTCCACCTGATCTTGAGGGCGTCCTTGGCCTTCTTAGCCAGGCCGAACGTCGTGGCCGTCACGGCCACGGCCTCGGGGATCAGGTACTCCGGCATGCCCGGGACGTGGGTGACGGCGATCACCCCGGGCATCGCCCTGGCGGCGGAGTCGTCGATCGAGACGACGCTCGCGCCGTGCGTGGCGGCCAGGGCCACCACCGTCGGCAGGAACTCCCTCGACGGGTGAAGATCCATGGCGTACCGCTGCTGGCCCGTGACGATGCTGCGGGCGTCGTATCGGGCATGGGGGCGGCCGATGATCGTGAAGTCGCCGGCCTGCTTGGGCTTGACGGCGCCGGCCGCCGGCATGGTCTGACCGGCCATCTCCGCCAGCCCGCCGTAGCTGAGCCTGCGGCCGTCGGTGGCGACGACGTACCCGGCCTCCGTCCGCAACGCCGAAACCGGGACGCCCAGCCTCTGGGCGGCGGCCGTGACGAGGCGCGCTCGCATCTCGGCGCCGATGACCCGGACGGGGTCCCAGAGAACCCGCGTGACGTGGGAGCTGCCGGTGAGCTGGGACGTCCCCCGCTTCGGTTCGGCCGGGGACAACACGATGTCCATGCTCTCG
>DASYFF010000206.1:0-1616 GCA_036498605.1 Acidimicrobiia bacterium | reverse complement strand
CTGGGCCACCCATTGGACGAGCGCCGTGCCGAACTCCCGGTTGCCGAACATGTCGAAGAGCCCGTTGGTGATCCCCTCGGCGGTCCCGACCACGCCGATGCGTGTCCGGGCGATCGTCGGCTCGTGGTCCGTCCCTCCGAGATGGCTCCAGTCGGCCAGGGCGGCCAGCGCGAACGGCCCCTGGCGCCGGTCCACACCTTGACCGCTCCAGCTCTGCTTGCTGGAGCGGACGAGTTCGATGAAGGCGTTGCGGTCCCGGGCGTCCTGGGAAGCCTGCACCGGGAGCGCGTTGGTCAGCACCACCGGGATTCCCTGCTCGTTCAACCGGCGGACGGGAGGGCTGGAGCCGCTGGCGTAGTCCAGGGAGACGACCGATGTCGGGTCGTTGGCCAGGGCGGAGGAATCGGTCACGATGCCGGCCTCGAGCGTCACGCCCCAGGGCGCCAGCACCGTGTTGAGCTGGCGGCGCGGCTCCTCGGCGGTCCCGTCGGCCAGGACGAGCAGGCGGCCGTTGTGCTCGGCGTGGGCCGTGAGCAGCCCGAGCTCGATCGGTTGGAAGGGGATCCGGGCGCCGGCCACCACCACCACCGCGCAGTGGCCGAGCTCGGTGTCGGCGCCGGGGGCGGCCAGCCCGATCGGCTGGATGTCGAAGGCCAGGGACTTGAGTGAGCCGGCCAGCGCCGAGGCGCCGAGGCTGCTCCCGTCGGACGGGTCCCGTTCGCCGTGACCGGCCGTGAAGCAGGCCACCGGCCGGTTGGAGCGGGACAGCCGTAGCAGGGCACTGGTCAGCGCCCCCTGGGTGACCTGGGTCAGCCGTTCCTGGCGGCCGCCCATCTCCACCACGGCCTCGCCCTGGCTGTCGATGTGGGCCGCCCGGGCCCTGCCCGGCTGCAGGTCGGGGTCGATCACCTGGAGCGCGATCGGCAGGCCGGCGGAGCGGTACTGCTTCACCAGCGCCGCGATGTCGGCGGCGTCGTTGGTGATCGGAGCGGCGAAGCCGGTGAGGCTGACCGGCGTGCCCTGCTTCTTCACCCGGGCGATGACGTCCCGGGTGAGGCCGGTCACGCTCTGGCTGTGTTGCGGCGTGAGGTCCACGGAACCCTCGAAGTCCCCGGCCAGCGCCACGGTGCCGCCGCAGAGCACCAGCACCCCGCCGACCGCCGCCCCCCGCCGCAGCAGCGAGCCGAGCTTGCGGCCGGGGCGGTCCCGCTCCAGGGCGGCCACGGCCAGGCCGAGGCCGACCAGGGTGGTGATGACGAAGTAGGCCACGTCGTTCCAGTACACGACCCCCCGGGCGAAGCCGGCCGAATGCTGGGTGGGGCCGATCGACGCCAGCCGGTTCCCGATCCAGCCCGGGGCGTAGTCGAGGACCCGGAGGAACAGCAGGAGCCCGAAGCCCAGGAAGGCGGCGGCCGCCGGCGAGGCGGCCCGGGCCGAGATCATGAGTGCCAGGGCGGAGAAGGCTGCGGCCATGAGGAGCAGACCGATGTACCCGCCGGCGGTGCGGCCCATCTGGATGTGGGCCAGGTGACCGACCAGGTGGTAGTAGACCCACACGATGCTGGACAGGGCCCACAGGTACAGGGTGTTGGCCGCGAACTTGCCGAGGACGAGGC
>DASYFF010000205.1:0-2913 GCA_036498605.1 Acidimicrobiia bacterium | reverse complement strand
TGGCGGAGTGGTGTCGTTCCTCTCGCCCTGCGTGCTCCCGATCGTGCCCGCCTACCTGTCGGTGATCACCGGGCTCGACGTGGCCGAGGTGAAGGAGGGCGACCGGCGCCACCTGCCCAAGATCGCCTGGCACACGGGTCTGTTCATCGCCGGCTTCTCGGCGGTGTTCATCGTGCTCGGGCTGACGGCCACCGCACTCGGCAAGGCCGCCTTCCGGAACCAGGTGACGATCACCCGCATCTCCGGGGTCATCGTGGTGGCCATGGCGCTGTACATGCTGGGATCGCTCGTGCTGAGGGCTCCGGGGATGTACCAGGAGCGTCGCTGGCACCCCGACCTGTCCCGCTTCGGGCCCTTCGCCGCCCCGGTCGCCGGCGCGGCCTTCGGGTTCGGGTGGACGCCGTGCATCGGCCCGGTGCTCGGGTCGATCTCGGCCGTGGCCGCCAGCCAGAACCAGGTTGGCCGGGGGGCCCTGCTGCTGCTCTTCTATTCGCTCGGGCTCGGTATCCCGTTCATGGCCACCGGCCTGGCCTTCGGCCGTCTGGCCGGCGCGCTCAACTGGGTCAAACGCCATTCGACCGGGATCACCGCCGTCTCCGCGGTGGCGCTCGGCTTCTTCGGGGTGCTCTTGACGATGAACCGCCTGATCTGGATGACAACCCACCTGAAGGACGCCCTCGAGGCCCTCGGGCTGAGCCGTCTCGTCAACCTCGGATGACGTCTCTTCGGGGGACACCCCCGAACCCCTGGGCATTCCTCCAGCGGCGCCTTCCCTGGGTGCTCGGCGTCCTCGGGGTGGCGATCATCGCCGTGGTGGTGGGCTTGGCCCTCGGCTCGGGGTCCGGAAGCGCGTCCAAGGACAAGCTGGCCGGCGACGTGACCGACCCGGCGAAGTTCGACCTGCCCACCATCGAAGGATCCGGCCGGGTCCGCCTGGCCGACTTCAAGGGGAAGCCGGTGGTGGTCAACTTCTTCGCCTCGTGGTGCGGGCCGTGCCAGCAGGAGCTGCCCGACCTGGCCGCGGCGGCGAAGAAGCTGACCGGCAAGGTGGCGTTCGTGGCCGTGAACTCCAAGGAGCTGTCGGCCTCGGCCGGCCTGGCCCTGGCCCGGAGCAAGGGCCTCCCCGAGGCCGGGGTGACGCTGGCCCGCGACGTCGGCGGCCAGGGCGGCAGCGGCCTCCACGACTCCTACGAGGTCCGCAATGCCATGCCGGTCAACGCCTTCTACGACGCCGCCGGGAAGCTCCGCTACGTGGCGCCCGGGCAACTGACGCCGGAGAAGCTGGCCACCCAGCTCCAGCAACTGTTCGGGATCACGGTCCCGGCGTAGAGTCCCGCCATGGGACCAAGCGGCAAGGCACCGGAACTCGTCCACGAATTCACCTACCGGGCGCAGATCCTGGCCCCGGTCGACGTCGGGCCCGGCCCGTTCGGCCACCGGATGATCTTCGAGGTCACCGAAGGCGTCGTCGAGGGTGAGCGCCTCAACGGGATCGTCAAGTCGGGCGGCGGGGAGTGGTTCCTGGCCGGCGCCGACGGGTTCGGCCGAATCGACGTCCGCCTCCAGATGACGACCGACGACGGGGCCAACATCTACTTCCAGTACTTCGGCCTCCTCGAGCTCAACGAGGTGACGATGGGCGCCATCGGCACCGGAGCGGGCACCGACTTCGAGGATCACTACTTCCGCACCAACCCCCGCCTCGAGACCGGCGACCCCCGCTACGCCTGGGTGAACCAGACGCTGTTCGTCGGCAAGGGCCACGCCCTGCCCGGGCTCCTCATCGAGTACGACGTCTACCGTGTGACCTGACCGGGGCCAGAGGGTGCGGCTCTGGATCGATACCGACATCGGGACCAACGTCGACGACGCCGTGGCCCTGCTGGCGGCGGTGGCCCATCCGGCGGTGGAACTCGTCGGCGTCTCGACGGTGGGCTCCGAGCCCGAGCGGCGGGCCGCCGTGGCGGTCGGCCTCCTCGCCTCGGCCGGCGTCGATCTCGGCTCGGTCACGGTGTGCGCCGATCCGGCCCAGGTGCCCGACGCGGTGGCCGGTTCGGGGGCGGAGGCGCTGCTGGCCATCGGGCCGCTGACCAACGTGGCGGCCGTGACGGCGGCCGGGGTGCGCCCGCCCGAGGTCACGATCATGGGCGGGGCTCTCCGGCCGGTCGAGCATCGGGGTGAGCTGCGGGCCGTCGAGCACAACTTCGGGTCCGACCCCGGGGCGGCCGCCACCGTCCTGTCGGTGCCCGGCGCCGTGGTCGTGCCGCTCGACGCCACGGTCGCCACCCGCCTCGACGACCGCCTGGTCCTCAAGCTGGTGGCCACCGCGCCGGTCCTCGAGCCCATGGTCCAGGCCTGGATGGCCCAGTGGGGCGAGATCGTGCTCCACGACCCGGCCGCCCTCCTGGTCGCCGCCGGCGACGGCCCCGAGCTCGGCCGCTTCGAGCGCCGCCGCCTGACCGTCGAGCCCGACGGCCGGTTGGTCGACGGCGGCGCCGACGCCGGCGGCACCGCCCACGACGTCGTCACCTCCCTCTTCGGCTCGGCCGTGGTGGCCTCGGTTCTGGCGCTCCTCGCCGACCTGAAGCTCGGCGCCTGACCGTCAGCCCACGTCGGCCAGGGCCACCTTGAGGGCGTCGGCCAGGTCGGGGTGGGTGAAGGTGTAGCCCGAGTCGAGCAGCCGGGTGGGCAGGGCCCGCTGCCCGCCGAGGAGAAGCTCGTCGGCCATCTCCCCGCCGAGCAGCAGCTTGAGCCCGACCTTGGGGACGGGCAGCACCGTCGGCCGCCCGAGCGCCTTTCCCAGCGCCTTGGTGAAGTCGGCGTTTGTGCCCGGGTTGGGGGTGGTGAGGTTGACCGCCCCGGAGGGGGCGTCGTCACCGAGCAGGTGGACGATGGCCCCGACCTCGTCCTGGA
>DASYFF010000204.1:0-3838 GCA_036498605.1 Acidimicrobiia bacterium | reverse complement strand
GTCGTGGAGGGCGCCGTCGACCCGGAAGCGGATGCGGACCTGGGTGTCCTGCGGCTCGATGTGGAGGTCGGAGGCCCGGTCCCGCAGCGCCTGGGCGATGAGGAGGTTGACGACCTTGACCACCGGGGCGTCGGCGTCGCCTGTGGCGGCACCGGCGGCCTGGGTCTGGGCGGCGACTGTCCGGCGGCTGGTGTCGGTGGCGCTGAAGGCCTGCACCAGCCCCTCGATGGCACCGAGGGCCCGGTACGTGCCGTCGATGACCCTGGTCACCTCGGAGTAGGAGGCGATGAGCGGCACGATGTTGAGCCGCGTCGTCTCCTGGAGGAGGCGCAGCGTCTGCGGCGTCGGGTCGGCGATGACCACGTGGAGGTCGTTGCCCTCCAGCCGCAGCGGCACGGCCACCAGTTCCCGGGCGACCCGCTCGGGGAGCTTGGCCACGGCGTCGGCGGCGGGCGAGTCGTTGCGCAGGTCGGCCAGCGGCACGTCCAGCTGCTCGGCCAGCGTCTCGGCCAGCTGCCGGTCGGTGATGACGCCGGCGTCGACCAGCAGGGCGCCGAGGCGCTTGCCGCTGCCGGTCTGCTGGAGGAGGGCCTCCATGATGGCGCCGCGGCTGACGATCTGCTTGCGGACGAGGAGCTCCCCGAAGCGGCCACCCTCGGCCACCACCTGGAGGTCACGGTCTTCGGTCTGTTCGATCTTGGTGTCCTTGTCCGGGGCGGCGTCGGACGCCGCCTGGAGCGGCTCGATGGGCGGGTCCTGCGACTGCCCGCGGAAAGAGAAGGCTCGCTTCATCACGCCACCTGCTCGGCGGTGTCGAACCAGCCGTTCTGGCGGGCCAGGGCCACGGCCGCGACCTGGGACGTGACGTCGAGCTTCATGAGGATGGATCGGATCTGCGTCCGCACGGTGGCCAGCGACACGAACGAGGCCTGGGCGATGGCCGCCGCCTGGTGGCCCTCGCAGATCAGGCGCAGCACGTCGCGCTCCCGGCCCGACAGGGTCTCGAACGGTGCCCGGCGCTTGTCGGCGGCCCGGCGGTGGGCGGCGAGGTCGGCCAGCAGCTGGGTGCGGATCGTCACCGGGGTCACGGTCTCGCCGGCGGCGGTGCGGCGCACCTCGTCGAGCACGCTGGCGAAGCCGGTCGTCTTGCTGGACACGCCCAGCGCTCCGGCCTCCAGGCAGCGGGCCAGCTCGATGCGGTCGGTGGTGCCGGTCAGCACGAGGACCTCGGCGCCGAGCTCCCGCAGCGGGCCGATCAGGTCGTAGCCGAAGCCGGCGCCCTGGAGGTCGAGGTCGAGGACGACCAGCGTGGGCCGCACGGCGGCCGCCTCGGCCAGCACCTCGGCGAAGGAGCCGCAGGGTGCGACCGACACGGCGAACCCGGCGGCGGACAGGGACATCTGGAGGGTCTCGACCAGCAGGCGGTGGTCGTCGACCAGCAGCAGGCGGGGGCCGTCGGAGGACGCCGGAGCGCCCGCCTCGGTGGTGAATGTGAGGGTCAACCCAGCTCCTCGGTGGTGGGATCGGGCGGAGCAGCCAGTCGAACGGCGAAACGGGCCCGTCCGGCTGTCGACCACAGGTCGGCACCCTGATCGGCGAGGAGCCGGGCGGCGACGAAGAGGTTCATCCCTTCTTCGTCCTCGCTTGACGAAAGCTTGAAGGATTCGACCTGAATTCGACCCCAATTTCCAGACAACAGGGGCGGGCCCTCGGACCCTGCCGGTTCGACGACGAGGACGGCCGCCCCGGCCTCCAGCTCGCCCCGCACCTGCACCCCACTGTCCCCGCCGGCGCCGGTGATGGCGGCCAGCGTCCGCAGGACGGCGGCCACGTCGGCGGCCCGGCCGACGGCGGTGAGCCCGGCCGGCACGTCGGCCGTCAGGCTGCGACCGGCCTTGCGCTCGGCATTGGCCACGGCCCGGACGACATCGGCCACGGCGAAGGGCTGGATCTCCTCCAGGCGGACGTCGGTCAACGAAGCCAGCCGGCCCAGGCTCTCTTCGAGCATCTCGGTGAACGACGCCCGCTGGTCGGCGGGCAGGTTCGGGTCGGCCAGGACCCGGGTGGCCCCGTCGATGACGAACAGCATCGACCGGAGGTCGTGGCGATGGACGGACTCCACCGTGCCCTGGGACTGCCGGCGGACCCGGTCGGTGAACGAGGTGATGAGCGAGTTGTGCCGCTCGACCCGGTGGCGGCGCACGCCGGACTGGAACTGCCCGCCGACCCAGGCCAGGGGGACGGCCACGGCCACGAGGGCGAAGACCCGGGCCCCGATGCCCCACAACCCAGAGCCGATCAGAGCGGCGGCGGCGGCCTGGGCGCCGCCCAGGGCCAACGTCCCCACCACCGCCGGCCGGGGCGGCAGGCCGCTCACCTGCGTGTGGGCGACCGACAGGGTGAGCAGCACCAGCGCCACGACGCCGACCCCGGTGGCCAGCAGATCGCCGAGGCGGGCGACGTCGGGAGCGGGGAGTCCGGTGACGGTCCAGCCCAGGAGGGCGAAGCAGAGCCACACGACGCCGAACAGCGGCAGGGCGACCAGCAGCGGGGACCACGTCGGGCCGTCGGGGGGAGTCGGGAGGTCGAGCCCGGCGCCGGACGGGCGCCACGACGGGAGCGGCGGGAGCGGCCGCCCGGCCGGTCCCTGACGGTCGGCGGCCAGTGGCGGGACGACCCGCAGCGGGCGCTCCACGTCACGGCCACCGCCAGCCATCGCCGCCGGCTCGCGGCCGGTCGCAGCGCTGTGCGATCCCATGGGTTCATGATCGGCCGGAGAGGACACAGGCCGAGCAAACCCGACCCAACAGCTTCCCAACAACGGCAGATATGTCCGATTCCACGGGCCCTTCGGCCCTGATTCGTCCCGAAACCGAAGGGCTAGCTCAGGGCGGTCTCTGCCGGGTCGCTGACGGGGGCGGCCACGGCGCCGTGGATCACGTCGAGGATCTCGTCGCCGATCAGCTCGTGGCGCTCCAGCAGGGCGTCGCGCAGGGCCTCGACCACGTGGCGGTTTTCGGCCAGCATCGCCCGGGCCCGGAGCCGGGCGGCGCCGAGTCGCTCCTCGATCCGGGCCTTGCCGTCGTCGGTGGATGCCACCCGGGCGACGATGTTGGCCGCCGAGGGCATCTGCACCGCCTCGTAGGAGAAGAGACTGCCGTCCATCCCCAGCGAGCCGACCATCTGGGCCACCAGCGTGGTGGCGGCCATGAGGTCGCCGGACGGGCCCGACGAGATCTCCCCGAAGAAGACCTCCTCGGCCGCCAGGCCGCCGAAGGCGATCTCCACCAGGCTCTCGAGCTCCGACTGCGACTTGAGGAAGCGCTCCTCCCGGTCGGAGTGGGCCAGCAGGCCCAGGGCGTCCTTGCGCTTGATGATCGACAGCACCTCGAGCTTGCGGCTCTTGCCCACCAGCCAGGCCACGGTGGCGTGGCCGGCCTCGTGGGTGGCGATGGTGCGGCGCTCGGCCTCGGTGTACTCGACGGGCTGGGCCAGGCCGATCTCCTCGGTCATCTTGGCCCGCTGGATGTCGGCCCAGCTGAGGCGCTCGCCGCCCCGCCGCAGAGCCCACACCAGGGCCTCGTCGAGCAGGTGCTCGATCATGACCGGCGAGTAGCCCGACGTCATGGCGGCCATGGTGTCGCGCCGCGGCCCCTCGTCGAGCTCGGGCTCGTGGGCCTTCTTGGCCAGGTAGTAGTCGATGATCTCCCGCCGGCCCGACCGGTTGGGCAGGTCGAAGTAGATCGAGCGGTCGAACCGCCCGGGGCGCAGGAGCGCCGGGTCGAGGTCGGCGGCCCGGTTGGTGGCCCCGATGACCAGGATGTTGGCGTAGGGCGCC
>DASYFF010000203.1:0-4070 GCA_036498605.1 Acidimicrobiia bacterium | reverse complement strand
GACCCCTTGGCCAGCACCATCCCGCTGTCGGGACTCTGGCTCAGGACCTTGCCGACGTCGGCGGGGTTGGACGTGTTCCGGGTGTCGGTCTTCAGGACGCAGCCCTGCGCCTCCACCTTGGCCCGGGCGTCGGCCTCACTCAGGCCGACCAGGGTCGGGACGGTGCAGACCGGACCGGCCAGCGCGGTGCTGACGGGGTTCCCGACGGTGATATCGACCTTGGTGCCGACCGGCCCGGTGGTATCGGGCTTGGCGCTCTGGTCGGTGACCTTGCCGTTGTCGTCGACGGTGATGGAGGGGCCCGGGAAAACGGTGCCGAGGTCGCAGCCGGCGGCGGTGAGCTTGGCCTTGGCCTCATCGGCGGTGAGGTGGCTCAGGTCGGGCACGGTACAGATACCCACGGTGGGGCCGGTGACGTCATCCTCGCCGGCGACCATGATGTCGTCGAGCCGGCGGGTGTCGGCGCCGGGGACGGTCGGGGTCACGTCGGTCGGCGGCTGGGGCTGGCCGGGGCAGATGCCCGTGGCCCGGGCCAGGGCCTTGAGCAGACCGGTCTTCGACCCCAGCGGGATCTTGACCTTGACGGCGAACGTCTTGGTCTGACCCGGATCGAGGCCGCCGATATCGGGGAAGGTGGCGGCGATGTCACTGAGGTTGGCGATGTTCGGGATGGACCCCAGGAAGGCGAACAGCACGCCGGCGGCGGCCGTGGGGGTGTCGACCAGCTTCAGGTGGACCAGGTCGCAGTCGTTGGGGTTGGTGACGTTCACGATGTAGACGAAGTCGCCGCCGGGGGTGACCGTCGGCTTGTCCACGGTGTGGACGACCTGGACGCCGGGGCACTGAACGCCCCCGGCCGGCACGGCCACGGCCGCTTCCATGTGCCCGATGCGCACGTCGGCCAGGGTCCCGGTGAGGAGCTTGACCCGCACGACGTCGACGGCGGCGGAGGCCTGGGTCGGCAGGACGGTGGCGTTGGAGGCGGCGTCGCCGCCGATGGCCCGGGGGTCCTCACCGAGGACGACCTCGGCCACGCCGGGGATCACGATCTCGAGGCCCTTCTGGCCGACGAGCTGCTGGGTGGTGAGCTGGCCGAGCACCTGGCCGTGGTCGCCGAGGATCCGCAGGACGGGCGTCTCGGGCGAGGTGGTGAGGGGCCCGTAGCTGACGTCGCCCTTGGCGCCGTCGGCGACGGCCCGCAGCGCCCACTCGCCGAGCACCTCGACGCTGAACTGGGCCGGCGTCCCCCGGAAGAAGGTGACGGGGGCGATCGTCTGGCGGGTCTCGCTCTTGAGCCCGAGGCGGCCGGGCTCACTGCCCGGCACGATCCGGGTCGTGGTGCCCGACTGCGAGACCTCCCGCCGGGGCGGGAGGGCGGAGGTGGTGAGCAGTCCGTTCAGCACGGTGAGGTTGAGGACGGAGCCGAGCCCGAAGGACTGGTCGGCGCCGAGGACGCAGCCCCCGTCCCGGGCCCGGGACTGCGACTGGCTCCGGAGCAGGTCGGCGGTCAGCACGCCGGGGATGCCGAGGGGCCCGATGACCTTGTTGAGCAGGCTGGTCGACGGCGGAGCCGACGTCTCCGACAGCTGCCCGATGAGCGGGATGGGATCGGAGCCGATCCCGAGCTCGAGGGCCGAGCCCCGGCCGTGGGCGGCGTTGGCGGCCAGCTTGGGCGAGACGAGCCGGCTGACCTCGTTGGTGTAGGCCTTGCTGGGCACGGCCGACGAGAAGGCCGAGCCCGAGAAGGCGACGTCGAGGTCGACCAGGGCGTGGGCGCCCTGGCGCAGCGCGTCGGCGTGGAGGATGGCGCCGCTCCCGTAGGCGGCGGCGTCGCTGGCGCTCACCCCCAGCGTCTCGAGCGCCGGCACCCCCTCGCGAGACCGGGGTAGGGCCGGCGTACCGGCCAGCGACTTCGGTATCGGTCCGAGCAGCATCAATGCAAGTACCGCGAGCACGGCGATATGGAGCGACCGTTTCACGTGGACCCTCCCCGGGTGCAGTGAGTGTTGTGATTTTTGGCGTGCATTGTGGTGAATGTTACATATGTTGACGCTGAGACTGGGGCGTTCCTACCCGTTTGGAAGTAATTGACAAACGTCGAGAACCCTTATCCGTCAATGTTTTTCCGGCATCGAGTGCCGATTTTGGGCGCGGCTGAAGCGGCTGACGAACGGGGCACGTAAGGTTTTCTGCGATGCCTTACTACCGTCGGGTAGGGGACGTTCCCCGGAAACGTCACATCCGCTTCGAGCGGCCCGGCGGGGGGCTCCACAGCGAGGAGCTCATGGGCGTCGAGGGCTTCTCGGCCGACTCGGCGCTGCTCTACCACCGCCAGCCGCCCACGGCGATCGTCAAGGCCGAGGCCGTCGACGAGGCGCCGGCGATCACTGAGGTCACGGCCAACCGGCCACTGCTGCCGCGCCATCTCCGTACGCATGCCCTCTCTGCCCAAGGAGACGCCGTGACCGGCCGGCAGCTTCTGCTGGCCAACGACGACGTCCGCCTGCTCCTCGCCGCCCCAGCGGCGGGAAATGTCAGCGAACTCTATCGCAACGCCACCGGCGACGAACTGGTCTATGTCGAATCGGGCACGGCCACCTTCGAGTCGGTCTACGGCGCCCTGGCGGTCGGACCAGGCGACTACCTGGTGGTCCCCACGTCGACGACACACCGGTGGGTGCCGGCGTCCGGCGGTGAGCCCTTCCGGGCCCTGGTGCTCGAGGCCCGGGGCCACATCCGCCCGCCCCGGCGGTACCTGTCGCCGGCCGGGCAGTTCCTGGAGCACGCCCCCTACTGCGAGCGCGACCTCCGGGGGCCGGAGGGGCCGCTGCTGGTCGACGAGGGCGAGACGCCGGTGCTGGTCCGCACCCGGGACGGCCTGACCCGCTACACCTACCGCCACCACCCGTTCGACGTTGTCGGGTGGGACGGCTGCCTCTACCCCTGGGCCTTCAACATCGCCGACTTCGAGCCGATCGTGGGGCGGCTCCACCAGCCGCCGCCCGTCCACCAGACCTTCGAGGGCCCCAACTTCGTCGTCTGCTCCTTCGTGCCCCGCCTCTTCGATTTCCACCCCGAGGCGGTGCCGGTGCCCTACAACCACGCCAACGTCGACTCCGACGAGGTGCTGTTCTACGTGGGGGGCGACTTCATGTCCCGCAAGGGGTCGGGCATCGGGCTGGGCTCGATCAGCCTCCACCCCGCCGGGTTCATCCACGGCCCCCAGCCCGGCAGCGTCGAGGCGGCCGTGGGCCAGCCCGGCACCGAGGAGGTGGCGGTGATGGTCGACACCTTCCGGCCGTTGGGCCTGGGCGCCGCCGCCCGGGAGGCGGAGGACCCGGAGTACGCCTGGACCTGGGCCCGGGGCCTCGACCGTTGAACCTCCTGGCCGCGCTCGTCGACGACGCCGGCCTCTTCCCGCCCGCCCTGCTCCCCATGGCCGACGCCCTGGCCCGCCACCGCTCCGACGAGTCGGCGGGTCATCCGATGCTCTCGCACCGCTTCCTCTGCCCCGCCAGCCGGCTGGCCGAGCTGTCCTCCGCACTGGGTCCGCCGGACGGGCGGCCGCTGCGGCTGGGGCTGATCCTCGACACCGGGCTCGGCTCGCTGCCGGCGGCCGTGGCCGAGGTGGCCGGCGAGGACGGGCTGGCCCTGGAGCTGATCGAGGTGCCGGCGCCGACGGCCGGCGAGGTGGGCGACGCCCTCGACGCCCTGGACGGGGTGGGTTCGGCGGCCTTCGTGGAGGGACCCCGTGACCCCGGCTGGGTCAAGACGGTCGCCGCCCGGCAGCCGCCCGGGTCCGGCGGGCCGCTAGGCGCCAAGGTCCGCTGCGGCGGGGCGAGGGCTGAGCTGTTCCCGTCCCCCGAGGAGCTGGCGGCCTTCGTCGGCGCCTGCTTCGAGCACGGCGTGCCGTTCAAGGCGACGGCCGGGCTCCACGGCGCCCTCCGCCACCGGGACGGGGCGACCGGCTTCGTGCACCACGGCTTCCTCAACCTGGTCCTGGCCGCGGTGCGGGCCGCCTCCGGGGCGCCGATCGACGACGTGGCGGCCGTGTTGTCCTCGACCGACGG
>DASYFF010000202.1:0-10285 GCA_036498605.1 Acidimicrobiia bacterium | reverse complement strand
GCCAGGCAGTCGTCGCAGGTGGCGGTGTCGGGCGAGATCAGGGCCTGGCGCTCCCCACCCGTCCGGCTCTCGACGATGGTGAAGCGCTCCTCCCCCACCGCCGGCACGGCGGCGGCCGTAACCCGTTCGATGACGGCCAGCGGCGGAGGGTCGGTCTCGAGGACGTGCAAGAACTCGGCCACCGCCCCGTTGGCCCCCTCGACCTCGACGAAGACCCCCTGGGCGTCATTGCCGACGAAGCCCGCCAGGGCGAGGCGGGTGGCCAGGCCGAAGACGTAGGGCCGGAAGCCGACGCCCTGCACGATCCCTTCGACGCGGATCCGTGTTCGCACCCGGCCGCCGGCCGGGGCGCTCACTCCGGCTCGTCCGTTGCCGGGCCGAGGGCCTCCTGGACCAGCGTCCACAGCACGTGGTAGGCCGTCGTCTGGGCCTCCTGGATGCGGTGGACCGAGGCCGACGGCACCACGAAGAGGTGGTCGACGAGGCCCGACTCGGCCATCTGGCCGCCCTCGTAGCCGGCCATCCCCACGGTGAGGAGGCCGTGACGGCGGGCCTCCTCGAAGCCCCGGAGGACGTTGCGGGAGCCGCCGCTGGTCGAGATGCCGAAGACCATGTCGCCGGGGCGGCCGAAGGCCGCCACCTGGCGGGCGTAGACGACGTCGAATCCGACGTCGTTGGACAGGGCGGTCAGCACCGCCACCGTGCTACCGAGGCAGAAGGCGGGCAACGGGCGGCCGGTCCTCGGCTGGAGAAAGAGCTGCGCGACGTCGGCAGCGTCGGTGCTGCTGCCGCCGTTGCCGAAGGTGAGCAGGCGCCCACGGGTGGCAAAGCGGGTGGCCATCTCCGCCGCGCAGGCCGCCAGCGCCTCGCCCTGCTCCTCGGCCAGCCGGCGGCGCAGGGCCACGATCTCGGTGGCCTTCTCGACCGTCGAGCGGCGCACCTCGGCCAGGACGGAGTCGAGGTCGCTCTCGACGGCGTAGAGGAAGGGGTAGAGGCTCTCGACGCCCTCGGCCCTCATCGCCCGTCCCCGCTGTCAATCATGTCGCTGGCGTCGGTGTCGGGCAGGGCGGCGATGGCCTCCTTGGCATGGACCAGCACCCGCCCCCCGACGTGGGTGTCGACGAGGGCCACGCTGATCTCCTCCAGGGTCTGGCCGGTGTCGACGAGGGCCAGGTCGCCGGAGCGCAGCTCCACCACCCGGACCGGCACGGCCACGTCGCCGCAGGTGATGTAGACGTCGTCGTGGCACTCGGGCACGCCCGGGGGCCCGGGGGTGTCCCCCGGAAGGGTCACGCCAGCACCCCGGGATGCTCGAAGAAGACGTGCACCAGCTCCCACAGCACGTGGTAGACGGTGACGTGGACCTCCTTGACGACCTCCGGGTCATCCGACCGGACGACGACGAGATGCTCGACGGCCGCGTTGCCGGCCAGGGCGCCGCCGTCGCCCCCGGCCAGGGCCACGGTCAGCAGCCCCAGGCGGCGGGCCTCCTCGAGGCCGCGGGTGACGTTGGCGCAGTGCCCGTCAGCGGTGACGCCGAGGGCGATGTCGTCGGGGTCGGCCAGCTGGCCCAGCTGGTGGGCGAACACCTCGCCGAAGCCCTCCCGCCCGGCGATGCCGGTCAGGACGGTGGGGTCGGCGGCCAGCGACAGCGCCGGCAGGGCCCGCTTGCCCACGATGACCGGGTGGACGAACTCCACGGCGATGTGCTCGGCGTCGGTGGCGCCGCCCCCGTTGCCGAAGACCAGGAGCTTCCCGCTCCGGTGGAAGCGGGCGGCCATGGCGTGGCACGCCCTGGCAATCTCTTCCGCGCTCTCGACGAGGGCCAGCCCGGGCTCGACGCGACGGTCGAACTCCCGGACCGCGGCGGTCACCGTAACGACCGGCGCAGGGCCGCCACCCCCGAAGGCCGGGGCCTCGTGGGCTCGGGGTCGTCACCGTCGGTGGGCTCGAGAGCTTTCGACTGGGCCAGGGCGTGACGGCAGAGGTAGCGCTCGATGGCCAGGTGCGTCTCGGCCAGGGCCTCCACCGCCGCCTGGAGCTGCTCCTCCCCGGCCGGTGTCAGCCGGTACATGCGCCGGGCGGGACCGGTCGACGACGTGTTCCAGTAGGAGTAGACGGCGCCCTTCTCCTCCAGGGTGCGCAGCGACCGGTAGACGGCGGCCGAGTCGTCGTCGATCCCGAGCTGCTTGAGGCGCGTGACGAGGTCGTACCCGTAGCCGGGCTCCTCTTTCAGCAGCAACAGCAGACACGGTTGGAGGAAGCTCTTCGGGAGCCCTCCGGGGTACCGGTCCATGCTCGCCCCCCGGGTCGCCGGACCTCTTCGAGGGGAAATCTACTACGTCAGTGACGATCGCGGATCGGGACGTAGGGCCGTTCGTCGGGGCCGATGTAGAGCTGACGGGGCCGGGAGATCTTCTGATCGGGATCGCCGAGGAGTTCCATCCAGTGCGACACCCACCCGGCCGTCCGGGGGATGGCGAACAGCACGGGGAACATGTCGACCGGGAACCCCATCGCCTGGTAGATCAGCCCGGAGTAGAAGTCGACGTTGGGGTAGAGCTTCCTCGAGATGAAGTAGTCGTCGGCCAGGGCGATCTCTTCCAGCTTCAGGGCGATGTCGAGCAGCGGGTTGCGCCCGGTGACCTCGAACACCTTGTCGGCCGTGGCCTTGATGATGCGGGCCCGGGGGTCGTAGCTCTTGTAGACCCGGTGGCCGAAGCCCATGAGGCGGGCCTTGCCCTCCTTGACGGCCGCCACGTAGGGGCCGATGTTCTCCAGCGAGCCGATCTCCGTCAGCATCCGCACGACCGCCTCGTTTGCCCCGCCGTGCAGCGGCCCGTAGAGGGCGGCGCAGGCGGCGGCGGTCGACGAGTAGGGGTCGGCGTGGGCCGAGCCGACGACCCGCATGGCCGTGGTCGAGCAGTTCTGCTCGTGGTCGGCATGGAGGATGAACAGCTGGTCGAGGGCCCGGGCCAGCGTGGGGTCGGGCTCGTAGCGGGGCTCGGCGATCTTCCACATCATCGACAGGAAGTTCGACGGGAAGTCGAGCGAGTTGTCGGGGAACACGAACGGCAGCCCGACCGAAAAGCGGTGGGCGAAGGCGGCCAGCGTGGGCATCTTGGCGATGAGCCGCACGACCTGGCGCATCCGCACCTCGGGGTCGCCGATGTTCTTGGCCTCGGGATAGAAGGTCGACAGGGCGCCGACGGTGGCCACGAGGATGCCCATGGGGTGGGCATCGTGGTGGAAGCCGTCCATGAACCGCTTCCTGACGTTCTCGTGGACGTAGGTGTGGAAGGTGATGTCGTGCGTCCACTTCTCGAACTCGGCCCGGGACGGGAGCTCGCCGTGGACGATCAGGTAGGCGACCTCCAGGTAGCTCGACTGCTCGGCCAGCTCCTGGATCGGATAGCCCCGGTAGCGGAGGATCCCGTTGTCGCCGTCGAGATAGGTGATCGAGCTGCGGCAGGCGGCCGTCTGGAGGAAGGCCGGGTCGTAGATGAAGACGTTGGGATCGAGCTCGCGGACGGCCCGGCTGGAGATGCCCCCGTTCTCGATGGGGACCTCGACGCTCTTGCCCGTCCGGTTGTCAGTGATCGTGAAGCTGTCAGCCACGCCAACCTCCTCGCCCTCTCCTCCACCGTGATCATGACAAACACTCGAACCCCGGGGCGAAAGGCTACGGCGCGACGTAACAGGCCGTTCACCGAGGCTGATCCCTGTGTTTTCCTGAGGGAGCATCCTCCCATCTGGGCGGGTCCACCTATTACCGTTGCCCTGTGGAGCCGGACACGTTGATGCCGCCTGCCCCGGAGGGCGACCGGGGGCGGGCGAGGGCAGGACTCATCGCCGCCCTGGTGACGGTGACGGCCGCCACCGGACTGGCCGTCGTCGTCACCCGGACGCACGGCCACGGCGCCGGAGCCGAGACGGCCGCCGCCGTCCGGCCGGTGCTCCTGACGCCCCCGGCCACGGCGCCGCCGGTGACCGGGCCTCCGGCCCCGGCCCCCGAGACGACGTCCTCGTCGATCACCCCGACCACGGTCGCCGCACCCCCGCCTCCGGCCCCGGCCCGGGTGGCGGCCGCCGCCCGTCCGCCGGCCGTGCCGCCCGTCCCCCGGACGCTGGCCGAGGCCCTGGGGCAGACCATGGCCGGCCTGAACGGCTGCCTCGTCGTCGAGGACGACGGCGTGCCGATCTTCGACCACGACTCGGGTTCGACCTTCATCCCCGCCTCGACCCAGAAGATGCTGGTGGCGGCGGCGGCGCTGTCCCGGCTGGGGCCCGACTTCCGCTTCGAGACGAAGGTGGTGGCGCCCCGCCCGCCCCAGGACGGGTCCCTCGACGACGCCTGGCTGGTCGGCGGCGGTGATCCCTAACTCGCCACCCCGGACTACGCCGGCTACCTGGCCGGCAAGCCCCGCACCGCCGAGACGCCCGTCACGCCGCTGGCGGCGCTGGCCGACGAGCTGGTGGCCCACGGCGTGCGGTCCATCCCCGCCGGCCTCCGGACCGACGAGGCCCGGTACGAGCCGCAACGGTCGGTGCCGTCGTGGAAGCCGTCCTACGTCAGCTCGGCCGAGGTCGGATCGCTCGGGGCCCTCACGGTCAACGAGGGGCTGGCCAGCTGGGGCGCCAACCAGACCGTGGCCGGCGACCCGGCCCTGAGCGCCGCCACCGCCCTCGGCCGCCTTCTCGGCGACCGGGGGGTGACCCTCCCGCCGCCGGCGGGCGGCGGGTCGGCGCCCCGGGACGGTGTCGTCCTGGCCCAGGTGCGCTCCGCCCCGCTGACCCAGATCGTGGCCGGCATGCTCCGCTCCAGCGACAACTACGTGGCCGAGATGCTGGTCAAGGAACTCGACCACCAGTACGGCGGGCCGGGCCTGACCGCCGGTGGCACCGCCCGGGTGGTGGAGGAGGACGGGCGCCTCGGCGTGCCCGTCGACGGCGTCCACCTGGCCGACGGGTCGGGGCTCGACGTCGGGAACCGGGCGAGCTGCCGGGCCCTGCTCGGCGCCCTGAACCTGTCGCGGCTGGGACCGTTCAGCGTGCTCGACTCAGGCCTGGCAATCGCCGGCCGCACCGGGACGCTGGCCCGGCGCTTCGTCGGAACCCCGGCCGAGATCCGCCTGGCGGCCAAGACCGGCTGGATCAACGGGGCGGCGGCCATGGTGGGGCGCATCGCCACCACACCGACCCGGCGCTTCGCCCTCATCGTGAACGGCGGGTTCGGGTGGCCCTTCGCCCAGCAGGTCGAGGACCGGATCGTGGCCCTGCTGACGGGCGGGCTGGCGCCCTGATCCTCAGCGGGCGGTGTCGCCCGCCTTCCACTGGTCCCAGGGGATGTTCCAGTCGGCCATGCCCGGGTCGTAGACCAGCGGCTTGGACGGAGAGTTGACGACGGAGACGACGTCGCCCCGCTGGGTGAAGCCGTAGAACCACTGGGCGTCGGCGGTACTGATGTTGATGCAGCCGTGCGAGACGTTGCGTTCCCCCTGCGCCCCGGCCGACCAGGGGGCGGCGTGGACGTAGGTCCCGCTGTAGGACAGGCGGGTGGCCCAGGCCACCTTGCGGTAGTAGCCGCCCGGCGAGTCGCGGGGGATCCCGACGGTCGAGGAGTCCATCGTCACCAGCTTCGACTTCTCGAGGGCGATGTGGACGCCACTGTGGGTCGGGTAGCGGTCCCGCCCGGCGCTCATGGGGATGACCCGCACCACCTGGCCGTTGCTGGTCACGGTCATCTGGTGGGTGGCGATGTCGACGGTCGAGACGTGGGCGTCGCCGACCCGGAACTGGACGGTGCGCTCGTCGGCGCCCTGGGCTCCGCCGACCTGGAGGCCCCGCAGGTCGCTGTGGACGCCGACGACGGTGCCCGGCGACCAGTAGGCGGACGGGCGCCAGTGGACGATGGCCGGGGTGATCCAGCGCCAGTCCCCCTCCACCGGCGGGTTCGCGGTGACCGACAGGCGGGCCTCCACAGCCGGGCGGTCGGCGGCGCCCACGGCGCGGTCGAAGGTGACGGTGGCCGGCATCCCGACGCCGACGACCTCGCCGTCACCCGGCGAGAGGGTGGCGTGGATCTGCGGCGGCGCCGTCGTGGTCGTGGTGTCGAGGGGGGCCGGCGTCGTGTCGGGCCCCGGGGCGGCCGACGGTGCCTCGGCGGACGGTGCCCCGGCGGACGGTGCCCCGGCGGACGGGTCGGCGTCGGCGGGGGTGACCGTGGCCGCCGGGAGCGCCTCGCGCTGGCCGGTGGACGCCTGGGAGCTGTCCACGAACCGGGCGACGCCGGCGGCGCCGAGTGCCGCCATGGCGACCACCGCCATTCGGTATCGGGTGCTCGGCATGGGCGTGGTCCTCCGCCTGAACGTCGGCCCTGGGGCCACCATCCTGGCCGGTGCGGGCCGCCGCCGCCAGATCCGGGGCCTGTGTAAGCGGGGGCTGTCGCGCTAGCGGACGGTCAGGACGAGCTTGCCCACGGCCCGGCGGTCGGCGAGGTCGCGCAGGGCCGTGGCGCCGTCCTCCAGGGGGTAGGTGGCGCCGACCAGGGGCGTCAGGCGGCCATCGGCCACGAGACCGTCGAGGGCGGCGGCCGCCTCGGCCACGAAGCCTGCTTCGGTGGCGAGGAACTCCCGCCAGGCGGCCCCGAGGACGCTGATGTTGCGCAGCAGCAGGCGGTTCACCTTGACCTCGGGGATGGCGCCGCCGGCGAAGCCGACGACGACGAGCCGCCCCTCGGGGCGCAGGAGCCGGAGGCTGTCGAGGAACCGGTCGCCGCCGACGGGGTCGACGACCACGTCCACGCCGCCACCGGTGGCAGCCCGGACGGCGTCGGGCCAGCCGTCGCCGGCGTCGACGACGGCGTCGGCCCCCGCCGTCTCGGCCATGGCCGCCTTGGCCGGGCCGGCGGCCACCCCGACGACCCGGGCGCCGAGGGCCCGGGCGACCTGGATCACCGCCACCCCGAGCCCGCCGCCCGCCCCCTGGACGAGGACCTGCTCCCCCGGCTGGAGCCGGGCCCGCCGGGCGAGGGCGAACCAGGCCGTCTGGTAGTTGACGATCAGCCCGGCGGCGGCGGCGAAGCCGACGTGGTCGGGGATGGTGACCATGGTGGCCGGGTCGGCGGTGGCCTCTTCGGCGAACGCCCCTCCGAACATGAAGGCCGCCACCCGGTCGCCGGTCTGGAATCCCGATCCCGATGGCGCCTGGCGCACCACGCCCGCCACCTCGAGCCCGGGGACGAACGGAAGTGGCGGCCGGACCTGGTACTCACCCCGGGTGATGAGCATGTCGGCGAAGCTGACCCCCGCGGCGTGTACCTCGATCAGCGCCGACCGCCGCTCGTCGGGCTCCGGGACTCCGACGTCTTCGACGGCCACGCCGTCCGGACCCTTGAACTCCTGCAGTACCAGTGCTCGCATGGCCCTATTCTGGGCCAACGGCCCCCGGTTGGGAGGAGCGACGCATGCGGCCACTGGCGGTCCACCACGTCTCGATCATGGTCCCCGACGTCGAGAAGGCGCTGTCCTTCTACACCGACGTGCTGGGTCTGGAGCAGCGCACCGACCGGCCGGAGCTCGGCATCGGTGGGGCCTGGCTCGACGCCGGGGGCCAGCAACTGCACCTCGTCGAGGGCGAGACGCCGCCCGGCCTCGGGCAGCACTTCGCCCTCCTGGTCGAGGACCTCGACGCCACGATCGCCGAACTGCGCGACCGTGGCGTCGAGGTGGGTGATCCTCGCCCGATCGGCCGGAGCCTGCAGTCCTTCGTCTCCGATCCGTCGGGCAACCTCATCGAGCTGCACCAGGCGCAGCCCTGACTGCGGGGGTCAGCCGGTGCCGGCCACCGCCTCGGGGACGACCCACACCATCGAGTGCGGCTTGTAGAAGCCGGCGTCGGGGTGGCCGGGCCAGTCCTTGCGGTTGAAGTCGATCCCGAGCGACCCGTTGTACTCGTCACGGAAGGTCGTGTCGTAGCTCAGGGCCCCGGTGTCGGGGTTGACGTTGGCCATGTAGCAGCGGTGGTTGCCGTCGTAGCCCGTCCGGGCGACGAAGTAGTCGCAGAACATCATCCGGGTCGGGGCGCCGGTGGCCGTCAGGTTGTGGTTGTCGAGGCCGGCCCAGTGCGGCCCGCCGGAGGTGTTGTCGTCGACCGTCAGCACGCCGGCCAGCGTCGGGCAGTCGTCGGCGTCGCCGTGGCCCACACCGATTTCCCGGCCACTGGTGATGGTGCAGTCGACCGTGCCGGTCTGCTCGGCGTGCTTGATCAGCTTCTCGACGTTGATGACGTAGATCATCTTCGGCGTGCCGTTGTCGAAGGTGTTGGTCGACCCCGGGTTGCGCCCGCCGACGGTGTGGAACATGAACCGGTTGTCGTGGCTGACCTGGGTCCAGGCGCCACCGGCGCAGGCACCGGGCTCGGCGCCGTTGCCCTTGCCGGAACCGAGGTTGGTCATGTTCGGCACCTGGAGCTCCGTCATGCCGTCATCCCAGACCTGCTTCCACTGGGACGACGAATCGGGCTGGACGTTGGTGATGTCGGGCAGGAAGAAGATCCCCCCGCCGCACATCGACTCCGCGAAGACGCCCTTGGCCGGGGCGAAGGTCTTGCCCGTCTCCATGATGCCGATGTTGTCGTGGGCCGGGTTCGGCGGGTTCTTCACGCTCTTCGGCATGTGCCCCACCGAGACCAGCTTCGGCGCCTCGGGATTGGAGATGTCCCAGATCCGGGCCGTCGGCCGGAAGGCGTGCTGCTCGACCGTCTTCAGCGGGTCGGAGCCGAGCTCCCGGGCGTCGGCGTAGTCGGTGGTGATCATCCGGTTGAGGTCGGGCCGGGCCTGGATGCCGTGCGGGTTGCCGCACGTGAGCGCCGGCCGGGCCTCGATCGGCGTGCACGGCTCGGGCACGCCGTTCGGGTTACCGTGCAACGCGGCCCCGACCTGGCTGGCCGCCGTCTCCGACGCCTGCACCATGCCCTTGGACGAGTCCGGCTTGAACACCACGACCGAACCCGGCGATCCGCCGTAGTTCGGCTCGCCGGCGGTCATGTACGTGCCGATGGCGTCCTTGCCGGCGAAGTCGAAGGCGTCGGGGAAGGCCCCGATCGGGTTCTCCTCGCCCCGCACGATGTTCTTCAGCGTGATGTTGGGGATGTCGTTCACGTCCCAGATCGTCGTCAGGTCGGTGAAGAGGTGGCCGGCCACGATCGGCTCGCCGGGATGCCACTCGTACTGCATGTGGTGCGGCTCGCTCTCAACCCCGAACGGCGGCGGGACCTGGACGAAGTTGACGACCTTGCCGTAGTCCTTGTTCGGCGTTCCGTCGACGTTGAGCTTGCGGACGTCGACCACCACCATCGCGTCAAGGCCGGGGATGAACTGCTTGCTGCCGACGTTGATGAGGCCCGTCGGGCTGATCGAGCCCTGGTTGACGAACCGCATCGTGTCGTTGCCGCTCATGTCGCCGGCGTTCTCCTTGCCGGACCAGATGACGGTGTACTCCGGCTTGCTGTCGAGCGGCGCGTCGACCGTCGCCTTGAACTCCTTGATGGCCAGGTCCCGGGCCCCTAGCGCGCCAGGGATCAGGTTCTGCGTGACCTTCGGTACGTCGTTGACGTTGTTGATGGCCTCGGCCCGTTCCCGGGACTGGCGCATGGCCTGGTCGAACGACTTCGGGTTCTGACTCCCGTTCGAGACGCCCGGATAGGCCATCAACAGTGACAGCGCGCCAGCGACGACAATGCCGGTTCTGGCGGCGCGCTTGTATCTCCTCATGGAGATCCCCCCTCCCGCTTCGAGTGCTGCTGCTTCGAGTGCTGCTATGGAAAGTCCGTGTGTGCGATGGACTCGGGGTGCACGCGGGCCTTGCCTTATGGCCCATATCGATGTGTAGCTATCGCCCCACGGGATGTCAAGACTTGTGCATATTCGCCGACCCGCATTTCTCTTTCTGATGACGGGGCGGTGACGAAGATTTCATTCCGGTAACGCCGGACGCGCAAGCGTGGCCATGGGTTGCGCTCCATGGCCACGCTCGACTTCAGGGAGATCGACATGAGGAAACTCTGTCGACCACCTCCGAACATAACGTCGGACCATCCGATTTCACAACGAAGTGTTTCTGACACCCTTGATACCGGAATGCAATCTATGGGACTGGTCCGCCACCGGGATTTCGACCACGAAGCGGGCGCCGAGGGGGTCGGCGGCGGTCGCCGGCCTCCGCCGAGCGACGGTAGAAGCGCTCGAAGATGCGCTCCCGGTGCTCGGGCGGGACGCCGCCGCCCC
>DASYFF010000201.1:0-23369 GCA_036498605.1 Acidimicrobiia bacterium | reverse complement strand
CCTCGGCCAGCCGCATCCCGTCGGTGGCGGCCGCCACGACCGACCGGAGACCGCGGGCCACCGCCTCCGGGCTGAAATCCGCGGCCAGCTGCACCGCGAGGAAGGGCGTCAACCCGGCGGCCACCGCCACGGCCAGGAGATCGGCGGTGAGGGCCACCGCCTCGTCGCACCGATCGGCGACGGCCGGGCGGCGGATCCCCGGCCGACGGAGGGCGGTCACCATTCGCAGCGCACGATCCGGCGCATCCAGACGGCGGCCAGCCCTTCGAGCACCAGACCGGCCAGGAGGCAGCCGCGGCCGGGGGCGGTGGCGATGAGGGTGGGGGCGACCCGGCGGTCGGCGAGGACGGAGAAGGCGAGCGAGGCGAGGGGGGCGGCGCCGACCACGAGGGCGGAGAGGCGGGCCTGGGCGGAGAGGGCGGCGACCTCCGCCGCGGCGTCGTGCCGGTCGCGCAGGGCGGACGCCAGGCCCTCGAGGGCGGGGGCGCCCGGGCCGCCGGCCCCGACGGTCACCCGGAGGGCGGCGGCCACCGCGGCCACGGCCGGAAGCGGCCGCTCCTCGACCCAGGTGGCCAGCGCCGGGCCGAGCCCGACCTCCCCGGCCCGGCCGCTCACGGTCGCAAGATCAGCCGCCAACCCTTCCGGGACGTCGGGACCGGCGGCCGCGTCGGCCAAGGCCCCGTGCGGCGCCGCGCCGGCCCGCAGCCCGCCCGCCACCCGGTCGAGCAGGTCGGGCAGCGCCGCGGCCAGAGCGGCGTCCCGTCGCCGGCGCCGGGCCGCGGCGACCGGCCTCGTCGCAAAAAAGGGCCGGAAGCGACCGCTGCCCGCCGTCAGCACTCGGGCCCACCCGGATCGGAAGCGGCGACGTCGGGCCGGCGCGGCGGGCGGAGGGGCGGGGTGGCGCCCGCTGTGGGGGGATGGAGAAGGTGCAGGCCGGTCGGGCCGGTGAGCTCGGCGACGGCCTCGATCATCCGCCGGCCGTCGGGGTGGCGGGCGACGTGGACGACGGCGTCGATCGACGACCGGATCTGGGCCCTGATCGCCTCCAGGGGCAGCCCGAGGCCGGCCAGGAGGACCAGGCTCTCGAGCCGGGCCAGCGCATCGGCCGGGCCGTTGGAATGGATGGTGCTGAGCGAGCCGGCATGGCCGGTGTTGAGGGCCTGGAGGAGGTCGAAGGCCTCCCCGCCCCGGACCTCGCCCACGATGAGCCGGTCGGGCCGCAGCCGCAGCGCCGCCCGGACCAGCGCCCGGACGGGGACGGCCCCCGCTCCCTCGGCATTGGCCGGCCGGGCCTCGAGCCGCACGACATGGGGCTGCGCCAGGGCCAACTCGGCCGTCTCCTCGATCGTGACGATGCGCTCGTCGGGGCCGATCTCGGCGGCCAGGGTGTTGAGCAGCGTCGTCTTGCCCGCCCCGGTGCCACCGGAGAGCAGGAGGTTCCACCCCGCGTGCACGGCCCACCGCAGGAGCCGGCCGACCTCACCGGCGGCGCCGAAGTCCTCGAGCCGGTGCCGCCCGCCCCCGAACCGGCGGATGGCCACACAGGTGCCGTCGACCGCCACCGGGGCCAGGACGGCGTGGAGGCGCGACCCGTCGGGCAACCGGGCGTCGACCATCGGCGACGACGGGTCGAGCCGCAGGCCGAGTGGGGCGATGATCCGCTCGACGACCCGCCGCACCCCGCTCTCGTCGAGGCCGACGTCGGCCGGCTCGAGCCGCCCGGCCCGCTCCACGAAGGCCCGGCCACCGCCGTTGAGGAGGATCTCCGTGACCTCCGGGTCGCCGAGGAGGGCCTCCAGACCGCTCACGCCGCCCACCGCCCGTCCACCACCTCGGGCAGCCGGTCGAGCAGCGCCCCGGCGGGCCCGGCCAGGGCGGCCGGCAGGTGGTCGCGCAGAACCCCGGCGTCGACGGCCCGGGCGATCTCGGCCCGGCAGGGGACCCGGCCCACCACCGGGACGCCGAGCACCTCCGCGACGTCGGCGGCGTCGAGCGCCCGGCCCGGCTCCTCGACGAGGACGGCGCCGTCGGAAGCTCCGAGCCGGGGGTCGGCCACCGCCCGGCGCAACGCCAGATAGCAGGGGCGGATGACCATCAGAATGACGTCGGAGACGGCCAGCAACGCGCCGGCGGCAGGCGCCTCGGCGGCCCCGGCGTCGACCACGGTCGTGGAGCCGTCGCGCAGTGCGACGGCCAACGCCGCCCCGGCCTCGGCGGCGGCGACCTCCAGCCGCCCCGAACCCCGGGGCAGGACCGCCAAACCGGGGCCTGCCGGGACCGCGAGGCCGTCGAGCCGCTCGGTGGGGGCCACCGGGCCGGCCGCCAGCCAACCCACCAGCCCGTCGTCCGGGGCGGCGACCGGACGGACCGTCGGGGGCAGACCGAGGATGGCCGGCTGGTCCCCACCGAGGTCGGCCAGACGGGACTCGCCCCGCCCGGCGGCGACCAGTGCCAGGGCGGCGGCGACGACAGAAGTACCCGAGCCGCCTTTCGGCGACCACAGCGTGAGCAGCACGGAACAGCCCCCTTCGGGGAGGGCGGCGCGGCCGGGACCGGGCGCACCGCGACACGAACGGCGAAGGGGGAAGGGGAGCGGCGGCGACGGCGCACCGCTCCGAGGGCACCGTACCCAGGGCGTTCACAGGGCGGCAACGGAATTACGGAGGCGGCTCCTATGCTGACGGGTCCCATGGAGGGCGCCTTCTTCGATCTCGACAAGACCGTCATCGCCAAGAGCTCGGTGCTGGCGTTCGGCCGGCCGCTCTACCGCGAGGGCCTCCTGTCCCGCTCGGCGCTGCTCAAGAGCGCCTACAACCAGGCGATCTACCGGCTCCGGGGCGCCGACGAGGCCCGGATGGAGCGGGCCCGCGACAAGATGCTGTCGGTCACCCGGGGCTGGGATCAGGCCCGGGTCAGCGGCATCGTCGGACAGACGTTCGAGACGATCGTGGCCCCGATCATCTACGCCGAGGCCCTCGAGCTGTTCGAGGACCACCTCGACGCCGGGCGCAAGATCTTCCTCGTCTCGTCGTCGCCGATGGAGATCGTGGCCCACCTGGCCGAGTACCTCGGCATCGACGAGTGCATCGCCAGCCGGTCCCGCGTCGACCGGGAAGGCCGCTACACCGGCGAGCTCGAGTTCTACGCCTACGGGCCCCACAAGGCGGCGGCGATCCGGGCCGCGGCGGAGCGCGACGGCATCGACCTCGCCGGCTCCTACGCCTACTCCGACTCCATCACCGACGCCCCCATGCTCGAGATCGTCGGCCATCCGGTGGCGGTCAACCCCGACCGGGAGCTGGCCCGCCTCGCCCGCCAGCGGGAGTGGGAGATCCGGGAGTTCGACCAGCCCGTCCGGCTCCGGCGCCGGGTTCCCACCCCGGCCCCGGCGCCCACGGCGGCGGTGGGCGGCGTGGTGGCCGCCGTCGGCCTCGGTGTGGCCGGCTACCGCTGGGCCCAGCACCGCCGCAAGCCCGGCCTCCTTCCCCGCCTCGCCTTCGGGCACCGGGGGTGAGACCGGCTCCACTGCCGCTCTCGCACCGGCCGACGCCGCTCGAACCGCTCGACCGCCTGACCGACTGGCTCGGCGGCCCCCGCCTGCTGGTCAAGCGGGACGACCAGACCGGCCTGGCGCTCGGTGGCAACAAGGCCCGCAAGCTCGACCACCTCTGCGCCGAGGCCCTCGCCCTCGGCTGCGACACCCTCGTCACCGGTGGCGGCCCGCAGTCGAACCACTGCCGGATGACGGCCGCCGCCGCCAACCGGCTGGGTCTGGAGTGCCACCTGGCGCTGGCCGGGTCGACCGGCGGCCCACCGACCGGCAACCTCCTGCTCGACCATCTGCTCGGCGCCCACCTCCACGACAGCGGCGCCCGGGAGTATTACGACATCGAAGCGTCGATCGAGGCGCTGTCCGACGAGGTGCGCAAGGCCGGGGGCCGGCCCTATCCGATCCCCGTCGGCGGGGCGTCGGTGACCGGCGCCCTGGGCTACGTCGAGGCCGCCGGGGAGCTGAGCGGCCAGCTCGACGGGCCCCTGGACTGGATCGTCGTCGCCGACGGCTCGGGCGGCACCCACGCCGGCCTCCTGGCCGGCCTCGACCTCTCCGGGCCCCGGGTGCTGGGGGTCGACGTCGGCACCCGGCCCGATCTCGACGAGCGGATCCCCGAGCTCGCCACGGCCACCGCCACCGCCGCCGGCCGGGCGGCCCCCGGCGGCGAGGTCCACATCGACCACACGCGCTTCGGCGCCGGCTACGGCCAGCCGACGCCGGAGTGCCTGGAAGCATTGCGGACCGTGGCCCGACTCGAGGGTCTGATCCTCGACCCCGTCTACACCGGGAAGGCGATGGCCGGCCTCATCGGGTGGGCCCGGGAGGGCCGGTTCACCGACCGCCACACGGTGCTGTTCTGGCACACGGGGGGAGCGCCGGCGCTGTTCGCCGGCTCCTTCACAGCCTGGTTGACGACCTAGGCCGCCATCTTCTTCTTGGCAACCAGGGCGCCGAGAGCCAGAACGATGACGACGAGCATGAGCTTCTTCATCCGACCTCCTGAACAGTGTGACGGCCGAACTCTAACCTGCTAACACGGATCCCGGAGGTGAACGGGCGCCTGGTGGGCCCCCTCGTCTTCAAAACGAGTGGGACGGGTGATCCCCGTCCGGTGGGTTCGATTCCTGCCACCTCCGCACGCGAAACGGCCGCCCGGATGGGCGGCCGTTCGCACGAGATGCGTCGAGATGTCAGACGGCGAGGAGGTCGCGGGCGCCGGTGTCGGAGGACGGGTGGCGCAGCTTCGACATCGCCCGGGCCTCGATCTGGCGGATCCGCTCCCGGGTGAGGTTGAAGTACTCGCCGACCTCTTCGAGGGTGCGGGGCTCGCCCCGGTCCAGCCCGAACCGCAGGGCCAGGATCTGGCGCTCCCGCTCGTCGAGCGGGGCCAGGAGCTTCTCGATCTCGGCCGGGAGCAGCGCCGTGGCCGCCACCTCGAAGGGCGACTCGGCCGACCGGTCCTCGACGATGTCGCCCAGCTCGGCGTCGCCGTCTTCCCGGAGAGGCTCCGACAGCGACAGCGGTTCGGCGGCGAACCGCAGCGCCTCGGTCACCTTGTCCTCCGGCATATCGACCTCGACGGCCAGCTCCGAGAGGGTGGCCGGCCGCCCGAGCTTGAGCTCGAGGCGGGCCCGGGCCTTCTGGAGCCGGGCCAGCGTGTCGCCGGCGTGGACGGGAAGGCGGATCGTACGGCCGGTGTTGGCGATACCCCGCGTGATGGCCTGACGGATCCACCACGTGGCGTAGGTCGAGAACTTGAAGCCCTTCCGCCAGTCGAACTTCTCGACGGCGTGCATCAGGCCCAGGTTCCCCTCCTGGATGAGGTCGAGAAGAGGGAGCCCGGACGCCTGGTATTTCTTGGCGATGGACACGACCAGCCGCAGGTTCGATTGCACGAACGTGCGCTGCGCCTGCTCGCCCTCGGTGACCGAGCGGCGGAGCTCACGCTTCTTGCTGGCCGAGATACTGGTCCCCTTCTCCAACTCGACCCGGGCGGCGTTGCCGCCTTCGATCGCTTGGGCCAGACGAACCTCGTCGTCCTTGGTGAGCAGGGGATACTGTCCGATGTCGGTGAGGTAGAGCCGGACGAGATCTTCCTCGTCCCGCTCAACTCGTTCCTTGGCCACGGAGTTCCTTTTCCGGGTTTCGCGTGGAGCGCGCGTGGGCTTGGCTTCGCCACCCAGCATCCAACACCACCTTGATCATTACGATACCGGGCCGGTCAAGACTTCCGGATCGTGTCCGCCGAATTTGCTGAGACCGTTCACAGTAAGTGCTGTCGATCTGCACCGGATTTCGGCACAATCCGGACATCTCCTCCCTGAAAGGGCCCTGATCGGCGTTACAGAGTGATGTCAACCACGGTTTCGCGCCTCTCGTGACCGAGATCTCACTGGCAGTGGTCGCCGGCGTGTTCGACGCCCGTCCCGGAGCCGAGGCCGCCCTGGCTTCGGTCCTGGCCCGGTACGTGGTCCTCGGCCGCACGAGCCCCGGGTGCCGGAACATCGACCTCGTGGCCTCCCTGACGACGCCCGGACGGTTCCTGGTCTACGAGAAGTGGGAGAGCCCCGAGCACCAGCGGGACCACCTGTCGTCGGCCGTGACGGAGGAGATGGCGGCGGCGGCCCTCCCGCTCCTGGCCGGACCGCCGGACCTCGGCCTGTTCGAGGCCATCAGCGCCCATGACCTCCTCTAGGCGGGGGTGCAGATCTTCTCGATGTCGGGCCAGCTGAGCCCGGAGCCGTACCAGAGCTGGTCGAAGGCCCGGTCGGAGGCGTCGTCGAAGCCGTGGCGGATCCGGAAGGCATAGCGGCGCTTGCCCTGGCCGGCGTCGAGGCCGGTCCGGGCGGCGTAGCGACCGAGGGAGTAGGCGTCCCAGGCGGCGTGCTCGGCCTTGGTGAGGTCGGGGTCGGCCGGGGGGTCGCCGAAGGCCGGGTCGAGCCGGTCGGCCACCCGGTAGAGGAGCCGGGCGAGGACGAGCCGGGCGCCGGCGTCGGAGAACTGGCGGAGACGCTGGGGGTCCTCGAAGGCGCCGCCTTCGACCGACAGGGTCGCCGAGCGGCCGGACAGGGCGCCCCAGGCCTTGCCGAAGGGGCTCTTCTCGTCGACCTCGATCCCGACCCTGACGTCGTCGGGCAGGCCGACGAGCGCCCCGACCTCACCGGTCAGCGCCGCGATCCGCCCGGCGTCGAAGTACACGAGGGAGAAGGCCGGCGGGTCGACGGTGACGATCATCCGACGGGGGCTTTCCATCCCTCCTCGTCGGCGTCGTCCCGGGCGTCGGCGGCGATGGTGTCGATCTCGGCGTCGCCGAAGCCGGCCATCTTGCGGAAGGTCCGGGCCAACTGGATCGGGCTGTCCTCCCCCTCGCCCCGGAAGCCCCGGAAGCTGAACAGCTTGTCGACCACCCGCTGGAACTCCAGCGCCCGCTCCCGCCGCTCGGGGTCGTGCTCGGTGAGGCGGCGCAGCCAGTCGGAGCCCATCTTCACGTGGGTCACCTCGTCGGCCAGCATCCAGTCCTCGCAGAACTCGAGCACCGGGTCGCCGCAGGCCTGGCCGAACTCCCGCATCGTGTTGAAGACGTCGATGGCCAGACCCTCGAGGGCCCGGTTGACGCCGGTGAGGCGGAGGACGGGGTCGGGGTTGCAGGCCGCCTGGTAGAGGAAGGCGGTCTCGGCGAACTCGCCGATGCCGGTGCCCATCCAGTCGCCGAGCTTGACCGAGATCTCGGTGTGGCGGGCCTCGTCCCAGCACTGGCGGGCCATGTCGAGCTTGAGGGCGAAGGGCGCCTCGGTATCGTCGAAGTCCCACACCGTCCGACCGGCGCCTTCCAGGGCCTGGATCTCGCCGACGAAGATGCCGTGCATCATCTGCCGGGCGGCGTGGGCGGCGTCGGGCCGCTCAGGGGTGAGCTTGCCCGGACGGCGGCCCTGGGGGAGGTACTCGTTGCGGGGATCCTCGAAGCGGTCCTCGGTGCGGGCCCGCCGGAAGCGGCTGTCGCGGGCGAGGTCGGAGGCCGGGAAGCTCTTCCTCATGACGGTGCCCCCACGGTCGACGGCGCCGGCTGGGCGCCGAGGCTGCCGGGCCCGGCGATCCCGCCGGCCCGGTTGATGAGCACTTCCAGTTCGGCCTGGCGCCGGGCGGCCCGGGCCACCTCCTCGTCGGTCCCGATGAGCGACTGGAGGAGCATCTCCCCCTCCCGCCAGTCGGTCGTCTCGTCGTCGAGGATGAACCCCAGCGAGCGGATCGTCGGGCCGTCGGTGATCCGGCTGGTGGCGGCCAGGTGGTAGGTGTAGGCGGCGATCTTGCGAGGGAGCAGCACCCGGAACACGCCGACCAGCTTCTCGACGGTGAGGTCGGCCGCCTCGGGCTCGGTGAGGGCGGCGACGAAGGCCTCGAGAGCGGCGTTGGGGGCGGCGATGAGCCGCTCGGGCCGCATCTCCCGGAGCTCCGGGAGCCGCTTGTGCCACAGCTCGGCGTGCCAGGCGTGGTGGTAGCAGTGGCGGCCGAGCGTGGTCTTCACGTCGAGCTCGGGCACCGTGGCCACCCACCCGCCGAGGGCCTCGAACAGGCGCATCTCGATCCAGGCGTAGTGCCCGACACGGCGGGCCGACTCCTCGACCGTGAACAGGCCGGGCAGCTCGCGCCGGTCCCAGGGAGCGAACGGCGAGCGGGGGGCGGCGGGATCGGCCACGCCGCTACTTCCCCAGGGTCTTCTTCACGTAGTCGGAGACGGCCGTCAGGATGGTCGGCGTCTTCCACAGCTCGAGCATCTCGGCGTCACGCTGGACGCCGGTCGTCTCCAGCTCGGTCCAGTAGCGGTCCCGCAGCGAGCGCTTCGTGTGCTCGAAGGTGGCCACCGGGATGGCCGACAGCTGCTCGGCCTTGGCCACGGCCCGGTCGAGGAGCTCGCCCTCCGGGACGACCTCGTCGACCAGGCCCCGCTGGCGGGCCTCGTCGGGCCGGAGGGTCCGGCCGGAATAGAGGAGGTCAGCGGCGCCGACATCACCGAGGGCGAAGCGCACCGCCAGGAGCGCCACCGCCGGGAACGGCACGCCGACGAGGAGCTCGGGGACCCCGATCCGGCCCCGGCCCTCGGCCATGATCCGGTGGTCGGCGGTCGACGAGATCACGCAGCCGCCGGCGATGGCGTGGCCGTTCACGGCGGCCACCACCGGACGCCGGTAGGCGAAGAGGTCGGCGAAGGCCCCGGCCAGCGCCGGGATGAAGTCGGCGACGTAGTCGGAGCCTTCGTTGACGAGGCGGACGAGGTCGACACCGGCCGAGAAGGCCGACCCCGTCCCGGTCAGGACGAGCGCCGTGTCGGTCTCCGCCAGTTCGGCCAGTTCGGCCCGCAGGGCGAGGAGGAACTCGAGGTCGAGGGCACTCACCGCCCCGTGGTCGAACTGCACGAGGGTGACGGTGTTGGACACCTGCTTCCGCTTGATCATTCAGCCCGCCCATCCGTTGGTGATCGGCAGCCGGCGATCCTTGCCGAATGCCTTGGGCGACACCCGGACCCCGGGTGGGGCCTGGCGCCGCTTGTACTCGCTCAGGTCGACCAGCCGGGCCACCCGCCGCACCGTCGCCGGGTCGAACCCGTCGGCTTCGAGCTCGGTTACCGACCGGTCACCTTCAACGTAACCCTCCAGGATGGCGTCCAGCACCTCGTAGGGCGGGAGGGAGTCGGCGTCGACCTGGCCGGGGGCCAGCTCGGCCGACGGCGGCTTGGTCAGCACGTTGTCGGGGATGACCTCGCCGTTGCGGTTGCGCCACCGGGCCAGCCGGTAGACGAGCGTCTTCTCGACGTCCTTGATGACGGCGTAGCCGCCGGCCATGTCGCCGTAGAGGGTCGAGTAGCCGGTGGCCATCTCGCTCTTGTTGCCGGTCGTCAGCACCAGCCAGTTGAACTTGTTGGACAGGCTCATGAGCAGCGTGCCCCGGATGCGGGCCTGGAGGTTCTCCTCGGCCAGACCCGGCTCGGTGCCGGCGAAGGGGCCCGCCAGCAGATCGAGGAAGGCCCGGTGGGCGTCCTCGATGGGGATGGTCAGGGTGCGGATGCCGAGATTGGCGGCCAGGACCTCGGCGTCGCTCACGCTGTGGTCGCTGGAGAAGCGGGACGGCATGAGGACGCCGGTCACGTGCTCGGGGCCGAGGGCGTCGGCCGCCACCGCCGCCACCACCGACGAGTCGATCCCGCCCGAGAGGCCGATGACGACGTCGGAGAAGCGGTTCTTGCCGACGTAGTCGCCGGTGCCGACGCACAGCGCCCGCCACACCTCCTCCTCGGTCGGGAGCGCCGGCTCCAGCCGGGCCGGACGGGCCGGTTCGGGCAGCGGCCGGGGCTCGGAGATGAGCACCTCGGGCAGCGGCGGGCGACTGGGCCGGCCCCGGGGGTCGAGGAGCCGCTTGCGGAAGGTGGGCCGCACGTCGAGATCGACGATGAGGAGGTCCTCCTCGAACTGGCGGGCCCGGGCCACGAGGTGGCCCGTCTCGTCGAAGATGGCCGACCCGCCGTCGAAGACCAGCTCGTCCTGCCCGCCGACGAGGTTGACGTAGAGGATGGGGACGGAGTGGTCGGCGGCCCGGGTGGCGAGCATGGTGGCCCGCTCGGCGATGCGGCCCTCGTAGTAGGGCGAGGCGTTGATGTTGACGGCCAGCTCGGCACCCCCCGCCGCCTGGGCGGCGATGGGACCGGTCGGGGTCCACACGTCCTCGCAGATCGACACCGCGACCCGGACCCCGTTGATGACGAACAGGGCCCCCGGGTCGTCGCCCGGGGTGAAGTAGCGGGCCTCGTCGAAGACGCCGTAGTTGGGCAGGAGCCACTTGCGGTAGACGCCCCGCACCGTGCCGCCGGCGCAGACGGCGGCGGCGTTGAACAGGTCCCGCTCGGCCAGGGGGAAGCCGACGACGGCCACGGTCGCCCCGGTGCGGGCGGCCACCTTCTCCAGCGCCCGCTGGGCCTCGGCCACGAACGCCGGGCGGAGCAGCAGGTCCTCCGGGGGGTAGCCGCTGACGGCCAGTTCGGGGAAGGCGACGAGGTCGGCGCCGGCGGCTTCGGCGGCGTCGATGCCGGCCAGGATCCGCTCGACGTTGCCGGCCAGGTCCCCCACGGTGACGTTGATCTGGGCGGCGGCGACGCGCAGGCGGGCCATCCCCCGAGCGTAGTGGTGGGCCTTGTCCGGGGCCGCCCCGTCCCGTGGGACACTCGCCGGCGATGTCGACCGTCCTGCGGGCACCGGAGGTGGCTGGGGTCATCGACCGGGCGGCGGCACCCGG
The DNA here is from genome assembly GCA_036498605.1 of Acidimicrobiia bacterium. Classification (GTDB taxonomy): domain Bacteria; phylum Actinomycetota; class Acidimicrobiia; order IMCC26256; family BP-133; genus BP-133. The sequence goes on along the minus strand of DASYFF010000201.1, from coordinate 12,535 downwards.
CCAGGTCCGCCTGGTCCTGACCCGGCTGCTGGACGCCCACCCGGAGCTGGCGGATCGGCTCACCTCCGACCGCCTCTTCGTCTCGGCCGTCGTGGCGCTGATCGACGCCTCCCGGTCGCTGTCGGAGGCGGTCATCGCCGACGCCTCGCTGCTCTCGCCCCTCGACGACCCGGACGGGCTGGCCGCCGAGTGCCCGCCGGAGCGCTACACGGCCGGGGCCCTCCGGGCGGTGGAGGACGACGCCGCCGATCCCGGCCGGGGACTGCGGCGGTGGAAGCGCAGCCAGCTGCTGCGCATCGCGGTGCGGGATCTGCTCGGCCTGGCCGAGCTGCCCAGCGTCGGCCGGGAGCTGGCCGGGCTGGCGGAAGGCTGCCTGCAGGCGGCGCTGGCGCTGTCGCTCCCGGAGGACGGCGACGCCCGGGTGGCCGTGATCGGCATGGGCAAGCTCGGTGGCGGAGAGCTCAACTACTCGAGCGACGTCGACGTCCTCTTCGTCCACGAGGGTTCCAGCACCGCCGCCGAGCGGGTCGCCCGGGGCCTGCTCACGACGATGGCCCGGCCGACGCCCCACGGCATCGTCTTCCGGACCGACGCCGACCTCCGGCCCGAGGGCCGGGCGGGCCCGCTCACCCGCAGCCTCGACGCCTACCGGGCCTACTGGGAGCGGTGGGCCTCGACCTGGGAGTTCCAGGCCCTCATCAAGGCCAGGCCCGTGGCCGGCGACGCCGAGATCGGCCGGGCCTTCATCGAGGCCGCCCAGCCCCACGTGTGGCCGCAGCGGCTCGACCCCGACGCCGTGCGGGAGGTCCGGATGATGAAGGCCCGGGCCGAGGAGGAGGTGTCGAAGCGGGGTCTCACCGACCGGGAGATCAAGCGGGGCCGGGGGGGCCTGCGGGACATCGAGTTCGCCGTGCAGCTGCTCCAGCTGGTCCACGGCCGCCACGATCCGGGGATCCGCTCCCCCAACACCCTCGAGGCCCTCGACGAGCTCGGCGAGCACGGCTACGTCGACGTCACCCAGGTCCGGACCCTCGACGCCGCCTACCGCTTCCTCCGTACCGTCGAGCACCGGCTGCAGCTGGCCGACGAGGCCCAGGTCCACTCCCTCCCGTCCGACACCGCCGGGCGGACCCACCTCGCCCGGGTCCTCGGCTACCGGGACGAGGGGGCGACGACGGCCCTGGCCCGGTTCGACGCCGCCCACCGGCGCCACCAGGCCCAGGTCCGCTCCATCCACGAGAAGCTGTTCTTCCGGCCGCTGCTGGAGGCCATCGCCGGCACCGGGCCGCTGTCGCAGCAGGCGGCCGAGGAGCGCCTGTCGGCCTTCGGCTTCGGGGACGTGACCCAGACCCGGGCGGCGCTGGCCGAACTGACCACGGGCCTGTCCCGCCGCTCGCAGCTGATGGCCCAGCTCTTCCCGCTGCTGCTGGAGTGGCTGTCGGAGACCCCCGATCCCGACCTGGGCCTGCTGCAGCTGCGGCGCCTGGCCGAGGGCCGGGCCCGGTCGGGGGCGCTGGCCGTGGCCTTCCGGGAGGCTCCGGGGGCGGCGGAGCGGGTCTGCAAGCTGCTCGGGTCGAGCCGGCTGGTGGGCGACGCCCTGCGCCGCCACCCGGAGTTCGTCCCCTCGCTCGACGACGACGACTTCCTCGGCCGGTCCAAGAGCCGCGACGAGCTGGTCGAGGAGGCGCTCGGCACGCTGGCCTGGCGGGCCGACACCGCCGAGCGCCAGGAGGGGCTGCGCCGCTTCAAGCGCCGGGAGCTGCTGCGGATCGCGTCCCGCGACCTCCTCGGCTACGGCACCATCGAGGCCATCGGCGAGGAGCTGGCCAACCTGGCCGACGCCTGCGTCGAGGCCACGCTGCGGGATCTGGCGCCCTCGGTGCCCTTCGCCGTCATCGGCGTCGGCCGGCTCGGCGGCCGGGAGCTGTCCTATGCCTCCGACATCGACGTGCTGTTCGTCTACGACGGCGCGGGGGCGGGCGACTTCGACGGGGCCGAGAAGACCGCCACCCGGATGATCTCGAGCATCGGCGCCACCACCGCCGAGGGCCTGACGTTCCGCATCGACGCCAACCTCCGCCCCGAGGGGAAGCAGGGCCCGCTGGCCCGCTCCCTCGACGGCTACCGCACCTACTACGACAACTGGGCCCTCACCTGGGAGTTCCAGTCACTGCTCAAGGCCCGGCCGGTGGCCGGCGATCTCGAGCTGGCGCAACGGTTCTGCGCCATGGTCAGGCCCTACGTGTTCCACGACCCGTTCCCCCTGGACGAGGTCCGGGAGGTCCGGAAGATGAAGGCCCGCATCGAGCGGGAGCGGATCCCCCCGGGCGAGGATCCGCAGTTCCACCTCAAGCTGGGCCGGGGATCCCTGTCCGACGTGGAGTGGACGGTGCAGCTGCTGCAGCTGATCCACGGCGCTGCCGACCCCGCCCTGCAGACGACGTCGACCGTGGACGGGCTCCGCCGCCTGGCCCTGCGGGGCCACCTCGACAGCCACGACGCCGAGGCCCTCGAGCTGGCCTACCGGTTCTGCGAGCGGGCCCGCAACCTCCGCTACCTCCTCACCGGCGCCCCCGGCGACTCGCTACCGACCGACGGCGCCGAGGCCGAGCGCCTCGCCCGCCTGATGGGCTACACCCACCGTCCCGTCACCCAACTGCGCGACGACTACCGCCGCCTGACCCGCCACGCCCGCGCCGTCGTCGAGCGCGTCTTCTACGGTCAGGGCTAGCGCCGGGCGATCCCGACGATCGGCTTGTTCAGGGTGATGTTGCCGGTGGAGCCGAAGAACTTGGCGTCGCCGAAGGCGAAGATCCCGCCGTCGGTGGCGACCATCCAGTAGCCCTTGCCGAGCGGGCTGGCCGTCATGCCCACGATCGGCTTGTTGAGCCTGATGTTGCCGGTCGAGCCGTAATAGGTGGCGTCGCCGAAGGCGAAGATGCCACCGTCGGCCGCCACCAGCCAGTAGCCCTTGCCGGTCTGGGTCGGGGCCATGGCCACGATCGGCTGGTTGAGGATCAGGTCGCCGGTGGAGCCGAAGAACTTGGCATTGCCGAAGCCGAAGATCCCGCCGTCCGACGCCACCAGCCAGTAGCCCCCGCCGTTGGGAGTGGGCACGATGCTGACGATCGGCTTGGACAGCGTGAGCCGGCTGGTGGCGCCGTAGAACTTGGCGTCGCCGAAGCCGAACACGCCGCCGTCGGAGGACACCAGCCAGTAGCCCCGGCCCGTGGGGGTGGCGGCCATGGACACGATCGGCTTGGTCAGGTTGAGGGCGCCGGCCGAACCGATGAACGTGGCGTCGCCGTAGTTGAAGACGCCGCCGTCGGAAGCCGCCAGCCAGTAGCCGTTGCCCGAGGGGGTCGGGGTCACGGCCACGATCGGCTTGCTCAGCGACTGGCTCCCGGCCGAGCCGACGAACTTGGCGTCTCCGAAGTTGAAGATGCCGCCGTCCGAGGCGACCATCCAGTAGCCCTGCCCGATGACCCGGAAGCAGCCGGCGCAGGTGACGGTCCCGCCGTCGCTGCGGTTGGTGACGGTCACGTCGCGGGCGCCGGCCGGGGCGTCGGCCGCCACCGCCAGGCTGGCCTCGAGCCGCTTGTCGGACACCACCGCCGTGGGGCCGAGGGTCACGCCCGTCCCCGAGACGGTGATCAGGGCGCTGGGCAGGAAGTTGATCCCGTCGATGCCGAGCACGTCACCGGTGGTGCTCTGGCGGCGGTCGGTCGGGGTGACGGTGAAGATGGCCGGGCGGGACTGGACGGCGAAGCGCACGACGTCGATGTCGTCGCTGGGCGGGGAGGGGACACCATCGTCGTTGGTGGGGTCGACCCTCGCCTCCTGGTCGTTGGCCGACTCCCATGTGCCCGCCGGGCGGCCGGCGTCGGCCTTGGGGGCGGTGCAGGTGGCGCTGTCCTGGTCGGCCTGGCCGGTCATGGCGGCCGGCGTCTGGCCCTGGATCCACACGCAGGCCAGGTTCTGGCCGAGGTTGTTCTGGGCGTCGGTCAGGATCGTGCAGGTGTTGCCGGTGCCGGTGCTGCAGCGCAGGTTGGCATCGAGGTTGGCCATGTTGGTGTCGGCTGTGGGGGCCAGGGTCGACCCGGGGAAGAGCTTGGCCTGGAGGATGGTGTTGCCGTTGAAGGGCTGACCGAACTGGTCGTAGACGGTGGCCCGGAGGCTGAACCGGCTGGCCCCGGACACCACCAGGTTCTCGGGCTGCACGTCGAGGCCCTCAGCCCGGGGAACGTCGTAGTCGAGATAGACGCTGTCGGTGATGTCGTTGTTCTCGGGCTCGTCGACCGCCTCGGAGGCGCAGTCACTGCCGTCGGTCGGCGCGTTGCCGCTGCTCACGTAGTGGTTGTCCTGCCCGACGTCGTGTCCCTGCTGGTCCTTGGTACCGGGCTCGGCCCAGAAGCAAATCCTGTTGGCGCCGGGGCTCGCCATCGAGATCTGGCTGCCGGTGTTGCACTGGCCGTTGGCGTCGGTCTCGCACAGGTCGTTGTAGTCAGCCTGGTTGGCGACCATGTCCTTGTTGGTGCCGGCCACGATCTCGCCGTCGATGAAGGCACCCTGGATCGGGACACCCTCGACGGTGGTCAGCGTGCAGGTGTACGGCTCGTTGTGGTCGCTGACGGCGGCGTTCTTGTACGCCACGTCGGTGCCGTCGGACCCCTTGGAGTCGTTGCAGTTGAGGTGGCCCTGGGAGAAGGACGTCCACTGCACCGAGATGACGTCGGTGGCGTCAGGCTCGGCCGTGTCGCCGGCCACCGGTGTGCCGTTCTCGCAGTCCCCGCCGCCGCCGATCCCGCCGAGCAGCCCGCCGGACTGGTCGTCGGCGGTGCAGTCGGTGCCGCCGAGGCCGAGGAAGCCGGCCTTGTCGGCCAGGCGCGCCTCACTGGTGTCGGGCGGTGTCCCGTCGATCCAGGCCCGGACGTCGTTGGCCGCCACCTGATGGCTGATCAGGGTCGTCTGACACGACGTCTGCTGGGCGGCGATGGTGCAGGTCGTGTCGATGGGGTTCGACGTGGCGGCTGAGGGCTGGCCCTGTGGCGCCGGGAGGATCTTGAAGTCGATCGTCGTCGCGGCCGCCGCCGCCTGCGACAGCTTGGCGGTCAGCGTGGCGGTGTCGGTGGCGGTCACCGTGATCTCCCGGCTGACCTGCAGGCTCGGCCCTGCAGCCCGGGCCGGTTGGACGGCCAGGACCACGGTTGGCAACAGGCCGCCGAGGAGGGCCAGGGCGACGAGGACGGTGGGGCGCGAACGGCGCAGGCTGGAGGCACGGGGGGCGGCCATATAGGGACATTGTCGTCCCGCGGCCGCTCAAAATCGCGCACTCCCGGCCGACAAACCCGGCAGACCTCCGGCGGGGGGCAAAAGGGACGCCGATCTGTCCGACTCCGGCACCTCTGAAGAGGTGGAAACCTGGGTGTGAAGACGCCGGTCGCGGCCCCCGCTAGAGTCGGCGGGTCGGCGGGCCCTCGACCCTGTGCTGCTGGAGGAGAGTCGAATGATCACGAAGACACCGGCCAAGAAGGGTGGGACCACGAAGGTCACCTTCGAGCTTCCGGCGGAGTACGCCGGCCAGCAGGTCTGCCTGTGCGGGGATTTCAACTCGTGGGCGGCCGACGCCACGCCGATGACCAGGCGGAAGGACGGGCGCTTCAGCACGACGCTCACCCTCCCCCAGGGGCAGGCCTACCGGTACCGCTACCTCGTCGACGGTGACCGCTGGGTCGACGACCCCGCCGCCGACGAGTACGTCGACAACGGCTACGGGACGAAGGACTCGGTCGTCGTTCTTTAAGCGAAAACCTGGGCAAATCGCCCGAAAACCGGACATTTTGCCGGGCAAAGGCGATTCAGATCGGCCGGACATCTGTCCGATACTGGACGTATGCAAACCGCCGCCATCGTCGCCTCCGGCCTCGTCAAACGGTTCGGCGACGTTCCCGCTCTGGACGGCATCGATCTCGCCGTCGCCCCCGGCACGGTGTTCGGTCTTCTCGGCCCCAACGGCGCCGGCAAGACGACCGCCGTCCGGATCCTGACCACCATCCTCCGGCCCGACGCCGGGCAGGCCTCCGTGCTGGGCCACGACGTGGTCCGTGAGCCCGACGCGGTCCGCAACTCGATCGGCCTGGCCGGCCAGTACGCCGCCGTCGACGAGAACCTCACCGGCGCCGAGAACCTCCGCATGATGGGCAAGCTCACCCACCTCCCGCGGTCGCTGATCAGGGAGCGGGCCGCCGAGCTGCTCGAGCGCTTCGGCCTCAGCGAAGCGGCCAACCGGCCGGTCAAGACGTACTCCGGGGGCATGCGCCGCCGGCTCGACCTGGCCGCCTCCCTGGTCCACCGGCCGACGGTGCTGTTCCTCGACGAGCCGACCACCGGCCTCGACCCCGGGAGCCGCATCGATCTCTGGGCGGTCATCGAGGACCTGGTGGCCGACGGCACGACCGTGCTCCTCACCACCCAGTACCTCGAGGAGGCCGACCGCCTCTGCGACCGCCTGGCCGTCGTCGACCACGGCCGGATCATCGCCGAGGGCACCCCGGCCGGACTCAAGGCCAGCCTCGGGTCGACGGTGATCGAGTTCGGGATGCCGGGCGAGGGATCGTCGCTCATGGCCCTCCAGGCCCTGGCCCCCTTCAGCGTCCAGCCGCCGACGCTCGACGGCACCACGGTGAAGCTGACCGTCGCCGACGGGCCCGCCGTCCTCCTCGACGCCCTCCGGGCGCTCGACACCGAGGGGATCGCCCCCACCGGCGTGAACCTGCGGGAGCCGAGCCTCGATGACGTCTTCCTCGCCCTCACCGGCCACGCCGCCCTCGTCGAGGGGAGCGCCGCATGACCCCCATCACGACTCCGACCACCGGCCGTCCGGCCGGCGAGCAGGCCGGGCCGGGCGCGGCCAAGGCCGCCCCGCCGAAGCCGTCGTCGTCCCGCGGCGAGCGCCGCAAGGGCCGCCGGGACCGCCTCTCCTGGGCCGTGTCCGACACCATGGCCGTGACCCAGCGCAACCTGATCGCCTACACCCGGATCCCGGAGATGATGGTCTTCTCCTCGATCCAGCCGATCATGTTCGTGCTGCTGTTCCGCTACGTGCTCGGCGGGGCCATCCACCCCGTGGGCTACAACTACGTCGACTACCTGATGCCCGGCATCTTCGTCCAGACGGTGTGCTTCGGCGCCATGGCGACCGGCATCGGCCTGGCCGAGGACCTCGGCAAGGGCCTCATCGAGCGCTTCCGCTCGCTGCCGATGGCCCGCTCGGCGGTGCTGGCCGGGCGGACGACCGCCGACGCGTGCCGCAACGTCTTCGTCGTGCTGCTGATGACGGTCGTCGGTGTGGCGGTCGGCTTCCGGAGCGGGACGGGCTTCTTCAACTTCATGGGCGGCGTGTTCCTGCTCCTGGCCTTCGCTTACGCCCTGTCGTGGGGTTCGGCGCTGATCGGCCTGTCGGCCCGCAACGCCGAGACGGCCCAGGCCATGGCCTTCCCGCTGCTGTTCCCCCTGACGTTCGCCTCGTCGGCCTTCGCCCCCGTCAGCTCGATGCCGGGCTGGCTGCAGGTGTTCGTCCGCAACCAGCCGGTGACCATCGTGATCGACGCCTGCCGCCACCTGATGGTGGCCGCCGGCCCCGACGCCCCCCACACCGGCTCGCCGCTCAAGGCCCTGGCCTGGATCGTCGGGATGCTGGTCGTCTTCTGCCCGCTGGCCGTCAGGAAGTACCGCAAGATCGCCTGACCGATCTGCCAGGCTGCTCCGATGTTCCGGAGCAATCGGCGGTGGATGGTGGCGGCGGTCGTGGCGCTGGCGCCGTGGACGTGGTTCGCCCTGCGGAACCTGGGCTTCGTCTTCGACCTGGTGGCCACCGGGCTCCCGGTGCTGCTGGTCCTGGTTGCGCTGGGCCTCGGCGGCTTCGTCGCCATCCGGCGCCGTCACGTCGAGCTGGTCGTCGGCTCGCTGTCGTGCCTGGTGGCGGCTACCGTCGCCGTGGCCGGGCCGTGGCGGCCGCAGTCGGTCCCGGCGCCGGTGCGGGGCCTGCGGATCGTCTCGGCCAACGTCAGCTCCCGCAACGCGACCCTGGACAGGGCCGTGGCCGACGCCCTGGCCCAGCACGGTGACCTCGTGCTGCTCATCGAGGCGGGCAAGGGCCACTTCACGCCGCCGCCGGAGTACTCGACGGTCATCCGGCCGAAGTACAGCAGCCAGGTCATCGTCTCCCGCTACCCGGCCCGCCTCCTCGACCCCCCGGCGAACTGGCCCGACGACTTCCGGGCCCACCGCCTCGAAATCGACGCCCCGTCCGGGCGGGTCATCGTCTACCTCGCCCATCTCGTGCGGCCCCACCTCGGGCCCCAGCGGATCCTCAAGATCGGGCGCCAGATGCACGCCCAGCAGCAGGAGCGGGACGCGCTCGTCGTCGCCGCCCGGGGCGAGACGGCCCCGGTGGTTCTGGCCGGCGACTTCAACACCTCCGACCGCAGCCACGGCTACCGCCGCCTCCATGACCACTACCGGGACGCCATGCGGGTGCAGTGGGCCGGGCCGACCTATATCGGCACGCCGTGGCAGCCCTTCCTGCTGCGGATCGACCACGTCTTCGTGCCCCGGGACTGGTGCGCCGTCCACCCCAGGCGCTTCATCCTGCACGGCTCCGACCATCACGGCGTGGCGGTGACCGTCGGGCCCTGCCCTGGCCTTTAGGCTGGCGGACTGTGCCCGAACGTTCCGATCTCCGCAACGTGGCCATCGTGGCCCACGTCGACCACGGCAAGACGACCCTGGTCGACGCCATGCTCTGGCAGTCGGGTGTGTTCCGCGAGAACCAGGACGTCGCCGACCGGGTCATGGACTCGATGGACCTCGAGCGGGAGAAGGGCATCACCATCCTGGCCAAGAACACGGCCGTCCGCTTCGGCGGCGTGAAGCTCAACATCGTCGACACCCCCGGCCACGCCGACTTCGGCGGCGAGGTCGAACGGGCGCTGGCCATGGTCGACGGTGTGTTCCTCCTCGTCGACGCGGCCGAGGGGCCGCAGCCCCAGACCCGCTTCGTGCTACGCAAGACTCTCGAGGCGCGCCTGCCGGTGATCCTGGTGATCAACAAGGTCGACCGGCCCGACGCCCGGATCGCCGCCGTGGTCGACGAGGTGTACGAGCTGTTCCTGGATCTCGACGCCGACCACGACCAGATCGACTTCCCGATCGTCTACGCCAACGCCCGCGACGGGTGGGCGTCGCTCGACCCGGCCGTCGAGGGCCAGACGCTCGAGCCACTCTTCCGGCTGCTCGTCGAGCACATCCCGGCGCCCACCTACGAGGACGGCCATCCCCTCCAGGCGCTGGTCACCAACCTCGACCGCTCCCCCTACCTGGGCCGCCTGGCGATGTGCCGGGTCCGCCAGGGCACGATCACCCGCAACTCCCCGGTGGCCTGGTGCCGGGCCGACGGGACGATCGAGCGGGTCAAGGTCACCGACCTGTTCGTGACCGAGGCCCTGTCCCGGGTGCCGGCCGAGTCGGCCGGGCCGGGGGAGATCATCGCCGTGGCCGGCCTCGACGAGGTCACCATCGGCGAGACGCTGGCCGACGCCGCCGACCCTCGGCCCCTGCCCGTCCTGCGCATCGACGAGCCCAGCCTGTCGATGACCATCGGCGTCAACACCTCGCCGCTGGCCGGCCAGGACGGGGGCAGCAAGCTGACCGCCCGCCTCGTCAAGAGCCGGCTCGACACCGAGCTGGTCGGCAACGTGTCGCTGCGGGTCTTCCCCACCGTCCGGCCCGACACCTGGGAGGTCCAGGGCCGGGGCGAGCTGCAGCTGGCCGTGCTGGTCGAGACCATGCGCCGGGAGGGCTTCGAGCTGACCGTCGGCAAGCCCCAGGTCGTCACCAGGGAGATCGACGGGAAGCTGTGCGAGCCGGTCGAGCGCATGACCGTCTTCGTCCCCGACGACCACCTCGGCGCCGTCACCAAGCTCCTGGCGGCCCGCAAGGGCCGGGTCGAGCAGCTGGTCAACCACGGTCACGGCTGGGTCCGCATCGAATATCTCGTGCCGGCCCGGGGCCTGATCGGCTTCCGCACCGAGTTCATGACCGAGACCCGGGGGACGGGCATCCTCCATCACGTTTTCGAGCGCTACGAGCCCTGGTTCGGCGAGATCCGCACCCGCAACAACGGGTCGATGGTGGCCGACCGGCGGGGCCAGAGCACCACCTACGCCCTCCTCAACCTGTGCGAACGGGGCGAGATGGTGATCCCGCCGGGGGTCGAGGTCTACGAGGGCATGATCGTGGGGGAGAACTCCCGGGCCGAGGACATGGACGTCAACGTGGCCAAGGAGAAGAAGCTCACCAACATGCGCTCCTCCACGGCTGAGGAGCTGGTGCGCCTCCCTCCGCCCCGGAACCTGTCGCTGGAGCAGGCGCTGGAGTTCATCGCCGACGACGAGGCCGTCGAGGTCACCCCCAAGACGGTGCGCCTCCGCAAGGCCGTCCTCCCGGCCACCGACCGGGCCCGGATGGCGAAAAGGGACCGACCGGCCTAAGGCGCCCCGTCGGGGCTGATCAAGTCAACTTTTCAGCGCACTCCGGCAGGAGTCCAGGCCGGCCCGTCCAATCTCTAGTGAGTCACTAGACTTCATCGATTTACTAGAGATCGCGCCTGGAGGCCCCGCATCATGAAGCGTCGTCCATTCCGCAGCGGCCTGGTGGCCGGCCTGCTCGCCCTCACCCTGGCCGGCGCGGCGTGCGGCTCGGGGTCGAGCCCGTCGGCCCAGAAGCCGGCCACGGCCGGAGGCGCGGTCAGCGCCACGACCGCCCCGACCACCCCCGAGACGTCGGCCCCGGCGCCGGTCGAGACCCCCGCCCCGGCCGCCACCCCGACCACGGCCAAGCCGGCCACCGCCAAGCCGGCCGCCCCCAAGGCCACGGTCACCACGGCCAAGCCGGCCACCACCACGACGACGGCCAAGCCGGCCCAGCCCGTGACCCTGCGGCTGGGCTATTTCCCCAACGTGACTCACGCCTCGGCCATCGCCGGCATCGAGAAGGGCATCTACGCCGACAACCTGGGCCCCAACGTCACCCTGAAGACGTCGCTCTTCAACGCCGGCGGTGCGGCCACCGAGGCGCTGTTCTCCGGCGCCATCGACGCCACGTTCATCGGCCCCAGCCCGACGATCAACGCCTTCGTGAAGTCGAAGGGTGACGCCCTGCGCATCGTGGCCGGCGCCACCTCGGGCGGTGCCGCCCTCGTCGTGAAGCCCAACATCAACAGCGCCGCCGACCTCAAGGGCCAGAAGGTGGCCACCCCCCAGCTGGGCAACACGCAGGACGTCGCCGCCCGGGCGTGGCTCCTCTCCCAGGGCCTCAAGACCGACACGCAGGGCGGCGGTGACGTGAAGATCGTCCCCCAGGACAACTCCCAGACGCTCACCGCTTTCCAGCAGAACCTGATCGCCGGCGCCTGGGTGCCCGAGCCCTGGGCCACCCGGCTGGTGCAGGAGGGCGGCGGCAAGGTCCTCGTCGACGAGCGCACGCTGTGGCCGGCCGGGCAGTTCGTGAGCACCGAGCTGATCGTGAGCCGGACGTTCCTCTCCGCCCACCCCGACGTCGTCGAGAACCTGCTCAGGGGCCACATCGCCGCCACCGACTGGGTCAACGCCAACCCCGCCGCGGCGCAGGACGTCGTCAACGCCGGCATCGCCAAGGCCACCGGCCAGGCCATGAACGTCGACACCATCAAGGCGTCGTGGCCCGGCATGACCTTCACCGTCGACCCGCTGGCCTCGACGATGGCCAAGGAGGCCGACAACGCCAAGGCCGTCGGCCTGCTCGACGGCTCCGTCAAGCTCGACGGGATCTACGACCTGTCGATCCTGAACCGGCTCCTGGCCGCCGCCGGTCGGCCGACGGTGTCGGACCACTAAACAGACCTCCCAGCAGAGGAACGCAGGAAGGCGGCCCCCTTTCGAGGGCCGCCTTCCTCGCGCCTTCGGAACTTCACGGCCGGTTCAAGGCCCGGAAACCCTTGCTGGGTAAGGTGAACCCGTCGGATGGGGGGACGAGCCCGAGGAGCCCGATGTCCCCCAGCCGTTACCACCCCCACGTGTCGCATCTGGTCCGGGTGGCCCCCCGCCCTGCCGGTGCCGGTCTCGATTTCGCCCGGTGGTGCCTGAGTTCGCCCGACGCCGTCGGGGACGAGGACTGCTGGTGGGAGGTGTCCGACCCGCCGGCCGGCACGATGCGCCTCGGCGGGCCGTTCCACCGGGCTGTCCCCCGTCCCCGGGGCTACCAGCCCCTCCGGATGGCCACCGGAATCGTCTGTCCCACAGGCCGCCTGGCGCGGCCGGTGGCCGTGACGCTGGAGCTGTTGCCGTGGTCGAGCCGCTGGAGCGAACTGGCCCTCACCGGCGGGCCGCTGGCCTGGTGGGAGCGCGGGCCGCGGGCCGAGCAGGCCTATCTCCGGGCCGCCAACGCCACCGTGGCCCACCTGGCCCGAACCATCGAGACACCACCGGCGCGATGGTTG
>DASYFF010000200.1:0-3751 GCA_036498605.1 Acidimicrobiia bacterium | reverse complement strand
CTCCCTCCGGGCCCGGCCCCGGACCATGGCGATGTGGCGGCGGGCCTCGGTGGGCCCGAGGATGGCCAGCTCCGCCCGCTCCCTGCGGACGTGCTTGAAGGCGTCGTAGATGTCGTCGTGGGCGGGGTCGATGGGCCGGGTGCGGGACAGCGCCCGCAGGAGCCACAGCTCCTCGTAATGGCCGACGTGGGCCAGGTCCCACACCAGAGGCGACATGAGGGAGGAGTGCTGGGCCAGCTGGTCCTCGTGGGAGAGGGGGTCGAGCAGCCCGAGGGAGCGCTTCCGGGCCCCCTCGAGCGCGTCGGCCAGCCCCTGCTTGAGATCGCCCATAGCGCCCCTTCCTACCCGGCAACTCCCGGCTGGAACCTGCTACCAGTGGAACTTCAACCGAACACCGGGAGACGTTGTTCCATCTCGAGCAGGGGAGCGAAGAGGTCCCCGTCCTCCGTAAGGCGCCGGACGGCCTCGCCGGCCTCGATGGCCGGCACCGGGCCGCCGGCGGCCGCCGCCTCCACCTCGCTCCAGTGCAGGGGGGCGGAGACCGTCGGCCGGGGACGGGCCCGCAGGGAGTAGACCGACACCGTCGTCTTGTGCTCGTCGTTCTGGCTCCAGTCGATGAGCACCTTGCCCGCCCGCAGGTCCTTGGCCATGTTCGACACCATCAGCTTGGGTTGCGCCCGCTCGCCGACCTGGGCCAGCGCCCGGGCGAAGCCCTTCGTCTGGTCGTAGGTGGCCGGCGTGTTGAGCGGGACGTAGACCTGGAGCCCCTTGCTGCCCGACGTCTTGGGGTAGCAGGCCAGGCCGAGCCCGTCGAGCGACTCCCGCAGCCACAGGCCCACCTGGGCGCACTCGGGGAAGGCGGCCGGCGCCCCGGGGTCGAGGTCGAAGACGACCATGTCGGGCCGCCACTGCTCGTCCGGGGTGCCCTTCGACCCCGCCGCCCGGTGGAGGGCCGTGTGCAGCTCCAGGGAGGCGAGGTTGGCCACCCAGATCAGCGTCGGCAGGTCCTCGACGAGGCAGAAGTTGATCGTCCGCTCGTTCTGCCCGCTCCACACCGGCGCCACCTGAACCCAGGGCGGCCGGTGCGACGGGCACTGCTTCTCGTAGAAGTGCCCGCTGTCCACGCCGTTCGGGTAGCGCTTGAGGGTCAGCGGCCGGCCCTTGATCTGGAGGAGCAGGGCCGGGGCGATGCGGTGGTAGTAGTCGATGACCTGGCCCTTGGTGAACCCGACCTCGGGGTACAGGACCTTCTCCAGGTTGGAGAGTTTGAGTTGCCGTCCCTCGAGTTCGATGAGTGTCACTCGGTGGCGGCCCGCTTCTCCTTGGCCGCGGTCAGCGACGCCTCGAGGGCGGCCATCAGGTCGACGACCTTGGCCGGCTCCTCGGCGGCGGGCTGGGCCACGATCTCCTGCCCCTCGGCCTTCTGTTCGATGAGGGCCAGGACCCGTTCCCGGTACTCGTCGCGGTACTTCCCGGGTTCGAAGTCGGTCGACAGCGACTCGATCAGCTGGCGGGCCATCTTCAGCTCCCGCTCCGACACCTCGCTGTCGGGCCCGGGCAGCCCCTCGAGCGACTCGGGCGGCACGACCTCGTCGGCGAAGAGCAGGGTCTCGAGGCACAGCACGTCGCCCATGGGCCGGATGGCGGCCAGGTACTGCTTGGTCCGCAGCACGAGGCGGGCGATGGCCACCTTGTTCGAGTCCTTCATGGCGTCGAGCAGGAGCTTGTAGGCCTTCGTCGCACCTTTCTCCGGCACCAGGTAGTAGGGGCGCTCGTAGTGGACGGGGTCGATCTGGTCGAGGTCGACGAAGTCCTCGATGTCGATGGCCCGGGTGGCCTTGGCGTCGAGGCCGTCGAGTTCCTCGGGGGTGATGATGACGTAGCGGTCGGGGGAGATCTCGAAGCCCTTGACGATCTTGTCGTAGGGGACCTCCTCCCCGGTGTCGGCCGACACCCGCTTCTGGCGGATGCGGGCCCCCGTCCCCTCCTCGAGCTGGTTGAACCGCACGTCCTTGGGCGAGACGGCGCTGAACAGCTTCACCGGCACGTTGACCAGCCCGAAGCTGATGGCGCCGCTCCAGATCGCTCTCGGCATTGCCTTAGTTTCCCATCTCTCTCACGACTTCTTGCGGGTCGACGTCGGTGCGCTGGCCCTTGTAGGACGGGTGGCGGAGGATCCCGACGCCCGTCCACTCGGTGAACTCCACCTCGACCACGATCTCGGGCTCGACCCAGACCGCCTCCTTGAGCCTGGGCCGGGGCTCGGGGTCGAAGGGGCAGGTGTCGCGCCGCAACGGCTCGAGGAGCCGCAGGAGGCGGGTGAGCTCGGCCTCGGTGAACCCGGTGCCGACCCGGCCGGCGAAGCAGAGTGTTCCATTGTCCTGATAGACGCCGAGGAGGAGCGCACCTAATCGGCCCCGCGACCCCTCGCCTGGTAGCCAGCCGCCGACGACGAAGTCCTGCGCCAAGTGGTTCTTCACCTTGAGCCAGTGGCGGGTGCGGACGCCGGGCTCGTAGAGGGAGTCGAGCCGCTTGGCCACCACCCCCTCGAGGCCGGCGGAACGGGTGGCCTCGAGCAGGGCGCTCCCCTCGCCGGGGTGGGCGGCCGGCGTGTGCCAGGCCGGGCCGTTGAGCCCGAGGCCCTCGAGCAGCCGGCGCCGCTCCGTGTAGGGCAGCCCGGTGGCGGGATGCCCGTCGAGCCACAGGAGGTCGAAGATGGCATAGGTGATGGGCACGTCCTGGCGGAGACGGCGGATCGCGCTCTCCGACTCCACGTGCATGCGGCGCTGGAGGCGCTCGAAGCTCGGCCGGCCCGTGTGCGGGTCGAGAGCCACGATCTCCCCGTCGAGGATGACCTCGGTGGCGCCGAGGGCCCGGCCCAGCGCCGAGAGCTCCGGGTAGCGGTGGGTGACGTCGTTGCCGCTGCGGGCCTCCAGCTTGAGGCGGCCGCCGGAGATCGAGGCTAGCGCCCGGATCCCGTCCCACTTGACCTCGAACGACCAGGCCGCCTCGTCGCCCGGGATCTCCTTGGCCGCCGTGGCCAGCATCGGCCGCCACCCGGCCGGCAGCGGCTGGCGCTCCGGGTCGTCCGGAGGGTCCATCCGGTGGATCATCCACTGGTTGTCCTTCGTCTGGAACAGCACGTAGCGGCCCCGGGCCCGCTCGCCGTGGAGGACGACCATCACCTCCCGGTCGGTCCACTTCTCGGTCTCGTAGGTGCCGTGGTCCCAGATGGTCATCTTCCCGGCGCCGTAGTGGCCGGCCGGAATGTCACCGGAGAACTCGAGGTACAGGAGCGGATGGTCCTCGGTGTGGACCGCCAGGTGGTTCTGCTTCGGGTCGGGGGGGATGCCCCGGGGGACGGCCCAGCTGACGAGGACGCCGTCGCGCTCCAACCGCAGGTCCCAGTGCAGGCTGGTGGCGTGGTGCTCCTGCACCACGAAGCGGGGCCCGCCGTCGTGGTCGGCGGCCGGCTCAGACCCCGACGGCTCCGGCGTGGCGCCGAAGTCCCGCATCTCCTGGTAACGCTCGAGCCTGTCTGCGCTTCTGGGCGGCTCCGCCGCCCCCGCCCGGCCTCCGCCGGGCTCCTCCTTGGCGTGGGGCTCCGCCCCCCGCCGGCCGTGTCCGGTGGACGCCCTCGAGGGCCCGCCGTCGCTCAGGCGTCGAGGTCAAGGCGCTCCGGGTGGGAGTAGACGTTGAAGCCCCGGCCCCGGACGAAGCCGACCACGGCCAGGCCGAGGCGCCCGGCGGC
>DASYFF010000199.1:0-1957 GCA_036498605.1 Acidimicrobiia bacterium | reverse complement strand
CTGGACCCCTTCGGTGAACGCAACGGACATCAGGCAGGGAATGCCGAATTCCCGGGAGACGATCCCGAGGTGGCTCTCGGGCGCGCCCTGGAGGGTGATCAGTCCCCGGGCCCCGGCGCTGAGGGCCGGGGCCATGAAGGTGGTCGTGCCACCGCGGGAGATGACGATCGTCTCGGCGACGTCGTCCCGGGTCACGAAGTCGAGGACCTCCTCCGGTGAGTCGAGCCAGCGGACGCGCCCCTCGACCGGTTCGGCCTCGAAGGCGTTCAGGCCCTGGCCGATCTGCCGGTACCCGTTGTGGTCGGTCATCGTCGCTGCTCCTTCGCCGTAGTGCCGGGGCGAGCGGGAAGGCCGCTACCAGCAGGCCCGTTCGCCGAACTTCACGAAGCCGTCGCCGAGCATGAACAATGGCGGCAGGATCTGCATGGCGCTGCCGTTGACGAGTGGGTAGTACGCCTGGGCGGTGAGCGGGGCGATCTCGTCGAACTCGAGGTCCTTGACGAAGTGGTCCCAGACGCCGGCCTGGCGGGCGAACGGCATCATCATCTCCCGGAGGTAGACGTGCACACCGGCCATGATCCGGTCGCGCCGGGAGAGGCCGGCGATGCGGCGGTACAGCTCGATCGTCGCCGTGCTGGCGGCTCGTTCGATGGCCCGCATTTCCTCGGCCTCGAGACGCCGGACCGCCGACACGGGGGTGTCCCACGTGTCACGGGCGTACACGGCGACGCCGCTCAGATGCTTCAGATAGTCGCGGGGCTGAGCGAACGTCGTCCCGATGTCGTTGATCGTGACCCGGATGTCGTCGGTCGGGCGGAAGAACATGGCCTGCGTCACGGCGTGGGGCAGTCCCGCCACCGCGTCCGACCACCAGTAGGCCGGCTCGTTGAGGAAGTGGTCGCGAACGATCATGAAGCCGCCGTCGGGCAGGGGATACGGCCCGGTGTCGCACAGGCCGGCCCGGTTGTCGAAGTGGAGGAGGAAGCCCAACAGTTCGCTGGCGCCGTTGAAGCGCCGGAAGGCGGCCATGGCGTCGTTGGTCTCGAGGCGGGTCTCTTCGTCGCAGAACCGCTTGATCCAGCTGTCGTCGAGTACGGCGGCCTGGTAGCCGCGGGCGGAGGCGAAGCCGGGCCCTCCGCCCCAGAACCCGTGCTGGAGGCGGCGCATGAACTGCAGCAGCGTGTTGACTTCGCCGATCCGCTCCCAGGGCTCGCCGATTCCGAGGGCCAGGGCGATCCCGCGGCCGATGAGGGGGCAGACCGCCGACGCCCAGATCCGGAGATGGTTGACCTTGTTGCCGATCTCCCGCCGGGGGGTCGCCCCGAGGTCGATGACGCCGTCGACGCCGAGGCTCCGGGTGAGTTCTTCGACGAAGAGCGGGAAGCGGTGCCATTCCTGGACGAAGGTGATCGTCTCGTACTCCTGGCGGGGGATGAGCCCCGACTCTCCCTCGGTGGCCCGGGCGGCCAGCTGGTCCCAGAGGTTCCAACCGAGGTAGGTCAGGAGGTCGTCGATCTCCTCGGCCGAGAGACGGTTCCGGCGGACGTTCTCCTCGGTGGTGTCGAGGATGCCGGTCGACAGGCGGCTCCGCATGATGCGGTCGCCGTCGGGGCCGGGGGCGACCTCTCCCCGGTAGCGCTCGAGGATGGCGGCGAGATCAGGTTCGGACATGGGACTCCTCCAGGCTCCGCTGGCGGTCGCGGGCGAAGTCGAGGGCGATGTCGGCGATCATGTCCTCCTGACCCCCGACGAGACGGCGCCGGCCGGCCTCGACCAGGAGGGTCCGGGTGTCGACGCCGTACTCCCGGGACGCCGCTTCGGCGTGACGGAGGAAGCTGGAGTACACACCGGCGTAGCCGAGCGTGAGCGTTTCCCGGTCCACCTGTACCGGCCGGTCCTGCAGCGGCCGGACGAGGTCGTCGGCGGCGTCCATGACGGCGAAGAGGTCGCAGCCGTG
>DASYFF010000198.1:0-2044 GCA_036498605.1 Acidimicrobiia bacterium | reverse complement strand
TGTCGGGGTGGCCGTCGCTGTTGTGGTCACCCTTGGGGTGACCCTGCTGCCACTGCTGCCAGCCCTGGTCCCACTGCTCCCAGCGGGTGATGAAGGCGTCGCACTGGCCGGCCAGCTCGGTGGCCTTGGCTGCCCACTCGGGCTGGTTGTTGGCCGTGAAGGCGGCGGCCAGCGAGTTCCACCAGTCCTGGCAGCGCTGCACCCGGGCGGCGTGGCTGTTGTCGACCGCGGGGTCGACCGGCGCACAGGCGCTGGTGGCGGCGGCGGCGCAGACGGGGGGGGCGTCGACCTGCACCGGGGCGACGGGCGCCGGGGGGGCCGGGGTCAGGACCGGCGGCGGGGCCGGAACACCCTTGGGCGGGGCGGTGGTCGAGGTCGTCGGCGGCGCGGGGTCACCGGTGGGCGGGATGACCGGCACCGGCGCCGGATCGACGACGACCGGCGGCGTGTTGTCAGGGGCGGTCGTGGTCGTGGTGGTCGAAACGTCCACCGGCGCCGCCTCGGTGGTCGTCGTCGTGCTGGACGGGTCAGGGGCGGGGGCGGGCGGGGCCGCCACCGGCGCCGGGCTCGGGACGAAGGGCAGGGGGATGTCGTGACCGGCGGCGAAACCGCCCGTCACCATCAGCACCATGGCGCTGAAGAACCGGAAGAAGAGCTTCCAGGGGAACATCATGGGGGACCTCCTACGCGACCGTTCGGCCGGTGTGTGCGGACAGGCCGGTGTGTGCGGACAAACGGGGACGGCCGGTCCAAAGACCGCGGCCCCGGTCGCCAGAGGATTTCGCCCCCCCGGAAGGCGACCCTGCGCCCTTGAGAGTGACTTGAAGCCCGCTTGAAGGGGGTTCGCCGGGCCGCCCTCAGTCGGCGGCGGCGGCCTGTTTCGGCGCCGAGCGCTCGGCCTTGCGGCGGATCTGGTTGTAGACGGCGGCGAGGCCCATGGCCTTACGCATGTCGTAGACGGTCTGCTTGACCTCGGCTCTCGTCCGCTCCGTGCCCTCGACGATCAGCCGGTCGACGAGCCCGGAGTCGGCCTCGAAACGGGCCCGTCGCTCCCGCATGGGGTCGAGGAAGGCATTGATCGCCCGGGCCAGCTTCTCCTTGACCTCGACGTCGCCCACCTTCCCTTCCCGGTAGCGGGTCTTGAGGTCCTCCACTTCCGCCCGGTCGGGATTGAACACGTCGTGGTAGATGAACACCGGGTTGCCCTCCACCGTCCCGGGGATGTCGGCCCGGATGCGCTTCGGGTCGGTGTACATGTTCCCGACCTTCTTGCGGACGGTGGCCTCGTCGTCGGACAGGTAGATCGTGTTGCCCAGGCTCTTGCTCATCTTCCCCTGCCCGTCGGTGCCGACCAGGGTGGGCACCTCGGCCATGAGGAAGTCGGGCTCGGGGAACACCTCGCCATAGAGGTTGTTGAAGCGCCGGGCGATCTCCCGGGTCACCTCGACGTGGGGGACGTTGTCCTTCCCCACCGGCACGACGTGGGCCTTGACGCAGAGGATGTCGGCCGCCTGCAGCACCGGGTAACCGAGGAGCCCGTAGGGCATCTCCTCCTTCTTGGCGTCGCGGGCCATCTCCTTGAGGCTCGGCATGCGCTCCAGCCGGGGCACGGTGACGAGGTTCTGGAAGATCGTGTTGATCTCGCACACCTCGGGGATTGCCGACTGCAGGTAGCAGGTGGCCAGTTCCGGTTCGATGCCCGCCGCCAGCCAGTCGAGCACCATCTGCCGGGCGTTGGGAGCGATCTCGGCGATGTCCTCCTTGCTGTTCTTCGTGGTCAGCATGTGGAGGTCGGCGATGATGAAGAAGCTCTCGTAGCGGTGCTGGAGCTCGACGCGATTCTTGATGCTGCCGACGTAGTGGCCGACGTGCAGCTTCCCGGTCGGCCGGTCCCCGGTCAGCATCCTCTTGGCTGGCATCTCCTGATGTTACGGGCCGCGGTGGCGACGACCGTGAACGCCGCCAGGCCGTAGGCCAGCTGGCCGATGCCCACCGGGTGCGGGTGCAACAGGATGACAGCGAAGAAGTAGGGGTAGCCGGCGAC
>DASYFF010000197.1:0-12059 GCA_036498605.1 Acidimicrobiia bacterium | reverse complement strand
CTGGCCGGGCCGAGCAACTCGACCGCCCGGTGGCCGGCGACGACTACGTCTTCACGGGCGTGAAAGGCACGCCGCTCAATCGGGACTTCCTCCGCAAGGGCGTGCTCGTTCCCGCCCTCCGGGCAGCGGGCCTGCCCGAGGACTTCCGCACCTATGACCTGCGCCACGCCCACGCCTCCCAGCTGATCGACATGGGGGCAAGCCCGCTGGCCATCAAGGAGCGCCTCGGACACACCGACATCCTGACCACGTTCCGGAAGTACGGGCACCTGTTCCAGGGCGTCCAGGAACGCCTCACCGCCCAGCTCGAAGAAGCCCACCGTCAGACCGTCGCCGGGATGCCGGCGGGTGAGGTTGTCGAACTGCCGGACCGGCGAGGCACGGCCGGCCGGGAGCGAGGCCGGTGACCCGTCTCCTCCCGATCCGCGGGGAGGAACCTCCCGACGACACGGTCCTGATCATCCGCGCCGGGGTGATGGCCCCCTCGTCCGTGCGGCGCACGGCAATGGACAGCTTCGAGGACTTCGGGGTGTACCTGGTCTCGGTCGAGGCGGTCCTCGAGGGCACGGTGGAGACGACCTGCCGGACGAGCCCTCGGATCGGCGACCGGTACGGCAAGATCCGGCTTTCGACAGCCGGAGGCTTGCGCGCCGCCGGGTTCGTGTTGCTCGCCACCTTCGACCGGCCGCACTTCGACATCGCACTGCCGGACCTCAGCGACGCGGTGATCGCCCGCCTCGACGGGTGCTTCGAGGCCGCTGTGCCCAATCCCGGAAAGGGCAGGCCGGGGATACGCTGATGGAGGAGGAGGCAGTCATGGACTACGACCTCTGGGTCGACTTCCAGCGCATGCAGGACGACAGACGGCTGCTGGCCCGCGCCCGCAACGCACGTCCCGGCCTGACGCTCACCGCCGGCATGTACCTCGTCGTCGGCTGCGAGGACGCTGAGCCCGCGGTCGCTCGCGTGCTCTCCATCACGGCGGAGGGCTCCCTCGAGTTGCAGGTGCTGCCCGGGCCCATCGAGCTCCACCGGGATCTTCTTCCCACCTCGGCGTAGACCGGGCTCTCCCTTACGCTACCCACGCCGCGTCGAGGAATTTCGCGCCGTCCGCCGACTCCCGTGGCGGGGGCTGCCAGGACACGGGGAGGACACCCGAGACACGAAAAAGACACAAAATCGGGGTCACCAGAGGTCACGAGCGGATACTGACAGACATGGTGTTCGCCCACGTCAGAGGCCTTTTTGGCCGCTGACCGGCCCTGTCCAAAACCCGGCGACGCGGGTTCGAGTCCCGCCACCTCCACCAGACTGAACGTCGGCCCCGGAGACGATCCGGGGCCGATTCGCGGGGGTGTGCTGCGCCGAGGCCAGCAGGGCTTAGGGCTTGACGACGTTGCCCAGCAACGAGAAGGGGAAGGGCTTCGTGGTCGTCGTGGTCGGAGCCGGCTTGGGCTTGGCCTTGGTGTCGGGGTTGTCGTTGGGGTCGCCCGGGAAGGTGCCGGCGTTGATCTCGTCGATGTTCTTGAACCCGTCGCCGTCGGAGTCGAGGCCCTCGATGGCGCCGTAGTCGTGGTCGGCCTTGCGGAAGTCGATGCCGTAGGGGTTGAGGTGGTCGGCGTCCTGCGTGGTCGTGTGGCACGTATTGCAGGAGTCGAGCTTGGTCCCCTGGGTCCCGTACTTCTTGTTGAACCCCTGGAGGTACTCCGGCTTGGCCGTGGCCGGCGAGACGAGGAAGGCGAACCCGGCCATGCTGAACACGGCCGAGAGCACGGCCACGGCCGCCATCCTGCCCGGCGAGAAGACCGACGGCGCGGCGTGACGGGCTGACTGCGTCCCCATGTTCAGCCTTCTCCCCCGCCCGCGGCCCCGCGGACGATCAGCTGGTGTTCCCCGGCCGTAAGTCTGCCGTAACCGAGGGGGCTGGGGAAAGCTGGGAGTCAGGCCGTTCTCAGGGCCTGCCGGGGACGATGGCGAAGCCCGGGGCGACCGCGAAACGGGCTGCGTTTCAGAACAGCCCGGCCGGTGAACGAATACAGCATGCGGACCGCGATCCTGGCTCCGGGGATCAGCGTGATCCGGGCGTCGGCCCGGCTGCGGACGGAGACGAGCTGGCTCGACTCCTGGCACTGCTTCAGCTTCGGCCGGAACTACGAGCCCGACAACACGCACCACGGCCTGCTCGTGGCCTGCAACGACAACCGGGTGCGGGGCTCGACGGGGTTCGGCGGGCACCGCCACCAGGAGATGGAGATCGTCACCTGGATGGTGGAGGGCGAGCTCGAGCACCGCGACGACGCCGGCCGCAGCCACGTCCTGTGCCCCGGGCTCGTCCGGCGCCTGTCGGCAGGGCGGGGGTTGCTCCACTCGGAGATGAACCCGGCCGGCTGGGCGCCGTGCCGCTATATCGAGATGTGGGTGCCGCCCGAAGCCGGCCGCCTCGACCCCGCCGTCGAGATCGCCGACGTCGGCCGGCTCCTGGCCGCCGGCGGGCTCGTCCCGGTGGCGTCCGGGGCGGGGCACGAGGGGGCGGTCACACTCCAGCAGCCGGGGGCGGAGCTCTGGGCCGGGAGGCTCCGGCCGGGCGAGGCGGCGGTGGTGCCCGACGGACCGCACGTCCACGGGTTCGTGGCCGTCGGCGACGGCATCCTCGACACCGGCGGCCTGGCCGGCACCGGCCACCTCTTCGAGGGGGATTCCGTGCGCCTGGTGGCGGCCGGTGCGCCCGTCTTCACCGCCGGCCCGTCCGGTGCCGAGCTGCTCGTCTGGGTGACGGCCTAGGACCGGCTAGAGGTAGAGCATCGGGTCGACCGGGGCACCGAGCTCCCGGACCTCGAAGTGCAGGTGGGGCCCGGTGGCCAGGCCGGTCTGGCCCACGAAGCCGATCACCTGGCCGGTCGTGACCTTCTGGCCCACCGTGGCGTTGACCCGCGACTGGTGGCCGTAGAGGGTGGCCAGGCCGTTGCGGTGGTCGATGATGACGGCGTTGCCGTAGCCGCCCCGGGGCCCGGCCCACACGACGATCCCCGGCCCGGCGGCTCGGATCGGGTCGCCGGTGCCGGCGGCGAAGTCGACACCGGTATGCATGCGGACGTCGCCCAGGATGGGGTGGACCCGGATCCCGAAGCCGCTGCTGATGGGAGCGTTGACCGGCGCCTTGAAGGTCCGCTTCTTCCGGGGGGCCAGCTTCTGGCCGGCCTGGATCTGGCGGAGGAACTCCCCGACGGCGCCCGACTCGACCTGGAGGGCGTTGAGCTCCGACTGGAAGTCCGACTTCCGGTCCTGGACCTCCTTGAGCAGGTCCTGCTGGCGGTCCTCCTCCGATTTGGCCGCCTCCCGGTTGGCCTGGGCCTGGGCCTTCAGCCCCTCGATCCGGTCCTTCTCCGCCGCCTGGGCGTCCCGGGTGGCCTGGATCTCGTCGGCGGCGGCGTCGGCCTGGTGCTTGAGGTCGTCGGCCTGCTCCTTGAGGGCCACGAAATGGTCGAGCTCCCGCCGGTCGGCCTTGACGGTGCCCGACACGTAGCGCTGGGCCTGGAAGAGGTCCTGGGGGGTGGAGGCGCCCTCGACGAGGGCGACGTAGAGGGCCTGCTCCTCCGACGTCCCCCGCTGGTACATGGCCGCCACCGTCTGGTTCATCTGCTGACGGGAGGCGTCGACCTGGGCCTGGGCCAGGCCGAAGCGCTGGAGGGCGACGTCCTGGTCGGCCTCGGCCTGGCGCAGCGCCCGCTCGGCGGCGTTGTAGCGGCGCTGGGCGGCGTTGGACTGCCTGGTCAGGTCGGCCACGGCCTTGTCGAGGTCGTCGAGGCGGCTCTCGATGTCGGCGATCTCCGACAGCAGGCCGGCCTCCTGCTCCGACGCCTCGCCCATGAGGTCCCGCAGCTCGGCGATGCGGGCCTCCCGGGGCGACAGCGTCGTGGTCGTGGTGGTCGGCTTCTTGGCCGCCCCGGCGGGCTGGGCCGAGCCGAGGGTCACCACGACGAGGGCGAGAGCGGATACAACGGGACGACGACCCATCCCGGAGATCCTAAGCAACAGCAGTAACAGTTACAACGATTCAAACAGCGGCAACTGTTGCCTACGGTACTTACGCGTCCAGGAAGCGGCGGAGGCCGATGGCCGACCCCATGGCGCCGACGGTGGCCCCCACGGCCACGATCAGCAGGCCGATGGCGATGGCGTCACCGCCGGTCACGTAGAAGGCGGAGAACAGATTCTTCGACCGGTCGACGAGGTCGGAGAGGATCACGCGCAGGCCGTAGACGCCGGCGAAGGCCAGGCCGGCGCCGATGGCCCCCTGAATCAGCCCCTCGCACATGAATGGCACCCGGATGAACCAGTTCGTCGCCCCCACCAGCTTCATGACCTGGATCTCCCGGCGGCGGGCGAAGGTGGCCAGGCGGATGGTGTTGACGATGAGGAACAGCGACGAGGCCAGCAGCACGCCGGCGATGGCGAAGAAGAGGCCCCGGATCCAGCGGATCCCGGCCAGGAGCCGGCGGACCTGCTCCTTGGCCGTCAGCACGGTGTCGACGCCGTCGTTGAAGCGGCCCTGGAAATGGGCGGCCACCTTTTCGGTCAGCTCGGCCTTCTTGGGGGCCACCCGGAACGACACCGGCAGCCCTTCGGGGTCGATGTTGGCCAGCAGCTCGGGGTCGCCGGCGAAGATCCGCTTGGCCTCGTTGAAGGCGTCCTCCTTGGAGAAGAAGCGGAAGCGGCGGACGTCGGGGGACTGCTCCAGCTCCGTCCGCACGGCGGCGATCTGACCGTCGCTGGCCTCGGACCGGCAGGCGGGCTTGGGCGAATCGGGCTCGGCGGTCGACTTGGAGCAGAGGAAGACCTCGAGCTCCACGCCGTTCTTCCACCGGGCGGTGCCGTGGTCGACCATCCGGGACAGCAGCAGCACCCCGCCGAAGAGGAACAGCGACACGGCCACGGTCAGGATCCCGGCCAGGGTCATGAGCAGGTTGCGCTTGAGGGAGACCGCCGTCTCGCGCGTGACGTACCCGATGTGCAGCGCCAACCCGTCTACCCCTCCGCCTCGGCCGACACGACGGGAACGGGCCCGGTGGCGTAGGCGCCCTGCTGCTCATCGCGGACGAGGACGCCCCGGTTGAGCTCCACCACCCGGCGCCGCATGAGGTCGACGATGCCGTAGTCGTGGGTGCACATGACGACGGTGGTGCCCGTCCGGTTGATGCGGTCGAGGAGGCGCATGATGCCGGCCGAGTTGGCCGGGTCGAGGTTCCCGGTCGGCTCGTCGGCCAGGAGGATGAGCGGCCGGTTGGCGAAGGCCCGGGCGATCGAGACCCGCTGCTGCTCCCCGCCCGACAGCTCGCTCGGGAGGTTGCCGGCCTTCTTGGCCAAACCGACGAGGTCGAGGATCTGGGGCACCTGCTGCTTGACGACCGAGCGGGGCTTGCCGATCACCTCGAGGGCGAAGGCCACGTTCTCGTAGACGGTCTTGTACGGCAGCAGCTTGAAGTCCTGGAAGACGCAGCCCATGTTGCGCCGCAGATAGGGGACCTTCCACGACGACAGCGACGACAGCTCCCGGTCGCCGACCCAGATCTTGCCGGTGTCGGCCACCTCCTCCTTCATGAGGAGCCGGAAGCACGTCGACTTGCCCGACCCCGAGGGACCGACGAGGAAGACGAACTCCCCCTTGTCGATCTCGAGGGTGAGGTCCTTGACCGCGGTGACCCCGCCCTTGTAGGTCTTCGTGACCGATTCGAACCGGATCATGACTCGGGCGAGGGTACAACCCCCGGCCCGGAATGACTGGTTCATCAGGGCTCCGAACGGCCCATTTTCACCGTGCGGCGGAAGGTTCTGGTACCTAGCCACTCAATGTGGCAGGACCACGCGCCCGATAGCTCGAATGAGCTAGATCACAGCGGTCCCCCGTGGGAGTCAGCCTTGCTCAAGCGTTGTGCCGTGGTCCTCGCCGCTCTCCTGGCCTGTGTGGCCGGTCCCCTCGGGCTGGGCCGCGCCCTGGCCGGGCAGGACTTCGCGGCCATGACCAACGCCGACCGGGTGGCCAACAGGCTGCGGGCGCTCTCCTCCGCCGGTGACCTCCAGTCGCTGGCCCAGCAGCGGGCGAACCAGATGGCCGGCAGCGGGGTGCTGGCCCACACCCAGAACCTGGGCTCCAAGGTGTCGAACTGGCAGCGCCTGGGCGAGAACGTGGGCCGGGGCCCGAACCTCACCGACATCGAGACGGCCTTCATGAACTCCCCGGCCCACCGGGAGAACATCCTCGACCCGACCTTCACCCAGATCGGCGTCGGGGTCACCTTCGACGGCGCCAGGTACTTCTACGTGGCGGTGATCTTCCGCCAACCGATGAACACGGCGGCGCCCGCCCCGGCCCCCGCCCCGGCCCCGAGGCCCGCCCCGGCCCCCGTGCCCCGGGTGGCGTCGGCGCCCAAGCCGGTGACGACCACGACCCGGCCGCCGACCACGACCACCACGCAGCCGCCGACCACCACGACCACGGCCCCGCCCCCGCCGGCGGCCCCGGTCGATCCGACCACGACCACCACCGAGGCGCCGACCACCACGACCACGGCACCCCGGCCGATCTACACCAACCAGGACTTCCTGGCCGCCAACTTCTCCGACACGATCGCCTCCGTCCCGGCTTCGGCCGTGCACCCGGTGCGGCACCCGCTGCCGGCCCCGATCGTGGCCACCGCCGTCCTCATGGTGCTCGGCGTCGGCGGCGCCACCGGCGCCACGGCCGCCCTCAGCTGGGCCCGGGTCCGGCCCCGCTGACCGTCGGCGGCCGTCAGTCGGCGTCGCTCACCCGGCGCCGCCACTGGAGGAAGGCCTCCATGAAGGCGTCGAGCTCACCGTCGAGGACGGCAGTCACGTTGCCCGTCTCGTGGTCGGTGCGGAGGTCCTTCACCAGCTGGTAGGGGGCCAGCACGTAGGAGCGGATCTGGCTCCCCCAGGCGTTGTCGCGCTTCTCGCCGGAGAGGGCCTCCATCTCCTTGCGCCGGTCCTCCCGGGCCAGCTCGGCCAGGCGGGCGGCCAGGATCTGCATGGCCTTGGCCCGGTTCTGGTGCTGGGAGCGCTCGTTCTGGCACGACACGACGACGCCCGTCGGGAGATGGGTGATCCGCACCGCCGAGTCGGTCACGTTGACGTGCTGGCCGCCCGCGCCCTGGGACCGGTAGGTGTCGACCCGCAGGTCCTCGGGGTTGATCTCCGGCTCCTCCGCCTCCTCGAGGGCGGGGACGGCGTCGAGGGAGGCGAACGACGTCTGTCGCCGGGCCTGGGAGTCGAAGGGCGAGATCCGCACCAGGCGGTGCACGCCCTTCTCGGCCGACAGCAGCCCGTAGGCGTGGCGGCCCTTGACGATGAACGTCGCCGAGCTGATGCCGGCCTCCTCGGCCGGGGACACCTCGTCGATCTCCATGGCGAAGCCCCGCCGCTCGGCCCAGCGCCGGTACATGCGCAGCATCATGTCGGCCCAGTCGGCGGCGTCGGTGCCGCCGGCCCCGGAATGGATCTCGCAGATGGCGTCGCGCTCGTCGTGCTCCCCGGTGAACAGCGCCTGGAGGTCGAGGGCGGCGAGGTCGGCGTCGAGGGCGGTGGCGCCGGCGGCGATCTCGGCCTCCAGCGACTCGTCGCCCTCCTCCCGGGCCAGCTCGTCGAGGGTCTCGAGGTCTTCCAGGCGCCGCTCCAGCCCGTCCACCCGGTCGACGTCGTCCTTGACCCGGGACAGCTCGGTCGTCACCTTGCGGGCGGCGTCGGGGTCGTCCCACAGGGACGGGTCGGACGCCTCCTTCTCGAGCTCGGCCAGGCGGGCCCGGGCGGCGTCGATGTGGAGGTAGCCGCGGGCGTCCTCCAGGCGGCGGCGGAGGTCGGTCAGGTCGGCGGAGAAGTCACGCACGGACGTGACCGTACCCGCCGCCGGCGGGGATGGGCTCACGCGGTGCCGAGCAGCCGGACGACGGCGCCGGTGTCGGCGAGGTCGTCGACGACGTGGTCGGCGCCGGCGGCCTCGAGCTGCTCCCGGGAGGCGAAGCCGCTGGCCACCAGGAGGCAGCGGACGCCGCCGGCGGCGGCGCAGGCGGCGTCGAGCGGGGTGTCGCCGACGACCCAGATCCGGTTCCTCGCCGGCCCCGGCCCGTAGCGCCGCTCGATCCGCTCCAGGGCGACGGGGACGAGGGCGTTGCGGTCGGCGTCGTCGCTGCCGTAGGCCCCGACCTCGAGGTCGAGCCATCGCGCCAGCCCGAGGGCGTCGAGCTTCACGGCGGCGTTGGCCACGGTGTTGCCGGTCAGGACCGTCTGCACCGTCCCCGGCCCGCTGAGCGCCCCGAGCGCCTCCCGCACCCCGGGGAAGACCCGCCCCCGGGCCCGGATCTCGTCCCGCCCCGCCGCCACCAGCCGCTCCGCCTCGGCCAGCAGCCCGGTGAGCCGCTCATCGCCATCGGTCCCGTCGTGCAGCTCGAGCACCGTCAGGATCTCCCGGGCGATCTGCGGATCGGTCTTCCCGGCCAGCGTGACGCCGTGCTCCCCGGCGGTCACGCCGAACAGCGTTTCGACGGCCGTGACGAACGCCGCCGCCCCGACCCCGGCCGTATGCCCCAACGTCCCGTCGACATCCCACAGCACGACCCGCTCGACCCCTGCCACGCCCGGCGACGTTACCGTCCGCGGCCCCGCGACCGCCGCCCGCAACGGCAGGACTTCCCTAAGATGCCGATGCCTGGCTGGCGGTGTTCTCTCTTCGAGGAGACGGGCGTGATCAGTGTCGCTCTTGCCCTGCTCGCCGCGGTCGTTGTCGGCCTCGTCGTCAACTACGCCCCCGGTCGCGGCCGGCGGGCGGACCCGGCCGAAGGTTCGACGCCCCAGACCGTCCTCGGCGCCACGGCGCTGTTGGCGGCGTTCGTCGTGGCGCTCGTGCTGTCCGGGACGGCGTCCTCCTATTCGGCGGCCAGCAACGCCGCGAAGCAGGAAGCCGATGCCGTGTCGAGCCTCTACGAGTCGGCGGAATACTTGGACATGCCGTACCGCCAGAACATCCAGGGGGCAGCGGTCTGCTTCGCCAAGGCGGTGGCCGGCCCGGAGTGGAAGACCCTGGCCAGAGGCCGGCGCTCCAGCGTCCCGAACAACTGGACGGGGACCGGCCCGATGGGTATCCGGAAGAACCTCCTCGCCATGGGGGTGGAGGCGAAAGGCTTCTCGCTCATCCAGTCTGAGGACGCCAAGCGGGGGGATCTCCGCAACGAGATGATCCGCCAGGCCAACCCGACCGTCCCGACCGCCCTCTTCTGGCTGATGATCGCCCTGGTGGCCATCTCGCTGGGAACGCTGGCCTATGGCATCCCCCGGGCGAAGAACACGCCCCACCTCATGTCGCTGGTCGTGGTGACAGGCCTGTTCATCGCCACGGTCGGAGTGCTCTACAACCTTGACCGCCCCTTCAGCGGCATCCTGGCCCTCAAGCCGACCTCGATGCGACAAACCATCTCCGACGACGCCAAGCACTACTCCGACGCCTACCGCTCCACCCTGCCCTGCGACGACCAGGGCGCCCCGGTGACGCCGCCGAAGTAGCGGTACCGGCCGGCCTCAGGCGCCGAGGGCGGCCCGGAGGGATCCGAGTTTGCGAGGGTCGGCCACGGCGTCGATGTGGACGATCCGCCCGTCGCGCACGGTGAGGGTGGCGATGGTCACGACCCGGTCGTTGCGGAGCGCCACGACGCCGGCCTCGCCGGCCCGGCCGCCGACGGGGAGGGAGAGGAGGGTGGTCGACGAGGCGGGGCCGAAGAATTGGAGCAGCCCGGCGGCGACCGGGCCCCGCCCGGTGACGGTCGTGACGCCGATGCGGCCACCGACGTCGGCCTCACCGCCGACGCTCGGGTCGAGGAGCTGCAGGAGCGCCTCGAGGTCGCCCCCCGAGCAGGCGGCGATGAACTCCTCGGTCACCCGCCGCTGCTCCGCCGGCTCGACGACGAATCTGGTCCGGGAGGCATCGGCCGTCACGGTCCGCCGGGCCCGGCTGGCCAGTTGACGGCAGGCGACCGGGGTGCGGCCCACGATCCGGGCGATGGCCTCGAAGGGATACTGGAACACGTCGTGGAGGACGAACACGGTCCGCTCGGCGGCCGTCAGCCGTTCGAGCACCAGGTGCAGCGCCATCCGGACGTTGTCGTCGAGGGTGACCCGGTCAGCCGGGTCGACCGCCCGGTCGCCGGGCCGGTCGCCGACGGCCGCCTCGGGCTCGGTCGGGTGGCGCCGGTCGGCCCGGAGCCGGTCGAGGCAGAGCCGGCTGACGACCACCACCAGCCAGCCGCCGGCGTCGTCGATCTGGTCGAGGTCGGCGGCGACGAGTCGGGCGAACGCCTCCTGGACGACGTCCTCCGCTTCGGCGACGTTCCCGAGCATCCGGAAGGCGATGTCGAGGACGTGGCGGCGGTGCACCCGCCACGCTCGGCCGAACTCATCCTCCATCTCACCGCTCCTGTGGATCGCCGGTGGTGCGCAACGCCCTCCCCGTAGGGACGCCACCGGGCAGCGGAGTGTGACATGAGGGGGGATGTCACACCGGCCCGCCTCCGGACGTCCCTCTCAGCGTCATGCATCGCACTCGACAGATCCGGAGGGTCGCCATGGTTACCGCCTCGATCATCGTCAGCCTCGTCCTGGCCGCCGGGCTGGGCTACTCGGCGACGCTGGCCATCGTCCACCACGAAAAGGTCCTGGCCGCCATGGCCAAGGCCGGCGTGGCCGAATCACGGCTGACCATGCTGGGCCTGCTCAAGGCGCTCGGCGCGATCGGCCTCGTCGTGGGCCTCGGTCTGCCGCCCATCGGGACGGCCGCCGCCGCGGGCGTGACCCTGTACTTCCTGGGCGCCATCATCACCCACCTGCGCGCCGGCGACCACGCCCTGGCCCCTGCCGCCTCGTTCGGCCTCCTGGCGATCGTCGCCCTGGGATTGCAACTGTCCGCCTGAGCCGTCCGCCCCGACACCAATCGATCAGAGCAAGGAGCGACCAACATGAAGTTGACGGTCTTCGGCGCGACCGGTGGCATCGGTGGCCATGTCGTGAGCCAGGCGCTGGCGGCGGGACACACGGTGACCGCGGTGGTGCGCGATCCGGCCCGGCTGGCGGTGAGCCACGCCCGTCTCCAGGTTGCGACGGTCCCGGGCCTGACCGACCCCGAGCTCCTGCGGGGCGTGCTGGCCGGCAGCGATGCGGCCATCTCCGGGGTCGGTCCCCGCTCCCGGAGGGACGGCCCGGTCGCCTCGACGACCACCGTCGGCATGCTGGCCGCCATGGAGGCGAGCGGTGTGCGGCGCTTCGTGGCCGTCAGCGCCGTCCCGGTCGGCCCGGTG
This sequence comes from Acidimicrobiia bacterium, assembly GCA_036498605.1. Taxonomy (GTDB): domain Bacteria; phylum Actinomycetota; class Acidimicrobiia; order IMCC26256; family BP-133; genus BP-133. The sequence goes on along the minus strand of DASYFF010000197.1, from coordinate 708 downwards.
CCCGATGGTGAAAGCCAGCTGAACCGCCGGATCCTGCTGCCGCTCATCGGTGCGCTGCTGCGGGACCTGTACCGGGATCTGGCCGCCATGGAGGCGGAGATCCGCCGCAGCGATACGGACTGGACGGTCGTCCGCCCGCCGAAGCTGACCGACAAGCCGCTGACCGGCCGGTACCGGACCGTCATCGGCGAAAACGTGCCGCGGGGCTACCGGATCTCCCGGGCCGACGTGGCCCACGCCATGCTGGCGGTGCTGGACGACCCGAAGACCATCGGCCAGCCGGTAGGTGTCGCGTACTGACACCCGTCGCCGGTCCTCACACGAGCATGACGGCGGGGACATGGGGCCGGGCCAGTTCGGCGATCTCTTCTGAGGTGGTTGCCAGGGGGAGGCCCGTTTCGGCGGCGAGGACCACCGGGGTCAGCAGGGTGGCATCGAGGTCAATCCCCGTCGTCATGACGAGCTCGGCGAGGTGCCCCGCCACCGGCCAGGTCGGGTACCACTCGTGGACGGCGAACTGGACCTCCGCCAGAGAGGCGGCCACCGTGGCCGGGTCGGCCTCGAAGCGAACCTTCAGGTACTCGATGACTTCACCCAGCAGAGCGTCGGCGGAGACCAGCCGGCGAAGGGGCAACGGCTCGCCCGCGACGAGGCCCACCCAGCGCACGATCGCGCCGAGGTCCCCGACGGCGATCACCCGGTGCGACG
>DASYFF010000196.1:0-11645 GCA_036498605.1 Acidimicrobiia bacterium | reverse complement strand
GAGGCCGGGGACGGCACCGGCCGGTGGGCCGGCGGCGCCCCCGGGCGCCGGGCCGCTCGTGTCCGGCACGCCGGTCGATCCGGGGGCACCGGCGGGCGGGGCGGTGGGTGACCTGGTCTCGGCGCCCGGAGTCACGGCTCCGCTGGGGCTGGTACCCGGCCTCTGGGGGACCGCGTCGGCGTCCCACGGCCGGCTGCTCGGGCTGGTGGGACCGGGAGCCGAAGGAGTCACGACGGCGCTGGACATCCCCACCGGCGGCTCGGGCTCCGGTAGCCAGCAGCCGGACGGCGCGACCTCCGTCGGAGCGCGGCCCCACCACTCCCGACCGCGCGTCTCCGGCACCTCGACGCTCGGTCCGCTGCGGGCCATCATCCCGGACGGCGGCGCGTCGCTCCCGGCGCTGATGCCGCCCGGGCGCACGGCGGGCGGCCTGATCGTGCTCCAGTGGGCCTTCATGGCTGCCTTTTGGCGCTGGCAGCGGAGGCGGAGGAGCGGCTTGCCGCTCCTCCGGCTGCACCGGCGCCAGACCGGCCCGGGAGACGTCGGGCTGTCCTATCCGTCGCGCTGGCGTACCGTCCGGAGTGCCCTGGCCGGTACGTGGACGCTCTGAGGGGAGGGCGTCAGCCGCTGAGCGGCACCGGGCCCCTGTCCTCGTCGCGGAGGTGGCCCCGGCCCTTGATGTGGATCCTCGTGACGGGATGCCAGAGGCAGTCGCCGTTGGCGCTCGTGACGTCGAACGTGCCGCTGAAGCGCTGACCGGTGATCTCTCCGACCACGCTCCGGCCGTCGACCCGGTAGGTCAGCGTGAACGGGTCGTCGACGTGCTGGCTGCCGCCCTGGACGGGGATGGTGAGGTGGTCGGTGCCGTCGCCCCGCCCGGCCCGGGAGTCGCAGCTGTCACCGCTGCCGCCCGTGCCGTAGCGTCCGTCGGCCCCGAACGTGCCCCGGCCCGTCGCCTGCTGGCCGCCGCCGACGTCGCCCTGGCAGTCGAGGGTGCCGGATTCGCCCTTCGTCGTGAACGTGCCCGAGCTCGGCGACCGGGACAGCCCCGGTGACAGGGACACGTCGGCCTCGAAGGCGCAGGGCGTGCCCCCCTCGTCGGCCCCGGCCGGCGCAGCGGCGGGCGGCACGACCAACCCCACCGTGAGAATGGCGGTCAGGACGAGAGCGCGGCGCACACTCAGAACAATAGGGTGGCGTGGCGGGCGAAGTCGATGAACGCGCCGGGCAGGACGCCCATGACCACCGTGGCCAGGACGGCGACGCCCAGCGCCAGCCCGGTGGCCGGGTCGAGCGTGAAGGCCCGCAGCCCGTCGCCGGCCGGGGCCGTGCCCTCGGGCGGGTCGGACATGTACATCATCACGATCACCCGCAGGTAGAAGAAGGCGGCGATGACCGTGGTGATGACGCCGACCAGCGTGAGGCCGTACTCCCGGGCGTCGACGCTGGCGGCGAAGACGTTGAACTTGGCCACGAATCCCGAGGTCAGCGGGATCCCGGCCTGGGCCAGGAGGAGGAACGTCATCGATCCGGCCAGCAGCGGCGCCCGGGATCCGAGGCCCCGGTAGTCGTCGAGGCTGTGGCGGCGGTCGCCCTTGCGGCCGACGATGGTCACGACGGCGAACGTCCCGATGACCATGAAGGTGTAGGTCAACAGGTAGAAGAGCGCGGAGGAGACGCCGCCCTTCGTGTCGGCCTGCACGCCGATGAGGACGTAGCCGGCGTGGCTGATCGAGGAGTAGGCCAGCATGCGCTTCACGTCCTGCTGGACGAGGGCCACGATGCTGCCCAGCAGCAGCGAGGCGATGGCCAGCACGAGGACCAGGGGCCGCCAGTCGACCGAGTAGGCCCCGAACCCGCTGACGAAGACCCGCAGCAGGGCGGCGAAGCCGGCGGCCTTGGCCCCGGCGGCCATGAACCCGGTCACCGGGCTCGGTGAGCCCTGGTAGACGTCGGGGGTCCACATGTGGAAGGGGACGGCGGCCACCTTGAAACCCAGCCCGACCAGGATCAGGGCCGCGCCGGCCAGCAGCAGGCCCGACGAGAACAGCGTGTTGGAGGCCAGGTAGTTGGCGATGCCGGTCAGCGACGTCGTCCCCGTGGCGCCGTAGACCAGGGCCACGCCGTAGAGCAGCACGGCCGACGAGAAGGCGCCGAGGACGAAGTACTTGAGGCCCGCCTCGCCCGACTCCAGCCGGTTGCGGTCGAAGGCGGCCAGCACGTAGAGGGCGATGGAGAGGATCTCGAGGGCCAGGAACACGACGATGAGGTCGTTGGCCGACGTCATGAGGAGCATGCCCGACGCCGACAGGAGGAGGAGGGCGTGGTACTCCGGTCCCTCGACCTGCTCCCGGCGGAGGTAGCCCTGGGCCACCAGCAGGCCGAGGGCGGTGGCGGCCAGGATGACCGTGCGGGCGAAGACCGAGAACCCGTCGACGGCCACCATGCCCGTCAGCGACTGGTAGGCGTCGCCGCTGTGGACCACCACCGTCCACAGCTTCCAGGTGCACAGCCCGGCGGCGGCCACCCCGGCCAGCCCGACGTCGAGATAGACACCCGACAGGTCGCGCCGGCCCCGGTTGAGGGCGGCGATGAGCACCAGGAGCATGGCCACGCCGATGAGGGCGACCTCGGGCCCGACCGACAGCCAGTCGACCTGGGGGACGGGGATCTTCGTCGACGTGTCGGTCGGGGTCGCCTGCCCGAGCAGGGCGGCCAGGGCGATCACCGGCCCCCCTCCTTCGACGACGACGCCACGGCCTTGGGCCCGAGGTCGGCGACCTTGGGCTGGTGGTAGTCGGTGCGGGACTCGACGTGGCTGATGAGCGCCTTGACCGACGGCTCGACCCGCTCCAGCAGCGGCTTGGGGTAGATCCCGAGGAAGAGGCTGAAGCCCAGCAGCGGCAGGACCGTGGCCAGCTCGAGGCGGCTCATGTCCTTGAAGGTGGCGTTGTCACCGGTCGGTTCACCGGTGAAGACCCGCTGGAAGCTCCACAGCATGTACACCGCGGCCAGGATGACGCCGGTCGCGGCCACGATGGCGTACGGCCGGTGCACCACGAACGTGCCGATGAGCGACAGGAACTCGCCGACGAACCCCGACAGACCGGGAAGCCCGATCGAAGCGAACGTGACGGCCAGAAAGATCCCGCCCAGCTTCGGGGCCGACTTCCACACGCCGCCGAAGGCGTCGATCTGGCGGGTGTGGCGCCGGTCGTAGAGGATGCCGACGAGGAGGAACAGGGCGCCGGTGGTCAGGCCGTGGCTGACCATGGTGAACAGCCCGCCCTCGATCCCGATGGTGGTGAGGGCGAACGTGCCGAGGACCACGAAGCCGAGGTGGGCCACCGACGAGTAGGCCACCACCTTCTTCAGGTCGCGCTGCATGGCCGCCACGACGGCGCCGTAGAGGATGCCGATGGTGGCCAGCGTGAGCAGCAGCGGGGCGAAGTCGACCGAGGCCTGGGGGAAGAGCGTGAGCGAGAAGCGCAGGAACCCGTAGGCGCCGAGCTTGAGGAGCAGCCCGGCCAGCAGCACCGACCCGGCGGTGGGGGCTTCGACGTGGGCGTCGGGCAGCCAGGTGTGGAGCGGGAACAGCGGCACCTTGATGGCGAAGCTGGCCCCGAAGGCCAGGAACAGCCACCGGGCGGTGTTGGGGTTCAGGCCCTTCCACTCCATCAGCGTGCGGAGGTCGAAGGTCAGGTGGGCGCCGGGTGCCTTGGCGTGGAGGATGGCCAGGGACAGGATCCCGAGCAGCAGCAGCGCCGAACCGGCCGCGGTGTAGATGAAGAACTTGACCGCGGCGTAGATGCGCCGGTCGTAGCCCCAGGTCCCGATGAGGAAGTACATCGGGACGAGCATCACTTCCCAGAACACGAAGAAGAGGAAGAGGTCGATCGACAGGAAGATGCCCATCAGCGCCGCTTCGAGCACCAGCATGAGGGCGAAGTAGGCGTTGACCCGCTTGCTGACGTGCGTCGAGGCCAGCAGGGCGATGGGGAACAGCAGCCCGGTCAGCACGACCATGAACAGGCTGATGCCGTCGACCCCCATCAGGTAGTGGATGCCGAGCGGCCTGATCCACATCTTCGACTGCACGAACTGGTAGCCGGCCACCCCCTTGTCGAAGTCGACGAGGAGGGCGGCGGACAGGGCCAGGGTCACGAGCGAGACGCCGACGGCGACGGCCCGGACCGCTTTCTCCTTCGAGCCGGGGATGGCGGCGGTGACGGCCGCCCCGGCAGCGGGGACGGCGAGGAGGGCGGTGGCGTAGGGGAAGGCCATCAGAGGCTCCCCCGGACGAGGAAGACGAACAGGACCACGGTCGCCCCCGACAGCAGCGTGAGGGCGTAGTTGCGCACGAACCCGGTCTGGATCTTGCGCACCCCGGCGCCGACGCCGGTCACCAGTGCCGCCACCCCGTTCACGGCGCCGTCGATGATGCCCTGGTCGACGGGCTGGGCCAGGACTTCGGCCACCGCCCGCCCCGGTTTGTCGACGAACCAGGCGATGGCGGGATCGATGCCCCAACCCCGCTCGAAGAACCGGCCGAGGGCGCCAAGGCGGACGAGCACCGGATCCTGCCCGTTGCGCAGCCCCTTGTTGTAGATGCGGATTCCGACCAGGATGCCGATCCCTCCGAGGATCACGGCCACGGTCGAGAGCAGGAAGCCCTGGCCGAACGAGTGCGCCTCGAGGGGCTTCACCGGGACGGCGGCGTGGAGCCATTCCGTCAGATTCTTCAACCCTTCGACCGGGAGATTGATCGCCCCGCCGACGAAGCTGAGCACGGCCAGCACCACCAGCGGAACGGTCATGAGCTTCGGCGACTCGTGCGGTTCGTGCTGGAGCCGGCCCCGCCACCGCTCGTCGCTGAAGAACACCAGCCACACCTGGCGGGTCATGTAGAAGGCGGTCAGCAGGGCGGTGACGGCGCCGACGAACCACAGGAAGTAGTGGGCGCTGACGCCCGCGCCGCCGACCCACGCCGCGGCCAGGATCTCGTCCTTCGACCAGAACCCGGCGAAGGGCACGATCCCGGCGATGGCCAGCCAGGCGACCATGAACGTGATGGCGGTGAGGGGCATGAACTTCCGGAGCCCGCCCATGACCCTCATGTCCTGGTTGTCCTCCGTGCCGTGCATCACCGACCCGGCGCCGAGGAAGAGCAGCGCCTTGAAGAAGGCGTGGGTCACCATGTGGAAGATGGCCGCGGTGTAGGCCCCCACGCCGACGGCCAGGAACATGTAGCCCAACTGGCTGATGGTCGAGTACGCCAGCACCCGCTTGATGTCGAAGTTGACCAGGGCGATGGTGGCGGCGATCAGGGCGGTGAAGGCGCCGACCCAGGCGACGACGTCGCCCGCGGCGGGGCCGTGCTCCAGGAAGGGGTGCGACCGCACCAGCAGGTAGACCCCGGCCGTGACCATGGTGGCGGCGTGGATGAGCGCCGACACGGGGGTCGGGCCCTCCATGGCGTCAGGCAGCCAGACGAACAGCGGTCCCTGGGCGCTCTTGCCGGCGGCGGCCAGGTACAGGAGCAGGGCCACGGCGGTGGCCGTTCCCCGGGCGAGATGAGGGGCGCTCGACAGGGCCGGAAGCAGGTCGAGGGTCCCGAGGTGGGAGAAGATCAGGAACATGGCCAGCATGAACCCGAAGTCGCCGACCCGGTTGGCGACGAAGGCCTTCTTCCCCGCCCGGGCCGCGCTGGGCCGCTCGAACCAGAACGAGACCAGCAGGTAGGAGCACAGCCCCACGCCCTCCCAGCCGAGGAACACCAGCAGGTAGTTCGCGGCCAGGACCAGCACCAGCATGGCGAAGGCGAACATGTTGAGGTAGGTGAAGAACCGGGTGAAGCGCTCCTGGCCGTGCATGTAGCCGATGGAGTAGAGGTGGATGAGCGCCCCGACACCGGTGACGAAGAGGACCATCGTGATCGACAGCGGGTCGACCAGCAGGTTGAAGCGGACGGAGAAGCCACCGGCTCTGATCCATTCGACGCCCTTGAGGACGACCTGGCGTTTCTCCTCGTCGAGGGAGTGGAGCCCGGTGAAGACGACGACCGCGCTGACGAAGGCCCCCACCATCATGAGCGTGGCGATCCACCCGGCCAGCGGCTCCTTCAGGTAGCGGCGGCCGAGGAAGAGGATCACGAACCCGGCCAGCGGAAAGCCGGGGATCAGCCAGGCGAGGCGGACGGCATCCATGGGCGCGCTACCCCCGCAGCAGACTGATGTCGTCGGCCGTTGCGCCCTGGCGGCGGCGGAAGATCGACACGATCAGGGCCAGGCCGATCACGACCTCGGCCGCCGCCACCACCAGGGTGAAGAACACGAACACCTGCCCGCCGATGTCGTCGAGCATCCGGGCGAAGGTCACGAACGTCAGGTTGACGGCGTTGAGCATCAGTTCCACGCACATGAACATGACCAGCGCGTTGCGCCGGACGAGCAGGCCGATGGCGCCGATGCAGAACATCAGCGCGGCCACGGTCAGGTACCAGGCCCCGGGCACGTTCATGACTCTTGCTCCAGGAGTGCAGCCGGGCCTTCGTCGCTGCCCGCGCCGACGTGTTCCTCCTCGTCGAGCGGCCGCCCCGGGCCGCTCTGCCGGGCCAGGACGATGGCGCCGACGACGGCGATCACGAGGAGGGCGGAGGTGATCTCGAAGGGCCAGAGGAAATCGGTGAAGAGGCTGCGGGCGATCCGCTCGACATTGGCGACGTCGCCCTGGGTGGCCGAACCCCGGCTGGCCGGGGCCCCGGTGGGGGTGAGGATCCCGGCCACCAGCAGGAGGCCGGCGAACAGCGCCACCCCGACGATCACGGCCAGGGGCCGCTGGCCCGCCAGCGGCTCGTCCAGCACGTCATCCTGGTCGATGCCGAGCAGCATGATCACGAACAGGAAGAGGATGACGACGGCTCCGGCGTAGACGATCACCTGCACGGCGGCCAGGAAGTGGGCGCCCTGCAGGACGAAGAACACCGCCACGGAGAACAGCGTCAGCACCAGCGACAGGGCGGAGTGGACGGGCTTGCGGGACAGGACCACCCCGCCGGCGCCGGCCAGGGCGGCCACGGCGAAGACGACGAAGACAGCCCACTCCATCAGCCCGCTGCTCCCGGTTGCGCCTTGTTCCGCTTCCCGACCCGCTCCATGGGGGCGGGGTTCGACGGACCGAGGGGGTGCTGCGGGGCGCCTTCGTCGGTCTCGGCCCCTTCCGGCGGCCGCAGCCCGAAGCCGAGCTCGGGGGACCAGGCGACCCGGCCCTCGTAGGCGTCCTCGCCGCTGGCGGCAGTGGCCCGGACCCAGGCGCTGGCCCGCTCGTCCTCGTCGCCGACCCAGTGCTCCCACGGCATCCGCCGGGCCCGGCCGTCGTCGTCGACCAGCAGTTCGGCCTTGGTGTAGATGGCGTCGGACCGCTTGGTGAAGGAGAACTCGAACAGTTTGGTCTCGGTGATGGCCTCGGTCGGGCAGGCCTCGACGCAGAGGTCGCAGTGGATGCAGCGCAGGTAGTTGATCTCGTAGACGAAGCCGTAGCGCTCCCCCGGAGAGACCGGGGCGTCGGGCGGGTTGTCGGCGCCGCGGACGTAGATGCACTGGGCGGGACAGACACCGGCGCACAGCTCGCAGCCGATGCACTTCTCCATCCCGTCCTCGTAGCGGTTCAGGATGTGCCGGCCGTGGAACCGGGTCGGCTTCGGCCGCTTGACCTCGGGGTACTGGATCGTCACCCGGGGCCCGAACAGCGCCTGGCGGAGGGTGACGGTGAAACCGCCCCATCGACTCACGAGGGCACCTCCTCGGCGTCTCGGGCGCCGCCCCACAGCCGGTTCGGCATCGACGCCAGCAGCAGCCCGTAGACGGCGAAGGCGCCGAGCGGGGCGGCGAGGTAGACCCAGGTCGGCCAGTTCTGGTCCTGGGCGACCCGGTAGGTGGCCGACACGGCCAGCCACAGCAGGCCGAGCGGGATCCCGACCTTCCAGGCCAGGTCCATGAGCTGGTCGTACCGCAGCCGGGGCAGGGCCGCCCGCAGCCAGATGTAGCCGAGCAGGAAGATCGTGACCTTGAACAGGAACCAGAACAGCCCGCCGATGAGCTTCGGCACCCCGGGCGGGAGCGGCCCGGCCGGCCCCCCGAGGAACAGCGTCACGGCGATGGCCGACTGGGTGGCCATGTTCATGTACTCGGCCAGGAAGAAGATGGCGAAGCGGATGCCGGTGTACTCGGTGTGGAACCCTCCGACGAGCTCCTGCTCCGCCTCGACCAGGTCGAAGGGGGCCCGGTTCGTCTCGGCCACGGCCGCCACGCAGAACAGGCCGAACGACACGAAGGCGGGGAGGAAGAACCAGTCGGCGGGGTTGGAGCCCGGATACCCCTGGAGGTTGACGATCTGGCGGGTGGACAGGGTCCCGGCCTGGAGGACGGCCCCGATGATGCCGAGCCCCAGGATGCCCTCGTAGCTGACCATCTGGGCCGAGGCCCGGACCGAGCCGAGCAGCGGGTACTTCGACCCTGACGACCAGCCGGCCAGGAGCACGCCGTAGACGCCGAGGCCCGACATGGCCAGCACGAACAGCACGCCGATCGGCGGGTCGGCCAGCTGGAGGAACGTGTCATGCCCGGCGATGCTGAACGAACCTGACAGCGGCACGACCGAGAAGGCCAGGAACGCCGGCAGCACCGACAGGTAGGGCGCCAGGCGGAACACCGGCCGGTCGGCGGAGTCGGGGATCGACTGCTCCTTGAAGAACAGCTTGATGCCGTCCGCCAGCGACTGGAGCAGCCCGAAGGGACCGGCCCGGTTGGGGCCGATCCGGTTCTGCATGTCGGCCACCACCTTGCGTTCCAGCCAGATGGTGATGAGCACCGTCACCAGCAGCAGGGCGAAGACGAACAGCGCCTTGCCGATGACGATGAGCACGACCGTGAGGTCGACGCCGTTGGCGAAGAGCGGATCACCCATCGCCGCCTCCGGTGGTCATCGGCTGGAGGTGGTGACCGGCGGCCACCGTCACCGGCGTGACCGTCCCGGCCTCGACCAGGACCGAGGCCAGTTGCGGCGGGAGCCAGACGACACCGGCGGGGACGGCCGGGTCGGCGGTGGAGGCGACGTTGACGTCGGCCCGCCCGTTGCTCACGAGGACGGGATCGCCGGAGGCCACGCCGATCCGGCGCAGCTCGTCGGGGTGGAGCCGGGCGGTGTCGGCCGGGGCGAGCCCGGCCACGGCCGCTGAATGGGTCACGACGACGCCCGGGTCGTAGAGCTTGCGGTTGGACCACAGCCGGACCCCGCTGTAACCGCCGCCGGTCGGGGCGCCACCGGGAACGGTGCCGTCCCAGCGGTGCACGGCCGGGGGGCGCGCCCCCTCGGGCGGGTGGGCACCGGAGCGCGACGGTGGGGCCAGCGTGACGGTGCCGCCGGTGGGCGGGGCGGTGCCGTACGCCGACGACGACCCGGCGCTCACGACGAGGCTCTCGATCGGGCCGCCGATGATGCCCGGATCGCTGTCGGCGGCGGGGCTGATTCGGTGGGCCGGCCCGCCGAGGACGGGCTCCTCCGCCTCCCCGACCGGGATCACGGCACCGTCGACGGCCCGGCGGATCAGCGCCGCGTCGGCTCCGGCGTGGGCCGGGGCCAGCCGGGCGATCTCGTCGGTCACCTCGTCGACGGCCTCGAGGTCGAAGTCGACCCCGAGGCGCAGCCCCAGCTCGACGGCGACCCGCCAGTCCTCCATGGCGGTCCCCGGCGGCGTGACCTTGCGGGCCAGGCGCAGCAGACGGCCCTCGAGGTTCGTCGTCGTCCCCCGCTTCTCCCCCGCCAGCGCCACCGGCAGGAAGACGTGGGCGGCCCTGGTGCTCGCCGTCTCGAAGGCGTCGACGGCCACGACGAACGGCACCTTGGCCAACGCCTCCTCGGCCAGCGTGCGGTCGGGGAAGTCGGAGATAGGGTCGGCCCCGAGCAGCACCAGGGCCTGCAGCCGGCCGTCGTTGGCGGCCCGCAGGATCCCGGCCGCGTCGAGCCCCGGCCCGGCCGGCGCCGCGCCCCAGGCCGCCTCGAACCACGCCCCCCCGGCGTCGAGCGTCACCCGGCCCGGCAGGAATCCCGGCGCCAGGCCGAGATCGAGCCCGCCGTGGACGTTGCTTCTCGGCAGCGCGGAGAGGAACCGCACCCCGGGCACGGACCGCAGCGCGGCGGCGGCGGCCACGGTGGCGTCGGCCGGTTCCGCCAGCGACGGCCGGCCCACCACCACGACGACCGGCCGGTCGTCACCCTCCTCGCCCGGAGCGGGGATCAGCGCCAGGGCGGCCTCGACGTCGGCCGCCGCCCGGGCGTAGCGGCTCAGACCGGTCCTCACCGGCGAGATCTCGATCAGCGGGACCTTCAGGTCGACGGCGGCCCGCTTGACCCGCAGGTAGGCGACGGGGAGCTCTTCTTTCAGGTCGGGGCCGAGCAGGACGATGGCCCGGGCGCCGTCGCAGTCGGACAGGCGGGCCCGGGGCAGGCCGAGGACCACATCGGCCGGGAGGCCGTCGCCGACCTGGCAGTCGACGTTGTCGGTCTTGAGCACGCTCTTGGCGAAGCGGGCCCAGACGTAGGCGTCCTCGTTGGTGCCGCGGGCGCCGCCGATGACCGCCACCGACTGCGGGCCGCCCCGCTCCAGCGCCCCGGCCAGCCCGGCGGCGGCGGCGTCAAGGGCCTCGGGCCACGTCGCCTCGACCCGGACCCCTTCCAGGCCGCGAACCTGTGGCTCGATGATCCGGTCGGAAGCGTGGATGAAATCGAATGCGAACCGACCCTTGTCGCACAACCAGCCGTGGTTGACCGGATCGGAGTCGACGCCGAGCACCCGCACCAGCCGGTCGGCCGACGACTGCAGCGCCACCCGGCACCCCACCGAGCACAGCTGGCACGACGACTCGACCGACGACAGGTCCCAGGGCCGGGCCCGGAACCGGTAGGGCGAGGCCAGCAGGGCACCGACCGGGCAGATCTGGACGGTGTTGCCCGAGAAGTACGACCGGAAGGGCTCGCCGGGGAACGTCAGCACCTGCATCTCGGCGCCCCGCTCCACGAACTGGATCAGCGGGTCGCCGGCCACCTCGTCGGCGAAGCGGGTGCAGCGGGCGCAGAGGATGCAGCGCTCCCGGTCGAGCAGCACCAGCTCCGAGATGGGGAGCGGCTTGGCGAAGTGCCGCTTCTCCTCCACGAAGCGGCTCTCCCCCGGACCGAACCCGAACGTCAGGTCCTGGAGGGGGCACTCCCCGCCCCGGTCGCAGACCGGGCAGTCGAGCGGGTGGTTGATGAGGAGGAACTCCAGCACACCCTCCTGAGCCTTCTTCACCGGAGCAGTCTGGGTATGTACAACCATTCCGTCGGTGACGGTGGCGGTGCAGGCCGGCGGCAGGCCCCGCTGCCCCTCGATCTCGACCAGGCACATGCGGCACATGCCGACCGGCTTCATCCGCTCGTGCCAGCAGAAGCGGGGGATGTAGACGCCGTGGTCCTGGGCGACCTTGATGACGAGCTCGCCGGCGACGGCCTCCATCTCCACGCCGTCGATCGTCACCTTCACGCGGCCCGGCACGCGCCCTCCTTCACATGCTTGAGCACTTCGTCGCGGAAGAACTTGTTCAGGCTGACGA
>DASYFF010000195.1:0-18339 GCA_036498605.1 Acidimicrobiia bacterium | reverse complement strand
CTTCCGCACCTACGCCTGGCGGCCGGAGCGGTTCCGGGCCTGGTTCGCCCACTTCAAGACCGTGATGGAGGGCACCGAGGGGCTCTCGGCCCGGGAGCGGGAGATGATCTCGGTGGCGGTGTCGATGGCCAACGGCTGCCTGTACTGCCTGGTGGCCCACGGCGAGGCCCTCCGGGAGGCCTCCGACGACAAGGTCGAGGCCGACCGCATCACGCTCGACTACCGGCGGGCCGACCTCAGCGGCCGGGAGCGGGCCATGCTCGACTACGCCGTCAAGATCACGAAGGACCCGCTGGCCTGCGAGGAGGCCGACATCGAGGCCCTGCGCGCCGTCGGCTTCTCCGACGAGGCCATCTGGGACATCATCGAGGTCGCCGCCACCTACAACTTCACCAACCGCCTGGCCATGGCCACCGGCATGATGCCCAACCGGGAGTACCACAGCCTGGCCCGGTAGCTCCGCTGCCCGGCAGGCGAAGGGGGAGAGATGAAGAGATCCCGAGCCGCGTTCATCAGCCTCGCCGTCCTCACCAACATCGGAATCGGAGTGTCCGCCGCCGTGGCCCAGATGACCGGGGTCCCGAAGCTCCAACCGGGGAGCGAGGTGGCGGCCACGACCCACTGCAGTACGGCGAGCCTCAAGGGCGACTTCGCCTTCGCCGGGCAGGGCTTCGCCGCCCGGGTGCCACTGGCCTTCGTCGGCGTGCTCCACTTCGACGGCAAGGGCCACTTCTCCGGCCGCCACGAGGAGAGCATCGGCGGGAACTACGGGCCGTCGGTCGAAGCGGGGGACTACAGCGTCAGCGATGACTGCATGGGGATCACCCACTGGACGGACCACCCGCCGCACACCGGGCTCCCGCCCCACAACCACACGATCGTCTACAACGTGCACAGCGGAGGGAACGAGGGCAACTTCCTCGGCATCGACAACTCTCCCCCGGGCCAGTTCCACAGCGAGATCCCCGAGCCCGACATCGAGTTCTGGGGCACCATGAAGCGGCTCTGAACCCTTGTCGTCCCCTGCCGCCAAGGACGATCATGGCGGGAGGGGATCGACAGGGAGGCCGCCGATGAAGGTCGAGAACATCCTCCAGTCGAAGGGTTGGGCGGTCGAGACCATCTCGGGCGGCGCCTCGATCGCACAGGCGATCCACCGGCTCACGTCGGCGGGGATCGGGGCGCTGGTCGTCTCCGAAGAGGGCGAGACGGTCGAGGGCACCCTCTCCGAGCGCGACATCGTGTGGGCGCTGTCCCGCCAGGGGGTCAACGTCCTCGAACTCAACGTCGCCGACTGCATGTCGCGGGGCGGGCCGGTCTGCACGCCCGAGACCCTCATCCAGGACGCCATGGCCGACATGACCCGGCGGCGGCAGCGGCACCTGCCCGTCCTGCGGGACGGGAAGCTGTGCGGCCTGATCAGCCTGGGCGACGTCGTCAAGAACCGGCTCGACGAGCTCGAGCTGGAGACGAACGTCCTGCGCGACGCCTACATCACCCGCCGCTAGCCGGCGCCGGCGTCGCAGGCCCGGGCCCGGGCCGTGCGCAGGGCCTGGTCGCGCCCCTCGAGGAGCAGACGGCGGATCGGCGCCGGGACGGGATCGACCCGGGCCAGCCAGGCATCGGTCATCGTGACGGCCCCGTCACCCACCGGATAAAGCAGATCGGTGAACGACATCCCCACCTCCGGCCCCCGCCGCTCCCAGACGGGGAGCAGGGCGTCGAAGTAGGACGCGGTGAAGGGCTGGAGGAGCGGCTCCTGGTCCGGCTGGCGGAACCCGCCCATCATCGCCCGCATCACGGCCAGCGGCAGGTCACCGTCGACCAGCGCCGACCACGCCTCGCCCTTGGCCGCCTCCCGGGGCTGGGCCGCCCGGGCGGCGGCGGCGTGGCGGGCGCCGGCGTCGGTGGCGTCGCGCTCCTCCTCGGCGGCGATGAGGGCGGGGGCGTCGGCGACGCCGGCCGTGGCCAGGGACCGCACCAGCGCCCAGCGCAGCTCGGTGTCGACCGTCAGGCCCTCGACGCCGTCGACCGCCCGGCCGTCGAGCAGGGCCCGCACCAGGCCGACGTGGTCGTCGCCCCGGGCGGCGGCGGTGAAGGCCCGGGCGTGGGCCAGCTGGACGTCGCTGCCCGGCTCGGCGGCCCGCAGGCCGCCGAGGGCGTGGTCGGCCAGGCGCCGGCGGGCCGGCTCGCGGTTGGCCGGGTCGCCGTAGACCACCGCCGCCGCTTCGGCGTTGCGCAGCAGCCCGGCCACCACGGCGATCTGGTCCTCGCCGCCGATATTGGCCAGGACGACGTCGAGGTAGCGCCGGGCCGGTAGCTCGGCGTCGCGCAGCATGTCCCACGCCGCCGACCAGCACAGGCCCCGGGCCAGCGGGTCGTCGAGGGTGCCGAGGCTCCCCGTCACGGTGGCCAGGGAGCGGGGGTCGAGGCGGATCTTGGTGTAGGCGAGGTCACCGTCGTTGAGGAGCACGAGGTCCGGCACGGCCATCCCGACGAGCTCGTCGACGGTGGTGCGGTGGCCCTCGACGTCGAGCTCCACCCTGGTCCGGCGCCGCAGCCGCCGCTGGCCGTCGTAGTCGTAGAGACCGACCGCCAGCCGGTGGGAGCGCAGCGTCGGATGCTCGGGGGTCGCCTCCTGCTCGATGGCGAAGGCCGTGAACGTGCCATCGCCTTCGAAGGCGGCCCGCATGGTGTTGACCCCGGTCGTCTCCAGCCACTGCTGCGACCACTCGGACAGGTCCCGGCCCGAGGCCTCCTCGAGGGCGGCCAGGAAGTCGCTGAGCTGCGTGTTGCCCCAGGCGTGGCGGGCGAAGTAGGCCCGCACGCCGTCGAGGAACTCCTTCTGGCCGACCCAGGCGACGAGCTGGCGGAGCACCGACGCCCCCTTGGCGTAGGTGATCCCGTCGAAGTTCGTCTTCGTCGTCTCGACGTCGGGGGCGTCGGCCAGGATCGGATGCGTCGACGGCAACTGGTCCTGGCGGTAGGCCCACGTCTTGAGGGCGCTGGCGAAGCTCGCCCAGGCCGACTGGAACCGGGTGGCCTCCACCAGGCCGAGGTAGGACGTGTAGGTGGCGAAGCTCTCGTTGAGCCACAGGTCGTCCCACCACCGCATCGTGACGAGGTCGCCGAACCACATGTGGGCCATCTCGTGGAGGATCGTGTCGGCCCGGGCCTCCCGCTCGGCCTCGGTCACCTTGGAGCGGAAGAGGTGCCGTTCGGAGAAGGTGACGCAGCCGGCGTTCTCCATGGCCCCGAAGTTGAACTCCGGCACGAAGAGCTGGTCGTACTTGCCGAAGGCGTAGGGCTGGCCGAAGGCGTCCTCGAAGAAGTCGAAGCCGGCGGCGGTGACGGCGAAGATCTCGTCGTCGTCGAGGTACCGGGCCAGCGACTGCCGGCAGTACAGCCCCATATCGATCTCACGGTGGGTACGCCGGACGGAGTGGTAGGGCCCGGCCACCAGCGCCGTGATGTAGGTCGACATCTTCTCGGTGGTGGCGAAGCGCCACCGACCGGCGGCGCCCTCCGCCGGTCGGGCCGTGACCGCGCCGTTGGACACGACCTCCCAGCCGGCCGGAGCCTCGACCTCGAAGGCGAAGGTGGCCTTCAGGTCGGGCTGGTCGAAACAGGGGAACACCCGGTGGGCGTCGAAGGGCTCGAACTGGGTGTGGAGGTAGACCGCCCCGTCGACGGGGTCGACGAAGCGGTGCAGCCCGACGCCGGTGTGCTCGTAGGCGTGCTCGGCGACCACGACGATCTCGGTCTCCCCGGCCAGCCCGTCGAGGCGGAGCCGCCCGGCCCCGGCGTCGAAGGCGTCGGCCGCCACCGGCATGCCGTTGACCGTGGCCGACTCGACCCGGACGGCGGTGAGATCGAGGAAGGTCGACGCCCCCGCCTCCGACGCCCGGCAGCGCAGGCGGGTCTGGCTGCGGAAGGTCTCGTCGCCGCTCAGGTCGAGGGCAATGTCGTAGTGGAGGTCGGCGAGGAGGCGGGCCCGGTCGGCCGCCTCGGAGCGCAGGAGGTTGTTCTCAGCCACGGTGAAGGACGCTAGCCGCCCTCCGTAGACTGGCTGGCCGTGGAGCTCTCGGGGAAGGTGGCGGTGGTGACGGGCGGGGCGACGGGGATCGGCCGGGCCTTGTGCCGCCGCTTCGCCGCCGAGGGCGCCTCGGTGGTGGTGGCCGACGTCGACGCCCCGGGGGCGGCCACCGTGGCCAAGGAGATCGGCGGCATGGCCGTGCCGGGCGACATGTCGGTGGAGGCCGACGTGGCCGCCCTCGTCGACGCCACCCTCCTGACCTACGGCCGCATCGACGTCTTCTGCGCCAACGCCGGCATCCTGTGGGGCGTGCGGCCCGACGATCCGGCCGAGGTGATCGGGGCCGACGCCCCCGACGAGGCCTGGGACCGGATCTGGCGGGTCAACGTCCTGGCCCACGTCTACGCTGCCCGGGCCGTGGTGCCCCGGATGCTCGACCGGGGCGGCGGCCACGTCGTGATCACCGCCTCCGCCGCCGGGCTCCTCACCATCCTCGGCAACGCCCCCTACGCCGTGACCAAGCACGCCGCCGTCGCCCTGGCCGAGTGGCTCTCGATCACCTACGGCGACCGGGGCCTGCGGGTCTCGTGCCTCTGCCCGGAGTTCGTCCGCACGGACATGCTGGCCTCGGCCGGGGAGCACCTCCTGTCGGCGGCCGCCGTCGTCGAGCCGGAGGACGTGGCCGCCGCCGTCGTCGAAGCGCTCCACGACGGCCGGTTCCTCATCCTCCCCCATCCCGAGGTGGCGGAGTTCTTCCGCCGCAAGGCCACCGACTACGACCGCTGGCTGGCCGGGATGCGCCGCCTGCAGGGCGCCACCGGTCTCGCCTGAGGAGGCAATGATGCAATCGATGGAAGCCCCCGACCCTGGTACCTACGCCTGGGACAACGGGTGGGTCGAGGCCCGGCGCCGGCTCGACCTGCTCGAGCAGTGCTTCGACCCCGCCTCCCGGGAGACCCTGGCGTCGGTCGGGGTTCAGCCCGGGTGGCACTGCCTGGAGGTCGGCGGAGGCGGCGGATCGATCGTCCGGTGGCTGTGCGACGCCGTGGGGCCGGGCGGCTCGGTGGTCACCATCGACCTCGACACCCGCTTCCTGCGGGAGATCGACGCCCCCCACCTCGAGGTGATCGAGGCCGACATGGTCACCGATGGGCTTCCCCCCGGGCCGTTCGACCTCATCCACAGCCGGGCCGTGCTGATGCACATCCCGGCCCGCGACCGCCTCCTCGGCGAACTGGTCGACCGCCTCCGCCCGGGTGGGCTCATGGTGCTGGAGGAATGCGACTTCCACTCCATCGGAGCGGCCGAGTCCCGCCTCTACCAGGCGTTCATCGACGACTTCGCCCGGATCGTCGAAGCTGAAGCGGGGCTGAGCACGACGTGGGCCCGGAGTCTGCCCGCCCGGTTCGAGGCCCTCGGCCTCAGCGGCGTGGGCTGCCGGGCGACCACGAGGATCTTCCCCGGCGGATCCCCGGACGCCGAGTTCTTCCGGATCACCTATCTCCAGACCCGCGACCTCCTCCTGGCCAACGGTGTGACCAAGGAGGCCTTCGACGCCTTCCTCGCGCTCTTCGACGACAACACCCAGTGGCTGCCGGCTCCGGCCGTCGTCGCCGCTATCGGCCGCCGCCCCTGATTGCATGCATCGCGCCACGATTTTGATACTTATACTCGGCGTCTAAATTCACAGTATGGGTTCAGGCGGACGTCAGCGCTGAACGCTCACTGTGTGTTGGCTGTGACACAGCGAGGCGTCGTCCCTTGCTGCTCCGATAGGTGGCTGTTAAGTTTCCAACCGGGCAGTCGGGAAACAGCATTGGTGTCGGTTTCTTTTCGCGCGCTCCTGAGCCGGACGACGCTGCCTTGCAAATCCTTGACATCTCATATCCCTTTCCCCGGCTGGGGAACACGCACTAGTCCGCGATTCCAATGACCTCAATTCCCGGCCCTGACGGGCCCACGGGAGAGAGGGAGGGGCCACTATGACGAAATCCGTGCGGGGCGTATCGCTCCTCGCAGCTCTAGCCCTGACCCTGACCGCCTGCGGCGGCGGGGGCAGCGGTCACGACACCAAGAGCGCTGCGTCGCGCCTGCCCGGCGCCAGCGACTCCTCGGGCGCCGCCCCGGCGCCCGGGAGCACCGGCTCGACCGCCGCCGCCGGCGCCGACGCCTCCGCCGCCCCCGCGGCCGGAGCGGCGGCCGCCTCGACCGGCGGCAGCAGCACGGGCGGCTCCGCCACCGCTTCGGGCGCACCGGCGGCCGTCAAGGCCTCCGGCGGCAGCAGCAGCGGAGGCGGCGCCAGCTCGGCGGCGGCCTCCGGCTCCACCCCCGCGGCCCGCAACGCCGCCTCCTCCACTCCGGCCGGTGGCGGTTCCGCCCCCGCCGGCAAGTCGAGCGCCGCCCCGGCGCCCGCCCCCACACCCGGCACTCCCGGCGCCGGCACCCCCAGCGCCGGCGACAAGACGGGCGTGACCTCGGGCGACGTCCTCTTCGGCATCCACATGCCGCTGTCG
Organism: Acidimicrobiia bacterium; assembly: GCA_036498605.1. Taxonomy (GTDB): domain Bacteria; phylum Actinomycetota; class Acidimicrobiia; order IMCC26256; family BP-133; genus BP-133. Next base: position 11,790 of record DASYFF010000195.1, on the reverse strand, counting down.
GGCCCGGTCGGCGTCCTCGTCGGCAACGGCTGGAAGGGCACCGACGCCTACTTCAAGAGCGTCAACGACGCCGGCGGCGTGAACGGTCGCAAACTGAAGCTGGTCGTCTCCGACGACAAGTACTCCGCCCAGGGCGCGGCGGCGGCCATCCGTGACCTCGTCGACAGCAAGCACGTCTTCGCCGTCGCCTGCCCGGTCGGCGTCGACCAGTGCTCGGTGGCCGTCGACTACGCCAACAGCAAGGGCGTCCCCTACCTGTCCGGAGGCTTCCGGGAGAAGTACCTCGAGGACAAGCCGTGGGCCTTCCCGGTCACGGCCAGCTACCCCTACGGCGGGAACCGGCTCCTCGACTACATGTTCCAGAAGAGGGGCTACACGTCGAAGCGCAAGATCGGGCTGTTCTGGCTCCACTCCGAAAACCTCGACGAGATGGGCGGGGCGGCCGACCTGGAACTGGCCAAGCTCGGCGGCGGCAAGTTCGCCGTCAAGTACCCGGCCGAGAAGGACCAGAGCGACTTCTCCGCCGCCGTGACCAAGTTCCAGAGCGCCGGGGTCGACACCGTCTGGCTGCACGTGGCTCCGGACCTGAGCACGAAATTCGCCGCCCAGGCCAAGCTTCTCGGCTACCAGCCCCAGTACGTGTTCACCCTCCCGGTCGGCGGCGACATCTGGGCCGCGGCGGCCGGCGGGAACCTCGACAAGGCCTTTGGCCTGGCCGGCTTCGCCGACCCGCAGTGGTCGGGGACGGCGAAATTCCAGGAGGCGTTCCACAAGTACTATCCCGACGAGCAGGCCGACGAGTTCAACCTGCTCTGCTACGCCATCGGGGTTGTGTACGCGGAGGGCCTGAAGGAAGCCGGGGCCGATCTGGGCCGCGACTCCTTCGCCCGGGCCATGAACAAGGTCGACATCGACACCGGGATCTCCCAGCCGATCAGCTACACCCAACGGGGCCGCATCGGCGGGCCGAACTCCAAGTTCGCCGTGTGGGAGATCCACGGAGCCAAGACCGACCAGATGACCGGGTTCGACTGGTAACCGAGAAGGGCGAACCGAGGAAAGGCCAACCGACGGCTCCGTGAAGATCTTCCTGCAGTTCACCGTCTCCGGCGTCGCCGCCGGTTCGCTGTACGCCATCGTCGCCCTGGGGCTGGTGCTCCTCTACCGGGGAACCCGGGTGGTGAACTTCGCCCACGCCGGCTTCGGGGCGATCGGCGCCTACACGTTCTGGAACCTCTATCCCGACCACGTGCCGATGCTCATCGCCCTGGCGGCGGCCATCGCCGCCGGGGCGGCGGCCGGCATCGTCACCGAACGGCTGGTGGCCCGGCCGCTGGCGGCGGCACCGATCCTCACGCTGGCGGTGGCCACGCTGGCCGTCGACGAGATCATCCGCTTCACGCTGACGAAGCTGTGCAGCCCCAACCCCCGGACCGTGCCGCCGCTGTGGACGAAGCCGACGCTCAACATCGGCGGCGTCGTGCTCCCCGCCCACCGGCTGCTCATCCTGCTGGTCAGCTTCGGGGTCTCACTCCTGCTGGCCGCCTTCCTGCGCCGGTCGCTGTTCGGGGTGGCTGTGCGGGCGGCGGCCGAGGACCTCACGGCCGTCCGGCTCCGGGGGGTGTCAGGCACCAAGGTGACGATGTTCACCTGGGGCCTGTCGGCGGCGCTGTCGGCCGTGGCCGGCATCCTGGTCGCCCCGCTCCTCGGCCTGAGCCCCTACTTCATGAACCTGGTGCTGATCCGGGCGTTCGCCGCCGCCCTGCTGGGCGGCTTCACCAGCCTCGGCGGCTCGCTCGTCGGCGGCCTCGTCGTCGGGATCATGGAGAGCCACATCCAGCGCTACACGACCGTGCCGGGCGCGGTCGAGGCCGGCGTGTTCATCGTGGTCGTGGCCGTCCTCCTCATCCGGCCCCACGGTCTGTTCGGGGCCAAGGAGACCGAGACCCACGCGCCGTTCCAGGCCGGGCGGCGGGGCCTGCGGCTGCGCATCCCGCTCCCGGCGCTCAGCCCGCCGGTCCAGCGGGTCATCGGCCTGGCCGCCGTCGCCGCCGTGGCCGTGGCCGCCTTCCAGGTCAGTTCCTACTACGCCTTCATCGGGACGGTGGCCATCGTCTACGCCTCCGTCGGCGTCTCGATGTACATCCTGGGCGGCCTGTCGGGCCAGCTGTCGATCGGCCACTCGGCCCTGATGGGCATCGGCGGGTTCGGGGCCGGCATCCTGACCCAGAACGCCGGGCTGCCCTATGGCCTCGCCCTCCCGCTGGCCGGTATCGCCGCCGCCGCCGGGGCGGTGGCCATCGGCCTGCCGAGCTTCCGGATCCGGGGCCTGTACCTGGCCGTCGTCACCCTCACCTTCGCCATCGCCGCCGAGCGCTACATCTTCCGCCTCGACGCCGTGGCCGGGTACGCCAAGGGCCTCGACCTGCCCCGCATGGAGCCCCACACGGTGATGCTGTGGGCGCTCGCCATCCTCGTCGGGTCGGTGATCCTGGCCGTTCGGGTCACCGGCTCCAAGGCCGGGCGGGCCATGCTCGTCCTCCACCACGACGAGACCGTGGCCGCCAGCTGGGGGATCTCCTCGAACCATTACAAGCTCCTGGCCTTCGGCCTGTCCGGCTTCCTGGCCGGCTGCGCCGGCGTGACCTACGCCACGCTCATCCAGCACGTCACGTCCGACGCGTTCGGGGCCGACCTGTCGATCATCCTGATCGCCATGGCCATCGTCGGGGGGCTCGGCTCGATCCCGGGCGTCATCGCCGGGTCGATCCTCTTCGCCCTGCTGCCCGAGTTCCTCAAGAACGCCAAAGTCTGGATCCCGTTCATCCAGTACTCGATCCTCCTGGCGGTGATCATGCTCCTGCCACAAGGCATGTCGCAGCTGTGGCGTCGCGAACCGGCGGTGGCCGGCGAATGAAGCTCGACGTCACCGACCTCTCCGTCCGCTTCGGCGGCCTGCGGGCCCTGAAGAACGCCTCGCTGTCGGTTCCCGACGGCACGGTGCTGGGCCTCATCGGGCCCAACGGCGCGGGCAAGACCACGCTCTTCAACGCCGTCTCCGGCTTCGTCAAGACCGAGACGGGGAGCGTCAGCTTCGGCGACCGCGACATCACCCACATGGCCCCGCACCGCCGGGCCGGCCTCGGCCTCGTGCGGACTTTCCAGCACGGCGGGCTCGTGCCCCAGGCCACCGTGACGCAGAACATCGTCATGGCCCAGCACGGCACCATGCGGACGGGCGTGCTGTCCGGAATCCTGGGCCGGGCGGCGGCCGAGGAGCGGGAGCTGCGGGACCGGGCGGCCGAGGTGCTGGCCCGGCTGGCCCTCGAAGGGGTGGCCGGCAAGCCGGTCCACGACCTGTCCCACGGCCTGATCAAGATGGTCGAGCTGGCCTGCGCCCTGGTGCGCAACCCCGAGGTGCTGCTCCTCGACGAGCCGTCGGCCGGTCTCGACCCGGCCGAGACGGCCGACCTCGGCGCCCGCCTGCGGGCCCTGCAGGAAGAGAAGGCCATCACCACGCTGGTCATCGACCACGACCTCCGGCTCGTGCGCCACGTCGCCCGCCACATCGTGGTCCTGAGCTTCGGCGAGGTGATCGCCGAGGGCGACTGGGAGGTCGTGCGCAAGGACCCGAAGGTCATCGCCGCCTACCTCGGGCCCCAGAGCACCGACACCGATCTCACCGAGAAGAAGACCGTGGATCTCAGCCAGAAGGACGACACCGATGTCGCTGCTCGAACTGTCTGAGGTCGCCGCCGGCTACCGCGACGCCCGCCAGAGCCGGGCGGTGCCGGTGCTCTTCGACGTGTCGCTGCGGGTCGAGGAGGGCGAGATCGTGGCGCTCCTCGGTCCCAACGGCGCGGGCAAGACGACGACCCTGCGCACGATCGCCGGCCTGCTGCGGCCCCTGTCGGGCACGGTCACCTTCGACGGTCATCCGACCGCCGGGCGCTCCCCCGAGCGGATCTCGCGCCTCGGCGTGCAGTTCATCCCCGAAGGGGGCGGCGTCCTGCGGGACCTGTCGGTCATCGACAACCTCTGGCTGTCGGGCTACATCGCCAACCGCACCCGCAAGGCCATGGCCCCCAAGCTGGACCGCGCCTTCGAGCTGTTCCCGGTGCTGGCCGAGCGGCGCAACCAGCTGGCCTCGACCCTGTCGGGCGGCGAGCGCCAGATGCTGGCGCTGGCCCAGGCGACCATGACCGACGCCCGGCTCCTGCTCATCGACGAGGCGTCGCTGGGTCTGGCACCCAAGCTGGTGGCGGCCCTGTTCGAGGTCGTCGTCCGCCTCCGGGAGGACGGCCGGTCGATCCTCCTCGTCGAGCAGAACGCCAACCTGGCCCTCGACGTGGCCGACCGGGCCTACGTCATGGAGAAGGGCCGCGTCCACGAGACCGGCGGGGCCGGTGTCGTGGAGCAGGACAAGCTCGCCGAGCTGTACCTCGGCGACCCCGACGAAGCGGTCACGCCCCGCTGACGCGGCGGTCGACGCCTTGCCAGAACGGCTCCCGCAGCACCTTCCGGGCCAGCTTGCCGACCGGTGTCCGGGGCAGGGGCTCAGCCTGGAGCACGACCTTGGACGGCTTCTTGTAGGACCCGAGCCGCTCCCGGCAGATCTCGATCACGTCGTCCTCGGTGATGGCGCCGAGGTCCTCGACGGTGACGACGGCGCAGGGCGTCTCGCCCCACTTGTCGCTCGGGATCCCGAACACCGCCGCCTCGATCACCACCGGGTGGTCCATGATCACGTTCTCCAGCTCGGCGGGATAGATGTTGAACCCGCCGGAGACGATCATGTCGTCCTTGCGGTCGAGGATGTAGAGGAAGCCCCGGGCGTCGAGGCAACCGATGTCGCCGGTGAGCACGAACCCGTTGACGAGGCGCTCCTTCGTGGCCTCCTCGTTCTCCCAGAAGCCCACCATCTGCCCGTCGCAGCGGACGGCCACCTCCCCCGACTCGCCGACCGGCGCCGCGTTCCCGTTCTCATCCTGGATCTGGACGTCGGCGAAGACCAGCGGGCGGCCGGCCGAGCGCAGCGGGTTGCAGCCCTCGACCTGGGCGAACCACTGCCGGGGGCCGATCATCGTGATGGGCACGGCCTCGGTCTGGCCGTAGACCTGGTAGAGCACATCGCCGAACACCGAGCGGGCGGTGAGGGCCGTGTCGTCGGCGATGGGGGCGCCGCCGACGTTGATCACCTTCAGCCGGCTCCAGTCGCGGCCCTTGGCGCTGGGGTGGCGGGCCAGGGCGGCCAGCACCGCCGGCACGGCGAACATGTAGTTGATCCCTTCCCGCTCCATGAGATCGAGGCAGGCCGCCGGCTCGAAGTGGTCCAGGACGTGGTTGGCTCCGCCGGCCAGCCAGCTCGGGGTGAACAGATATCCGGAGCCGTGGGAGATCGGGCTCACGTGGAGCGTCTTGTCGCCCGGCTCGACCGGCGGCCAGTCGTAGAACCAGTCGCGGCCGGCGTCGAGCCAGGCCTTGTGGGAGTAGGCGACGCCCTTCGACTTGCCCGTCGTCCCCGCCGTGTGGCGGATGATGTACCAGTCGGACTCGGCCACCGGCGGGTCGGGGTCGGTCGGGTCCTGGGCGGCCAGCCAGTCCTCGTAGCCGTCGTCGCGCACCAGCACGTGCTCCATCGCCGGGAGGTCGGCGTCGAGCCCCAACACCGTGTCGGCGTAGGGGACGGTGGTCGTCAACGCCTTGCAGCCGGTGTGGCCCAGCATGTGGGCATGGGCCTCCCGGCTGTTGCGGGGATAGAGCGGCACGCGCACAAGGTTGGCGGCGGTGAGGCCCAGATAGGCGTCGGCCGCCGAGAGGCAGTTGTCCTCCAGCACGCCGACGCGGTCGCCGGGCTGCAGGCCCAGTGCCAGCAGGCCATTGGCCAGCCGCAGCCCCCGTTCCCACGCCTGGGTGAAGGTGAGGCGGGCGTCGCCGTGGACGACGGCCTCCTCGTTGGCGTAGAAACCCGCGGAGCGGCGCATCAGCGAGCGGACATCCATGTGTTCCCCCTTCGACCGTAACGAACCAGGCCCGGAGGCCCGACATGCATCCTGCCAGTGACTTGAGCAGCTTTGGAAGGGTCGACGAGCAGTCCGACCCCGATTACTTCGTCCGCTTCGTCGACGAAGCCAACGCCAACCCCAGCATCGTCCAGGTCGAGGAGGTGGCAACGGCCGAGCTGCGCCTCATTCCCGGGGACCGCGTCCTGGAGCTGGGGTGCGGGACGGGCGACGACAGCCGAGCACTGGCCGAACTCGTCGGCCCCGACGGTGAGGTCATCGGCATCGACGCCAGCGAAGCCATGATCACCATCGCCCGAACCCGGGCGGAGGGCACCGGCCTCCCGGTGTCGTTCCACGTCGGTGACGCCACACGGCTCGACCTGCCGACCAACTCGTTCGACGCCGTCCGCTGCGAGCGGCTCCTGGTCCACGTCCCCGACGCCGCCGCAGTCCTCACCGAGATGGTGCGGGTGACGAAACCGGGAGGCAGGGTCGTCGTCGTCGACCTGGACCTCGTCTCAACGATCATCGACCTGCCGGAGATCGACCAGCAGCTGCTGCGCCGTGCCGTTCACGGTATGGCCGACGCGATGGCCAACGGCCAGATTGGCCGCCAGCTCTCCCGGCGGTTCCGGGAGACGAAGCTGGAGGACGTGACCTACCGGGCGGCAGTCATCGCCATGCCCTACTCGTTCACGAGTCACCTGATGGCCGGGATGCTGGTCGGTGCGACCGGGATCGGCGCGGTGACCGAGGCCGAGTCCGAGTACCTGCTGGCCGCGATGGAGCGAGCCGAAGGAGACGACGGCCTCTATGTCGGGGTTCCGTTCTTCATCGTGAGCGGCACCAAGCCGTAAACCGTCGCCCGGAGGCTTCGCTCCGTGTTCACCGGCCGCCGCCCTCGGTGACACGAATCGGACAGCACCCACTCTCATAGTCGACCCATGAGCACCCGGGCCAACGTCGCTCGAGACGACGTCACCGCCCCCGGTTCGCCGGAAGGTCCCACGAGGCTTCCGGACCATCAAGGCCGGCTGGCGGTGTTCGATCTCGACCGGACGTTGCTCCCCGGGTCCAGTCTGAGTCTCTTCGGGCGGGCGCTGCACCGCGCCGGCATGGTCGGGAGCCGGCGCATGGCCGGCTACCTCGCCCGGGAGGCCATGTTCGTGCGACGGGGGCAGGGCACCTCCGCCGCCCACCGGCTCCTCGCCGCCCTGCTGGCCGACGTGGCCGACCGGGAGGCGGGTCCCCTCCTCGACGTGGCGGAGGGCCTCGGTGACGATCTCGCCCGCACCGCCCGCCCCGGCGCCCGGTGGCTCCTCGACCGCCACCTCGCCGCCGGGGACTTCTGCGTGATCGCCTCGGCCAGCCCCCAGCCGCTGGTCGAGGCGGCGGCCCGGGCCCTCGGCGCCCAGCGGGCCGTCGGCACGCGGGCCGAGGTGTGCGACGGTCGCTTCACCGGCCGGCTCGAGGGGCCGTTCTGCCACGGTCGGGGGAAGCTGGCCCGGCTCCGGGTGGAGCTCGGCCCGGCCGACCTCTCCCTCGGGTCGGCCTACTCCGACTCGATGTCGGACCTTCCCCTCCTCAGTGCCGCCGGGCGGCCGGTGGCGGTCAACCCCGACCGGCGTCTGCGCCGGGAAGCCCTCACCCAGGGCTGGCCCGTCCTCACGTTCTAACGACTCAGGAACGCTGAGCGACGCTGTCGCCCCCCGCCCATCGCGGCTAACGTCCGGGGACCGTCCCCTCGCGGGAGGAGTGCTGCATGCGCCGAGCGACGCGACTCCCCGCCCGTCGGTTCACCGCGCTCTCCCTGGCGGCCGCCCTTTCCGCTGCGCTGCTCTGGCCCACTGCCGCGCCCGCGGCCGGGATTTCCTGGATCTCCCAGTTCGGCACCCGCTCCCCCGACGAGGCCGACGGCCTGGCCGCCGACGCCGATGGCAACCTCTACGTCGTCGGCCAGACGTCGGGCGAGCTCCCCGGCCAGAAGGCCGCCGGCATGATCGACGCCTACGTGCGCCGCCTCGACCCGGCGGGCCACGAGGTGTGGACCCGTCAGTTCGGCAGCAGCGAGCGGGACGAGCCCAAGGGCCTGACCCTCGACGACGCCGGCAACGTCTACATCGTCGGCCGCACGTTCGGCACTCTGCCCGGCCAGACCTCGGCCGGCGGGTGGGACGCCTTCGTCCGCAAGTACAACCGGGCCGGCGACGAGCTGTGGACCCGGCAGTTCGGTGGGGGTGGCGGCGAGAGCGCCGCCTCGGTGCGGATCGACCACGCCGGCAACGCCTATGTCGTCGGCGGGACCCGGGCCGCCCTGCCGGGCCAGAAGAACATCGGCGACTACGACGCCTTCATCGTGAAGTTCGACGCCGCCGGCAACACCGTGTGGACCCGCCAGTTCGGCACCCGCAACGAGGACTACGCCCTCGCCGTCACCCTCGACGGGAACGGGGATCCGATCGTGGCCGGCGAGACCGGCGGGCTGCTGGCCGGAGCGGCGCAGTTCGGGGGTCTCGACGGCTTCGCCCGGGAGTTCGACCCGGCCGGGAACGTCGTATGGACCCGCCAGTTCGGCAGCCCGGCCGACGACTACGCCGTCGGGGCGGCGGTCGCCCCCACCGGCGAGGTGCTCGTCGTCGGCACGACATTGGGGACGTTGCCGGGCCAGACGTCGAGGGGCGAGAGCGACGCCTACATCGTGGCCATCCGGCCGGCCGGCGGCGATCTGTGGACCAGTCAGTTCGGTACCACCGGCGCCGACGACGCCGAGGCCGTGGCATTCGACGCCGCCGGCCGCATCTTCGTCGCCGGCCGAGTCGGGGCCGCCCTGCCCGGCACCACCTCCAGCGGCGGCTCCGACGCCTTCATGGCCGCCGTGAGCCCGGTCGGGGAGATCCTCTGGGCCCGGCAGTTCGGCGGACCCGCCGACGACTACGCCATGGCCCTGGCCGTCAGCCGGAGCGGCTTCTACCTGGCCGGTGGCACGACGGGGGCGCTGCCGGGGCAGACGAACCTCGGCCAGCGCGACGCCTTCGTCGCCGGCATCAACTGATCCCGGACGCGGCTCGCCGCCGGTGCCCCCTCCCCCTTGGTGGTCGGGCGCCGGCGGCGGGCCGGTTCAGCGTCGGGTGCTCGCGCTCACTCGACGACGAGTACACCTCGCATCTGCGAGTGGATCTGGCAGGTGAACGGGTACCGCCCGGGCTCCAGCTTGTCGACACCCTCCACGTTGTGGACGTAGCCGTGGTCGGTCAGCGCGCTGGTGAACCGGGGGTAGCGGTCACAGCCCGTCCCGGTCTTGAACGGCGGCGACGTGCAGCCCGGGATGGCCTCCTCCATGCTGTGGGCGGCGACGCCCGCCCCGTAGGGCCACATGTCGTAGTTGCCGAACTTGAGGTGGCCGCCCTTCTTCACGTGGACCTCGGGCGGGACGTAGTTCCAGGCCTCGACGAACACGTCGGCCGGGTGGTCCTGGCCGGTGATGTCGTCGGCCGGGGCCTGGCCCGCCTTGTGGTTCGGCGTGGCCTTGGCCGTGTGGGCGCTGGCCGGCCCGGCCAGGCCGAGGGCGGCCAAACCGAGGGCGGCGGCGATGACGATTCCGGCTCGAGTGCGCTTGCTCCTCATCACCCTCACCCGACCTTCACGTCGGTGAAGGTGGCCTGACCGCCGTTGACGATCCGGCTGCCGTCGAGACCGATCAGCGGGTGCGGCAGGCACCCGGCCCCGGCCTGGAGGCCGAACTGCACTGTCATCGTCTCGCCCGGCTGGGGCAGGTTCTTGAGCGGGACGGTGAGCGAGCCGCTCTCGTGCATCTTCGGCCCGAAGTCGGCCTTGTGCCCGAGGAAGCCGGTCTTATCGCCGCTCACGTAGACGTCCATGATGATCTCGTGGTCGGACATCATGGCGTCGGTGTAGTCGACGACCACCGACGACACCTGATCGGCCACGGAGTGGGCCGCCAGGAGGGTGGCCCGGGGCCCGTCACCGACGCAGTTCACGGCCGCCGCCTGGCGGGTGTTGTGCTGGAAGATGGTCACCTGTCCCGTCGCCGGATCAGCGTGGGAGTAGGCGCTGGGGTCGGCGTTGGCCGGCCCCATCTTGTAGGTGCCGGGGCCGTAGGACGATGCCGCGCCTGCCGGAGCCACGCTCACGGCCACGACCGACAGCGTCGCGGCCGCCAGCACGGCCAGCTTGCCTTTCATGATTCCCTCCCCCTTGAACTCAGCTGCGATGAATGGAATGTGTGCAGGGGTGCCGTCAGAGGGCCGTGCCCTCCGCCTTGGCGAAGCGCCAGAACTCGTCCTTGGTCCGCGGGCCGTTGATCGTGTTGCTCCGCAGCGGCGCCATCTCCTTGGGCGTGCCGGGGTTGAGGACGTAGGCGTCGCGCATCTTCTGGACCTCGTCGCACGACAGCGCGTTGCGCTTGGCGTCGGGGTCGAGGCCGTAGACCGCGGCCGCCGTCCGCCCGAAGATGCCGTTGCGGATCGTCCGCTCGGGGTGGGCCTGACCGTCCTGCGGCCAGTCGGAGATGTTCGGGTGGCCGATGCCGGGCATGTAGGTCCCGGCGTCGAGGGCGTTCTTGCGGGGATCCCACCGGTCGCCGTCGAGGCCGTAGGGCAGGTTGTACATCTCCTTGGCCTGGTCCGAGAACTGCAGCGCCCGGAGCAGCACGATCTGGGGCTGCGGGTTGCCGTACCAGATGCAGTCGGAGCCCCACACGATGCGGCGGGGGCCGACGTAGGTGATGAGCTTGCCCAGCAGGTGGGTGGCCCGGTCGGCGTCGCTCATGTTGGCCCACCAGGTGGTGCCGAGCTCGGCGTACATGTTGGGCGTGTTGCCATGCTCGAGACCCTTGGGAACGAACTTGGTGGCGTCGATGCCGTTCTCCCGCAGGCTCTTGATGAAGGAGTCGACGCCCCGGTTGGCGGAGTTGACCTTGTCGTCGCCGGCGTAGGGCAGCATGTGCTCGCCGTCGTAGCCCGAGTGGTAGGTGAAGAACGTGAGGTCGGGGAACTGGGCCCCGATCACGCCCATGTCCCGGGGCGAGAACTTGGCCGAGTCGAACGTGCCGTTGAAGGCCAGCCCCTTGTGGGTGCAGATGACCGGCGGGCGGTTCGTCTTGGCCTGGATGCGGCGGATGTGCTCGACGATGGCCATCCCGTTCTCGTCGTCGAACCACCAGCCGTTGTGGGTCGGGCCCTCACCGCCGGCCTCGCCGAGGCCGGGGTCGCCCCAGCCGCAGTAGAGCTTCCAGACCCGGATGTCGAGCGGCCCGCCCACGCTGGCCATCCAGTCGAAGTCCTCCTGCTGGTAGGCGGGGGTCTTGCCCGGGCCCTGGTAGCCCCGGTTGGGCTGCGAGAAGGCGTGGATGAAACACCGCTCCGACTGCGTCATGTTGTTGACCATGTCGCGGGTCTCGGCCGCCCACTTGGCCGGCGTGATGTTGATCTCGTCGGGCAGGTGGGGCAGGGCGGTGAGCAGGTTCACCGTCTCGGAGCTGTCGAGGAAGATGTCCTTGAAGTAGTGGTACCGGCCGAGGTTCTCGATCGGGTCGATCTCACCCTCGCCGAAGCCCCGGACCTGGCCGTCGTTGTAGCCGGGGTAGTCACCCCACGACGACGACGTCCACAGCATCAGGAACTGGGAGAAGCCCGGGTCCTGCGTCCGCCACTTGGCGTTGAAGCTCGAGTCCAGGGCGTGGCCCTGGGTGTCGAGGATGAACTCGCCGGGCAGGTTGGCCAGCTGGGCGCCGGGGTTCTCCAGGTCGCAGGCCTTCGTCGTCTTG
>DASYFF010000194.1:0-2276 GCA_036498605.1 Acidimicrobiia bacterium | reverse complement strand
CGACGACCTGCCGGCCGTTCTCGAGTTCGATCCCGCCAGCCTCGTCCTCACGGCCTACGGACGGATCCCGGGCGGCACCACGCAGGGCGATCCCGGCGTGGCCGATCGCTTCCGTTCCCTCTTCTTCAACATCTGATCTGGCGGCGGCCCGTCGGGCCCCGCCCGATGTCGTGATCTGTGGGATTCCTGTCATTGTGGACATGACCGGCGGGCTCTAGTTTCGTCGCCATGATCCGCGAGGTCGTCGTCGTCGGCCACGAAGGCGTCCTCGGTATGGAGCTGACCGGCGCCTGCGACATCTTCGCCATGGCCAACGAGCTGGCCGCCGAGGCCGGCCGCCCGCCCGCCTACCGGGTCACCGTCGGCTCGACGGGCGGCGGCCCGCTGGCCCTGTGGGGCGGCCTCGAGCTGGCGGGGACGGCCGACCTGGCCGGCTGGCGCCGGCCCATCGACACCCTCCTGGTCGTCGGCGGGCCCCGCGCCCACGAAGCCGCCGGGGACGAGGCCTTCGTCGGCGCCGTCCGCCGCCTGGCCGGTCGGTCGCGCCGGGTCGCAGCGCTGTGCACCGGCGCCTTCATCCTGGCCGCGGCCGGTCTCCTCGAGGGCCGCCGGGTGACGACCCACTGGCGCTACGGGGATCTCCTGGCCGACCGCCACCCCGGCGTATCGGTGGACACCGACCCGGTGTTCACCGGCTCGGACGGGGTATGGACCTCGGCCGGCGTCACCGCCAGCTACGACCTGCTCCTGGCCTTCGTCGAGGAGGATCTCGGCGCCGACGTCGCCCGCGACGTGGCCCGGATCCTGGTCGTCTTCCTGCGCCGGACGGGCAACCAGGCCCAGTTCAGCGCCCAGCTCCAGAACCAGGTCGCCGACCGCCGGCCCCTGCGTGAGCTCCAGCAGTACATCGCCGACCACCCCGATGCCGACCTCTCGCTGGCCGCCCTGGCCCACCGGCTCCACATGAGCCCCCGGCACCTCGGGCGGGTGTTCTGCCAGCAGGTCGGGATGTCCCCGGGCCGCTACGTGGAGCGCATCCGCCTCGAGACGGCCCGGCGCCGCCTGGAGGAGAGCGACCAGTCGGTGGAGGCGGTGGCGCAGGCCGCCGGCTTCGGCAGCACCGAGACCATGCGGCGGGTCTTCGTCTCGAACCTGGCCGTGTCACCGACCGACTACCGGCGCCGCTTCGGGCGGAGCCAGAACGGGGGCCCTCAATGACCGACGGACGCAAGGACGTCGCCATCTACCTGTGGCAGAACATGTTCATGGTCGACGTCCTGGTCCCGCACCAGATCCTCGGCTTGATGCCGGACCTGAACGTCTACACGTTCGCCCGGACCACCGACCCGATCACGAGCGACACCGGCATGAAGCTCATGGCGGACTACGACCTCGAGTCGGTGCCCCAGCCCGACATCCTGATCGTCGGCGGTGGGGTCAACCCGATCTCCGAGATGGGTGACGAGGCCGTGCTCGGCGCCCTGCGCCGGCTGTCCGGATCCGCCGAGCTCGTGACGTCGGTGTGTGACGGGGCCCTGATCCTGGCCCAGGCGGGGCTGCTCGACGGGTACCGGGCGACCACCCACTGGGCCTACGCCGGCCTCCTCAGCCAGTACCCCGGGATCAAGGTCTGTGCCGAGGAGCATGTCGTGACCGACCGCGACCGCATGACGGGCGGGGGCTGCATGACGGCCGTGGACTTTGCCTTCACCCTCGTCGCCCATGTGCTCGGCCCCGAAGCGGCCGCTGCCGCCGAGCTGGCGTTCCAGTACGACCCCGTGCCGCCCAGCGGGACGGGCTCGCCGGCCAAGGCCTCGCCGGAGCTGATCGAGTACGTCCGTCAGTGGGTCTCGCCGATGCAGGAGGGCCTCGACGAGTTCGTGGCCAAGGCGACCGTCCCGGTCTGACCGGGTCAGCTCTTGATGAAATCGAGGATGTAGCGGTTCACGACGGCGGGCTTCTCCACCAGCATGAAGTGACCCACGCCGGACACCATGACGACATCGGCGTTCGGGCCGATGAGGGGCCGTACCTCGTTGTGGAGTTGCTCGTCGGTGAGCGGGAACAGCCCGTCCTGATTGCCGTGGAGGTAGAGCGTGCGCTGGGGTAGCGGCCTGCCCCAGACCGACGCCTGCTCGGCTGCATGTTCAGGCGTCCCGAACTTCTTCGGATCGAAGAACGTCCGGTAGTAGCCGATGGTCGCCTGGAAGTGGCCGGGGGGCCGCATGCAGTCTTTGGTTTTGGGCAGGTCATCGCTGGCGTCGTAGCCCGGCGAC
>DASYFF010000193.1:0-8950 GCA_036498605.1 Acidimicrobiia bacterium | reverse complement strand
GGGGGATATGGCGCCCCGGTGGGGTCGCCGGTCAGGTCGTAGCCGGCGCACAGCACACCGCCCGCCCCCCGCAGCACCACCGCCCGGGCCGCCCGGCTGGCCGTGGCCCGGTCGATCGAATCGGCGACGCCGGCGATCACCCCCTCGGTCAGCGTGTTCTTCTTCTCCGGCCGGTTCAGCGTGACGAAGGCGATCCCGTCCCGCTCCTCGTAGAGCACCACCTGGGAAGCGTCGTCCATGGGGCACTAGATTGCCGCCTGGTTCTGAAGGGGGCGGAGTCAGAAGGCGGAGAGCATCGTGCGTCCTCACTGGCCGTGGCTTGTCGTCATGCCCCTGGCGGTCTCCGTCGCCGTCGTCGCCGCCGCCTGGAGCACCGACGGCGCGGGCCATACCAGCGCCGCCGGCGTCCTCGGGCCGGTGCCCGCCCCGGCCGGCAACCCGGCCACTCCCGGCAAGGTGGAGCTGGGCAGGCTGCTCTTCTTCGATCCCCGCCTCTCGGGGAGCAACTCCATCGCCTGCGCCACCTGCCACCAACCAGCCAAGGGCCTCGGCGACGGGCTGCCCCGCAGCGTCGGGGCGGCCGGCGAGATGACCCGCAACGCCATGGCGCTGTGGAACGTGGCCTATATGCGCACCATCCACTCCGACGGCGGACGGGCCAGCCTCGAGGAACAGGCCGACAAGGCCGTGGCCGGCCCGGCCATGGCCCAGCCCTACCCCGCCCTGATCGCCGAGCTCGGCGCCGTCCCGGAATACCGGGACCGCTTCGCCCGGGTCTTCCCCGACGGCATCACCGAAGCCAACATCGCCAAAGCCGTCGGCGCCTTCGAGCGGACGCTGCTCAGCTTCGACTCCCCCTATGACCGCTCCGAGGCCGGCGACCGCCACGCCCTCACCGCCGAGCAGAAACTGGGCCGGGACCTCTTCTTCAGCAGCCGGACGGGCTGCTCCTCCTGCCACGTCGCCCCGCTCTTCACCGACAACGCCTGGCACAACCTCGGCGTCCCCCAGGTCGGGCCCAAGGCCCTCGACAACGGGCGGGGCGACATCACCCACGACCCGGCCGACGCCGGGGCGTTCAAGACGCTCATGCTCCGCAACGTCGAGCTCAGCGCCCCCTACATGCACGACGGGGCCTTCACCACCCTCGACCAGGTCGTCGCCTTCTACACCGCCGGCGGCGGGCGTGGCGCCACGAAGAGCCCGCTGATCAAGCCCCTCGACCTGAGCGTGAAGGAACAGAACGCCCTCGTGGCCTTCCTCCGCTCGCTGACCGACCCGACCGCCCGGGTCACCCCGCCCCGGCTCCCCTGACCCCGACGGGTGGTGCTCCCGGGGTCGACGTGGATCCAGTGGCCACTGGGGCGAGCCAAGCTGAGAACGACCGAAGGAGATGGGCGCCGACACTGCAACGGCCCCTTCCGTTGCGGGTAGGTTGACCGCCGTGCGGTTGGGGAACTGGCATCGCTCCGTCACCGTGGTCGGCGTCGCGGCGCTGACCCTGCTGGCCGCGGGCCCCGCCACGGCCGCGACGCGCAACAACCGCGACCACGGCCGCAACCCCAACAACGACAAGTCGACCCACCGCGACCCGAACGCCGACCAGTCGTCCCGCCGGCAGTACGGCGACCCGTCGGGCGACACCGGGTTCCCGGCCGAGTTCGTGGCCGAACTCAACGGTCGCATCGTGGTCGTGGCCGCCGCCAACGGCCGGATCGTGCGCCGCCTCACCCCCGAGGCGCCCGGCGGCGGCGCCTCCGGCCCGGCCGTGGGGCCCGGCGGCCGCACCGTGTGGTTCTCCCGGGGCGACGGCAGCTGCGCCTCCCACATCGCCTTCGTGCCCGCCGCCGGAGGGCCGGAGCGCAGCCTGCCCGGATCGGGCGAGGACGGCCCCGAATCGACGCCGCTCCCCCGGCCCGGCCACGACCAGCTGGCCTACGCCCGGGGTGACTGCCACGGCGCGACCGGCACGCTGGTCGTCGGCGACCTGCAGGGCCTGCGGGCCCACGGCCAGTCCGGGCTCGTCCCGCTGGCCTGGAGCCGCGACGGTGACCACCTCCTGGCCCGGGCCTCCGACCACGACGAGTTGCACCTTCTCGACATCGCCGGCAGCGGTGCCATCACCGACGACCGGGTCCTGGCCGTGACCGACCGCGCCGCCGACTGCCGTCTCCAGGTGCTCGGCTTCAGCCCCGACGACAACGGCGGCTACGTCGCCACCCGCCACTGCGGCCCGTCCAGCGGCGAGGCCCGCCGCAGCCTCGTGCTCCTCGGGCGCGACGCCCGGGTCGCCAGCACCGTGCTGCGCCTGCCCCGGGGCCAGGACTTCGTCGGCTCACCGGTCTTCGACCCGAAGGGCCATTCCCTGCTCTACGCCACCGCCCCGGTCGAGGCCGCGGGCACCCGCAACGGCAACGGGTCAGACGACGTGTCGCTGTGGCTGTGGCGCGACGGCGACCTGAGCCGCCTGGCCCGGCCCAGCCACTACGGCGACCCCGCCTGGCTGCCGTAGCCCTCGACCGACCTAGACGTCGATCACGCCCCGCCGCTCCCAGGCCTCGAAGGCGACCAGCTCACCCCGGATCTTCTTCAACACGAAGCCGATGACGGCGGCGTCGTCGGCGAACCCCCCGGGCAGGAAGTCGGGGATCACGTCGAGCGGCGACACCAGGTAGAGGACGCCGAGGCCGGCCAGCACCAGGTTCTTCGTCGACAGCTGGGAGTACTGCCCCTCACCCGAGGCCCGCAGCATGCGCAGCAGCGCCTGCAGGTCGGCCTTGAGCGGGGTGAGGGGCCCGGCTTCGAGCCGGGCCAGGCGCCGCTCGGCGACGGTCAGCAGCCGCAGCAGCTCCTTCGGGTTGCGGACGTAGCGCTCCGCCCGCACCAGCCCCTGCCGCACGGCGTTGAGCAGCTGAAGGCCCTGTGAACTCTTGCCACCCCCCGGCGTGAGACCCATGGCCGACACGGTACCGTTCCGGGATGCCGGTGTTCGTTCCTCCGCCCCAGGCCATCGTCGTGTTCGGCGCCTCCGGCGACCTGAGCAAGCGGAAGATCCTCCCCGCCCTCTACAACCTGGCCCGCGACGGGCTCCTCCCCGACCGCTACGCCGTCGTCGGCTACGCCCCCGACGGGTGGGACGACGCCGCCTTCACCGAGCACGCCCGCCAGTCGGTGCTCGGATTCTCCCGCTCCTCCCTCACCGAGGAGGCCTGGGGCCGCTTCGCCCCTCGCCTCCATTTCGTGTCCGGCAGCTTCGACCAGCCCGGCAGCCTCGCTCCCCTCGAGGCCCGCCTGGCCGAGTTCGACAAGACGCTCGACACCGAGGGGCACCGCCTCCTGTTCGGCGCCGTCCCGGCGTCGATCGTGCCCACGCTGATCAGCCGCCTCGGCGAGTGCGGCCCCCGGCCCACCCACCGGGTGGTGCTGGAGAAGCCCTTCGGCCGTGACCTCGCATCGGCGCAGCGGCTCAACGCCCAGGTCCACGAGGTCTACGACGAGTCGCAGATCTTCCGCATCGACCACTTCCTCGGCAAGGAGACGATCCAGAACCTCCTCGTGCTGCGCTTCGCCAACACGATGATCGAGCGGATCTGGAACCGCGACGCCATCGACCACGTCCAGATCACCGCCGCCGAAACCGTCGGCGTCGAGGCCCGGGGCGCCTTCTACGAAGAGACCGGCGCGGTGCGGGACATGATCCAGAACCACCTCCTCCAGTTACTGGCCTTCGTGGCCATGGAGGCGCCCCGCAGCTTCGCCCCCGACGACATCCGGGACGAGACCGTCCGGGTCCTGCGGACGGTGCGGCCGTTCCTGCCCGAGGACTCCGTGCGGGGCCAGTACTCGGCCGGCGTCGTCAGCGGCCGGGAGGTGCCCGGCTACCGCGACGAGCGCAACGTCGCCCCCGACTCCACGGTCGAGACGTTCGTGGCCGTGCGGGCCTTCATCGACAACTGGCGCTGGGCCGGCGTCCCGTTCTACCTCCAGACCGGCAAGCGCCTGCCCCGCAAGACGACCGAGGTCACGGTGTTCTTCAAGGAGGTGCCGGCCGCCCTGTTCGCCGGCGCAGGGCTGACCCCGCCCGTCCCCAACCTGCTGTCGATCCGCATCCAGCCCGAGGAAGGCATGTCGTTCGCCTTCCAGGCCAAGCCCCCCGGCCTCCACCTGGCCAACCAGACGGTGGCCATGGACTTCTCCTACCGGGAGTGGTTCGAAGGCAACGCCGAAGCCTACGAACGGCTCATCCACGACGCCATGGTCGGCGACCCCACGCTGTTCATCCGCCAGGACGCCGTGGAGCGGGCGTGGGAGATCGTCACCCCCCTCATCGAGGCACCCGGCCCGCTGCACCGCTACACGGCCGGCGCCGCCGGGGAGTGGACGGAGTACCCGGCCGGGGCCTGGAGCGAGGCCGCCGCCCGGTTCATCGCGCCCCGCACGTGGCTGGTCGAGACGGGCGCCCCCACCGCCCGCATCGGCGACATCATGACCCGGCCCGTCTACACGGTGACCGGCGACGTCTGCGTGGCCGACGTGGCCAAGGCCATGGCCAAGGGCCGGTTCGGCTCCGCCGTGGTGGCCGACGGCGACGGCCGCCTGGCCGGCATCCTGACCGAGCGGGACGTGCTGCGGGCGGCGGCGTCGGGCACCGACCTCACCGCCGCCACCGCCGCCGAGTGGATGACGGCCAACCCGAGCACCGCCGCCCTCGACACCGACATCGCCGACGCCGCCGAGGTCATGGGCACCAGGGGCTTCCGCCACCTGCCGGTCGTGGCCGACGGCAAGGTGGTGGGGATCGTCAGCCAGCGCGACGTGCTCTCAGCCAGGATCCACGCCCACCGGCCCCCGAACCATCACACGTCGTCGGGGTCGACGTAGTAGGGGTTCTCGAGCAGCATCCCGGCGAAGAACACCTTGGGGTGCACCTTGAGGGCGGGGATGATCACGTCGCCCCGGAACTTCTCGAGGTCGTAGAGGCACAGCGCCACCTGGGGGTAGGCCCGGGCGTAGCGGGTGGCCTGCACCTCGTAGCTCATGAAGTCGTCGATCGCCGGCCCGGTGAAGACGGTCTGGACCCAGCTCAGGTCGGTGGTGGCCCGGGCGAACGCCTTACCCCGCCGGCCGAAGATGTCCTCGCCCCAGTCGCGCCAGTTGGCCAGCATCCGCTCGGCAGAGAACGTCCCGCCGGCCAGGTACGTCTCCTCGGAATCACGCATCTCCAGCAGGTCGGCGGCGTCGTCGTCACAGCCGTCGAGGATCGACCGCTCGAGGTGGCGGTGGTCCCGCGCCCCGGTGATGCACAGGCACACGTCGCCGGCCCGCACCCCCTCCTGGAGGAACGGGATGAGCAGCCGGTCGCGCTCCTCCCGCCCGCGGTAGAAGGCGCAAATGTGGTCGCCGGTGGCGGCCCGCAGACCGTTGAGCGTGACGCTTCGGGTGCCCATACCGTCATCCTCCGACGGCGGACGGGCGTCGCGCCTCACCCTGGCGGGGCCAGATCGGGCCGCCCCGGCTGCTCTCACAGGCCCAGCACCCGCCAGGCCCGGGTGGCGGCGTGGAGATTGAAGCGGGCGTCGACGTCGCCGAGGTCGAGGCCGCTCACCTCCCGGATGCGCTGGAGGCGGTAGCGCAGCGTGGAGCGGTGGATGGCCAGGCCGTCGGCCGTCTCGTCGTAGTTGCCGCCGCACTCCAGGTACGTGGACAGGGTCTTGACCAGCTCGGCGCCGTGGGCGGCGTCGTAGTCGAGGAGCGGGCCGAGCCACTCCCGCACGAACCCCTCGACCTCGGCGTTGTGCTCGCCGCCGGCCAGGATCCGGTAGATCCCGAGGCCGTCATAGGCGGTGAAGCCGGACGGCTGGCGCGACGCCTGGCGGACGCCGAGGGCGACGAACGCCTCCCTCGTCGATCTCGGGAAGTCGGCGGGGCGGTCGCAGCGTCCTCCGACGCCGACCGAGACCGATCCGGACGGGAACTCCGCCGCCAGCGCCTCGGCGAGCTCGGACCAACGATCCGGGACGGCGAGGGCCAGCAGGACGACCGCTCCCTGGCGCCGGCCCACCAGCGACCCGACCTCCAGCTCGGCGGCCGCCTGCTCCACCGACCGGGCCAGGGCCTCACCGGTTGCCTTCCCTCGTCCCTGGACGACGATGACCCGGTGAGCCCGGTGGAGGTCGTAGCCGATGGCCTGGGCCCGGGTGTGGGCGCTCTCGTCGTCGGTTCCGGTGCAGAGGTCGTCGACGAGGTCGCCCCGCAGGCGCAGCTCCATCTCGCCGAGGCCCCGGAGGTGTGACAGCTCGGCGGCCAGGACCAGGGCGCCGTGCTCCAGGGCGAAGGCGTCGTGGGGGCCGGTCCGGCCCCCGGGATCGAGGAGGGCCAGCACGCCGAGGATCTCGTCCCGGGGCTGGGCCAGGGCGAAGAGCCGGTCGCCGTCGCGGAGCGGGTGGCCCTCCCGGCGGGCCTGGCGCAGCAGGTGGGCCCGCTTCCGGGAATCGGGCTTGGGATAGGGGTCGGGCCGACCGGGCCCGGCCCAGGCCCGCAGGTTGCCGAAGCGGTCCTCGACCGCCACCGGGTAGCCGGTCAGCTCGAAGACGGTCCGGGCGATGCCCTCCTCCCCCGCCCCCGAGGCCGACACCCGGGTCAGGGCCTCATGGATGGTGGCCGTCCGCTCGAGGTCGGCCACCGTGGCCGCCAGCCGCCCGTTGACCGAACCCAGCTCGGTGTTGACCCGGCGCAGCTCGCCGGCCCCGGCCCGTTCCCGGCGATGCAGGGCGGCGTTCTCCAGTGCGCTGCCGGTCTGGTGGGCCAGCACCTTGAGGAGAAACTGCTCGTCGGCTGTCGGCTCGGCGGCGGCGCCGACCACCAGCCAGCCCCAGTGCCCGCCCAGGCTGCGCAGGGCGAAGGCGAAGCCCCAGGGGGCGCCCGTCACCTCGACCGCCCCGTCGTCCCCGCCGAGCGCCCTGAGGGCGGCCACGAGCGCCTTGCGCTTCCGGCCCGGCGGCTCCCGGAACCGGTCGATCTCCCCGTCCCCCTCGGCGGCCGGGCGGTAGGCGCCGTCGGTCGTGCAGGGGCCGAGGGAGGCGACGGAGGTGACGGCCAGGCTGAGGATCTCGTCCTCGTCGCGGCTCTCCGTCATCATCATCGACAGGACGAAGAGGCTGTGGAGGTTCGAGATCTGGTTCCGCAGCCGGACGACGTTCGCCGGCTTCACCTGGGCCTCCATTCATGCACGTCCCCCTCCCCCATGTTGCCAACTGTACGCCGCCCGTTCGCCCTGGGAGGTGGAGGAACCCGCCCGGAGTTCGATCTGCCAGGTGGGTGCATGACGGGCCGGGAACTGGCAGGTTCAGGGGCACGCAGGCAGCCGACGGGGAGGAGCTGGCGATGGCCGCGGGAATCCGGGAACAAGCCGATGTCGTCATCGTGGGGGCCCGGGTCGCCGGGTCGCCGGCCGCCACCGAGCTGGCCCGGCGGGGTCGCAAGGTGATCGTGCTCGACGCCGGGACCTTCCCGTCCGACACGCTCTCGACGCACGTGATCTTCCCCAGCTGCGTGGCCGAGCTCAACGCCCTCGGGGCGCTCGAGCCGCTGCTGGCCACCGGCTCGCCGACCCACCCCAACGTCCTGATGAACCACGGCGGCATCGACGTCAGCTGGCACTACACGCCGGTCGACGGCTTCGACTACGGGATGTGCCCCCGGCGCACGACCCTCGACGCCATCCTCGTCGACACCGCCCGCAAGGCCGGCGCCGAGATCCGGGAGGCGACGAAGTTCACCGGCGTGGAGTGGAAGGGCGGCCGGGTGTCAGCCGTCACCTGGGCCGACCGCAAGGGCAACACGGGCACGATCGACACCAAGCTGCTCATCGGTGCCGACGGGCGCCGCTCCACCGTGGCCGACGCCGTGGGGGCCGGCGCGCCCTACCGCCGCGACGAGAACGGCCGGGGCCTCGTGTTCATGTACGTCGACGACCCGCACCCGCCCGGCAGCCGGGAGCGCCAGACGCTCTACCAGTGGCGGGTCGACGACACGCTGGGGATGTACTTCCCGACCTGCGACAACGGCGGCCTGATCCTGTTCATGCCGCCCCGGGAGCAGGTGGCCGGCTTCGACCAGGGCCTCGTGCACTGGAACGAGCGGCTGGAGAAGTACCCGCTGCTCAAGCACCGCATCGGCGGCGGCGCCCCCCGCACCAAGCTCCGCAAGGCCGCCGACCCCTTCTCCTACTTCCGCCGCTCCAGCGGCCCCGGCTGGGCCCTCGTCGGCGACGCCGGCCACTTCAAGGACCCGGTCATCGCCCAGGGCGTGCGGGACGCCATCTACTACGGACGGCGCCTCGGCATGGCCGCCTGCGCCGCCCTCGACAACCAGGCGTGGCTCGACCGGGCCCTCTACGACTGGGAGCTCCAGCGGGACCGGGACTGCATCGTCAGCTACCACTTCGCCCTCCGGCTCAGCCTGACCCACCCGGTGTCGCCGGTGGAGCTCGAGATGTTCAAGAAGGTCCAGCCGAACTTCACCCTGTCCCGCCAGCTGGGCGACACCTTCGCCCGCTCCCAGTCGGCCGAGGCGCTGCTCAGCTACCCCCACCTCATCCACTGGACGGCGAAGGCCCTCGTGAACCCGGCCCACCGCAAGGCCGAGGTGATGGGCGACGTCGTGCGGGAGCTCGGCACCAAGGCCCGTCTCTACCGCGACCTCGGCCGCATCGCCCGCCGCAAGCGGATGCTGGGCCACAGCTGGGATGCTTGGGCCGGCGAGCCCGACCAGCGCCGCACGGCTGCCGCCGCCGACGGGTACGTGCCGGTCGCCGTCCCCCAGCGCAGCGATCTCCTGGCCGACGAGGGCGAGATCGCCAAGACTGCCGCCAAGCCCAAGGTCAAGGAGGTCGTGTGATGAGCAGCCCCCGCACCGTCAAGGTCGCCGCCGTCCAGCCCGCCCTGCGGGT
>DASYFF010000192.1:0-4664 GCA_036498605.1 Acidimicrobiia bacterium | reverse complement strand
TTGGAGTAGGCCACGATGAGGCCGACGTCGGCGGAGCCGGAGGCGATCTTGGTCACGCCGTAGAGGGCGGCCCACAGCCCGTCCTCCTCGACGCGGGACTCCTCCTTGTGGTGGGCGCCGAGGGCGCCGAGGAACCCGCAGTTGGAGATGGACCGGCCGTCGAGGACGTCGCTGCCGGAGTCGATCACGAAGTCGACGTCCTCGATCCGCAGGCCGCTGCCGGCCAGCGCCTTGGTCACGGCGGTGGAGATGAGGTCGACATGTTGCAGCCCGGGCCAGGCGGCCCGGAGCTCCGTCTGGGCGCTGCTCACGATGGCAACGCGGGGGAGTTCGGTTGCGCTCATGTCGCCACCTTATCAAACAAACGATCGGTAGAAAAGTGGGGAAGGAAGACGTCCTCGACCCACGTCGTGTTGATCAGCCGGGCCCGGAAGTCGGGATGGGCCAGCACGGCCTGATGGAACGGCACGGTCGTGGCCACGCCCTCGATCTCCAGGTGGCGCAGCGCCCGCTCCATCCGGGCGATCGCCCGGTCCCGGTCCTCGCCCCAGACGATCACCTTGGCCAGCAGCGAGTCGTAGTAGGGAGGAACGGTGTAGCCGGGGTAGCAGTGGGTGTCGACCCGCACGTAGCTGCCCTGGGGGGCGATCCAGCGCTCGATGCGCCCGGGGGAGGGCATGAATCCCCGGTCGGCGGCTTCGGCGTTGATGCGGCACTCGATGGCGTGGCCGGACAGGACGACGTCGTCCTGGGCGATTCCGAGGGGCTGCCCGGCGGCGACGCGCAGCTGGGCCCGCACGATGTCGACGCCGGTGATCATCTCGGTCACCGGGTGCTCGACCTGCACCCGGGTGTTGACCTCCAGGAACGAGAACGTGCCGGCATCGAGGTCGACGACGAACTCCACCGTGGCCGCGCCGACGTAGCGCAGCTCCCGGGCGATGGCCACCGCCGCGGCCCGCAGCCCGGCCCGCATGGCCGTCGGGAGGTCGCTCCCCGGCCCTTCCTCCAGGAGCTTCTGGTAGCGGCGCTGGTAGGAGCAGTCCCGCTCGCCGAGATGGATCACACTGCCGTGGGCGTCGGCCAGGATCTGGACCTCGACGTGGCGGGCGTTGGTGATGTAGTGCTCGACGTAGACCCGCCCGTCCCCGAAGGCCGACAGGGCGGTGAAGGTGGCGGCCCGGAACCGGTCGGTGAGCTCGGCGGGGTCGTGGACGACGACCATGCCCTTGCCGCCGCCGCCGGCCGCCGCCTTGAGGATCACGGGATAGCCGACCGCCGCCGCGGCATCGACGGCCTCCTCGGCGCCGGCCACGGTCTCCGACCCGGCCCCCAGCGGGACGCCGAGGCGCCGGGCCAGGTCCCGGGCCACGACCTTGTCCCCGCCCTGGCGGATCATCTCCGCCGACGGGCCGACGAAGGTGATGCCTTCGTCGGCGCAGGCGGCGGCCAGCTCCGGCCGCTCCGAGAGAAAGCCGTAGCCGGGATGGAGCGCGTCGCAGCCGGTGACCAGCGCGGCCGTCACCACCCGGCCGACGTCGAGGTAGCTCTCGGCCGGTGCGGCGGGGCCGATGCAGATCGTGTCGTCGGCCAGGTGGGCCGGCAGGCTGTCGCGGTCCGCCTCGGAGACGGCGGCCACCGTCTCGAGCCCCTCGTCGACGCAGGCCCGGATGATGCGGACGGCGATCTCGCCCCGGTTGGCGACGAGAACGCGCTGCACGGCTACCGCTCCGGCGCTCCGGCCGGGAACACGACCGGCACCTTGTGGAACCCGCACACCTGACCCTTGGTCCATTCCGGCTTGTCGGTGGGGTCGAGCTCGAACTCGGGGATGCGGCGCAGCAGTTCGGAGACGGCCACGGCCGTCTCCACCCGGACGAGGTGGACGCCCAGGCAGCGGTGGATTCCATGGCCGAGGCTGAGGTGGCGGTTGGGGTTGCGCTCGGGGATGAGGACGTCGGGGTAGGGGAAGGCCCGGGGGTCGCGGTTGGCCAGGGCGAACCACAGCAGGGCGGTCTGGCCCGGCTCCATCGTCACGTTGCCGACCGTGACCTTCTCCATCACCTCACGACCGACGAGGGCCGGGGTGTAGTACCGGATGAGCTCGTCCACGGTGCGCAGCAGCATGTCGGGCCGGTCGATGAGCCGGCGGCGCAGCTCGATGTCCCAGGCCAGGCGCCAGAAGGTGGTGGAGAGGAACTTGGCCGTGTTGTCGATGCCGCCGATCAGGAGCACGGTGAAGAACCCCATCAGGTCCTCGTGGCTGAGCCGCTCGCCGTCGACCTCGGACTGGATGACGAGCGACATGATGTCGGTGCCGGGGTTGCGGCGCCGCTCCTCGATCAGCTCGTTGGCGTGTTCCATCATCTCGCCGAAGACGGCCGCGGCCTTCTCCGGTTCGCTCACGAACCAGTGGGTGATGGCCCACATCCACTGGCGGTACCTGTCGCCGTCCTCGGGGGGCAGGCCGAGCAGGATGGCGGTCAGGATGGCCGGGACCTCGTCGGCCAGGTACCGGGCGAGGTCGGCCCGACCGTCGGCGATGAAGGCGTCGATGCGGTCGTTGGTCGAACGGCGCAGCTGCTCGGTGAACTCGGCCGTCTTCTGGGGCGAGAACGGCCCGGCCACCAGCGAGCGGTACTTCTTGTGCTCCGGCTCGTCCTGGCCGGCCAGCATGAGGGTGAAGCCGCCGGTCTCGTAGCGGGGGAACGTGACGCCCCGGTTGGAGAACACGTCCTTGTTGTTCATGATCTCGACGGTCTCGTCGTAGCCGCCGATGACCCAGAACCCGCCGTAGGCCTCGCTCCAGCCGATGCGGGGCTCCTCGAGCTCGTCGCGCAGGGCCTCGATGTAGGCGTAGGGCGTGCCGTCGGGGCCGAGCGGCGTGTTGTAGTGGTCGGCGGTGCTGATGAGGCTCGGGCCGGTCTCCACCGCGATGAAATCGCTGGGTGTGCTCTCGGTCGTCGTCACGTCGGTCAACCCCCTGTGATGGCGTGGGAAGAAGGTTCGGTCTCGAGCCGGATGGCCCGCTCGGGGCAGTTCTGCACCGCCAGCTGCGCCAGCTTCAGCCGCGTGGCGTCGTCGGGGTCGATGGTCGAACAGGTCGGCCGGGACCGGCCCCACTCGTCCTCGGGCACGAAGAGGTCGGGCGCCAGCAGGTAGCACTTGCCGTGGCCCTGACAGATGTCCCAGTCGACGCGCAGTTCCATGGCGCTTCAGGTAACCGCGCCCGGCGACCGACGGTCAGGTGTAGTCGCTACCGCAATTCAGCCCGAACCGACCACCATGGCGCACCGCGGCGGCTCAGGCCGAGGGGGCGGGCATCGCTTCGAGGGCCTCGGCCAGCTCGGCCCGCCCCGTCACGCCGAGCTTGCCGTAGACGTGCTGGAGCCGGTTCTCGATCGTGCGGACCGAGACGAACAGCGTCTCGGCGATCTCCTTGTTGGACCGGCCGGCGGCGGCGAGGTGGGCGGCGTCCCATTCGGCCGGCGTCAGACGGGCCCGGGTGGCGATCGCCTGGAGCGCCGGCGTGTTCGCCCCTTCGCAGCGCTCCTTGAGCAGTGCCGCCCGCCGCTCGGCGGCGGCCACGGCCCGGGTGTCGCCCCGCCGGCGCCAGGCGACGGCGGCGTCGGCCGCGGCCTCGGCCCCCAGCAGGTCGGCGCCCATGCCCTCGAAGGCCGCCGAGGCGGCTTCGAGCTCCTCGGGGCTCCGCCGGGCGAGCGCCTGGACGTGGGCGGCCCGGGCGGGGGCGAGCTCGCCCTCGATCCCGGTCGCCAGGGCGGTCAGCCGGTGGACGACCTCTTTGGCGGCGCCCACCCGGGCCAGGTTGTGCAGGGCCACGGAGGCGCCCACGAGGTCGCCGATCTGCTCGCCGGAGATGGCCGCCTGCTCGAAGAACTGGCGGGCGGCGGGGAGGTCCCCGGCGGCCACGGCCGTCCACCCCCGGGTCTGGAGGAGGTCGACGCCCATGAAGTACGACGGGACGAGGCCGAGCCCGTCGAGGGCCCCCAGCGCGCCGGTGGCCTCGTCGGGCCGGCGGGCCAGCGCCATGGCCAGGGCCAGGTAGATGAGGCAGAACTGCTCGAACTGCGGCCGGCCGAGCTCCCGGTAGAGCGCGATCGCCTCCCGGCCGGAGCGGATGGCGGACCCGACGTGGCCCCGGTCGCCGACCCGTTTGCAGCGCTGCCAGGCGAAGATGGCCTGGGCTTCCGTCGAGTGCTCGGCCAGGGCCTGCTCATGGTGGGCCCCGGTCAGCGCCTCGGCCTCCTCGAGGCGCCCGGCGTGGGCCAGCGCCTCGGCCCGGTACCAGGCGTGCATCCAGGGGTACCAGTCCATCGGGGTCGTGAGCGCCAGCTGCGCTTCGTGGCCCCGGCGGTTGGCCTCCAGCGCCGCCTCGATGCGCCCGAGGCGGGCCAGGCTGTAGGCGCCGGGCATGCAGGCCCACACCAGCGCCTGGCCCGTGGCCCGGGCGATGAGCGGTTCGGCCACTGCCGCCGACGTGCGGGGGCCCTGGGTGGCCAGCAGGAGGGCGGAACGGCGGGCGGCGATCTCGTCCCGCCAGGTGGGATCGGCCAGGCTCTCCTCCACCTCGACGGCCATGCGGAGGCCTTCGTCGATCGTCCCGGCGTAGATGACGCGGTTGTCGAGGCGGGTGATGGCGACGA
>DASYFF010000191.1:0-5427 GCA_036498605.1 Acidimicrobiia bacterium | reverse complement strand
GAGAAGCCCGGGTCCTGCGTCCGCCACTTGGCGTTGAAGCTCGAGTCCAGGGCGTGGCCCTGGGTGTCGAGGATGAACTCGCCGGGCAGGTTGGCCAGCTGGGCGCCGGGGTTCTCCAGGTCGCAGGCCTTCGTCGTCTTGGTGTTCTGGGCGAAGGCGTAGTTGCCGAACTTCCCGCCCGTGACCTTGTCGACGGCCCACACGCCGATCGAGAAGGCGGCCGCCGTGCGGACGAAGTCCCGCCGGCTCATTCCGAACCTGCGCCGGACCTCCTCGATCTTCTCGTTCTGGAGGGCCATGATCTTCCGCTGCGCGGGAGTCGGGTCCGGTGGTACGTACTCGCCATTGGACGCCGGCATGATGTCGATCGGCGGCGTCTCTGACGGGTCGCGCATGTGGTCCTTGTACTTCTCAGCCATGCGGCTCCTCCCCTGACTGCAGCGGCAAGTGTGACGGACGACAGGAAGGGGGCGCGTGGTTTCCCCCCTGAGAGATCCTTGCGGGAACGTTTCCCCTGATCAAGGACATTTCATATACTGAACCGAACACCCGCCCATCTGCTGAGACGCAGATGAGGACAGGTGCTGATCCGCACAATTCGCAGCCTTCCATCGCAGCAGCAGGAGATCGGTTGAGATGATGTCGGGGAGGCCGACCGATCTGATCCAGAGCGTCTCGCGGGCGCTCCGGATCTTGGAGGAGGTCGGCGACAGCCCAGAGGGGCTGAACGCCAAGCAGATCGCCCACCGGTGTGACATCGCGCTGCCGACGACGTACCACCTCGTCCGCACGCTCACCTACGAGGGCTATCTCATCCGCAGATCCAACGGCCAGTACGGGCTGGGGATGGAGATCGCCAGCCGGTTCCGTGACCTGCTGGCCTCGATGCAGCGGCCGCCGCAGATGCACGAGGTGCTGCGCCAGCTGGCCGAGGTCACCGGGCACACCGCCTACTTCGCCCAGCTGGTGGACGGGCGGGTCGTCCTGACCGACCTCGTCGAAGGGCCGCATTCGCCCCACCTGGAGGACCTCGTCGTCGGCTTCGACGAGGGCGCCCACGCCACGGCCCTGGGCAAGGCGCTCCTGTCGACCATGGCCCCCAGCCAGCGCAAGGCGGTGCTGGAGGAGCAGGGTTTGCGACCGTTCACCAGCAACACCATCACCGACCAGGGGCAGCTGTCGCACGAGATCCTCATCTCGGCCCGCTCGGGGGTGTTCACCGAGCAGGAGCAGTACCGGCCCGAGGTGTGCTGCGCCGCCGTCCTCGTCGATCAGGGCCGGACGGGGGCCATCGGGCTGTCCTCCAGCGCCGAGCGCTGGCCGCAGCTGAACCGGGCCCTCGTGGCCCAGCTCACGACCCGGGCCACGGATCTGGGCTAACCGGCCGGGTGGGGCTGCGGCGGCGCGGGGGCCGCCGGTGGCTTCGGCGCGTCCGGCGGAGCAGGGGCGGCCGGCAGAGGAGGGGCGGCCGGCAGCGCGCCCGGAACCGGAGCCCGGGCCGCCGTCGGGCGGAAGGCGACGTCGGCCACTTGCGAGCCGCCGGCGGCGCGTTCCCGGCGGCGGTCGGCGTCGCCGAAGGCGAAGACGGCCCCGTCGCGCCCGCCGACGTAGTACCCGGCGCCCGATTCCGTGACCCGGATCTCGACGGCGTCGGCGTAGGGCCGGCGGTCAGGGACGCCGCCGTGGAACGGCACCCCGAAGGAGAAGACACCGCCGTCGGCCGCCAGCAGCCAGTAGCCCTTCCCGTCGGGGGAGGCGGCGATGGCCACCGTCGGCGACCCCGAGGCCGTCGCCCGCTCGCTCGGGCCGGGCTTCGTCGCGCCGCCGCCCGCCCCGGCCAGGGCCGAGGCCGCCGTGTCGGTCAGCGGCCCGCCGGTCAGCGAGTGGAGGACGGCGTCGCCGAAGGGCAGCACCCGGGCATCGGCCGTGGCGATCCAGTACCCCTGGCCGCTCGGCGTCGAGGCGATCCCGACCGCCTTGAACGGGAGCGGGAAGAGCTGGCCCCGGAAGGCGGCGTCGCCGAAGGCCGCCACCTCCCCGACGGCCGACAGGACCCAGTACCCCTGGCCCGTGGGCGTGGGTTCGAGCCGGACGGCCGGGGCCCGGAGCTGCCCGGCGGGGGCGCCCCGGAAGGTGGCGTCGCCGAAGGCGAAGACTCCGCCGTCGGCCCCCAGCATCCAGTACCCCCGCCCGCCGGGCGTGGCGGCCAGCGACACGATCGCCCCGGCCAGCTTCCGGCCGGCCAGGTCGCCGGCCGGCGCGGCGTCGCCGAAGGCCTGGATCCGCCCGTCGGCGGCCACCGACCAGAAGCCCGGGAACGCCGGGACGGGCGGCGGGAGCGGGGGCAGCGGGGCCGGCGGCGGGGCGGGGGCGCCGATGGTGTCGGCCACCCGCTGGCGGATCTCGGGCAGGCGCTCGTAGAGGCGGCCGCCGGGGCAGCCGGTCTCGCCGACGTCGCGGTGGCCGGCGATGTTGGGGAACTGCCGGCGCGAGCCGTCGACGGCGGTGAAGGGCGAGGCGCCGTTGGGGTCGATGTCGTGGCGGGCCGCCTTCCAGGCCAGCAGCCTCACCAGGGCGTCGATGGCCGGAGCCGGGGGCTGGTAGCCGCCGGAGTAGTCGCCGAGCATGGCCACGCCGGCCGTGCCGGGGTTGACCGCCTTGGCGTGGGCGCCGATGACGCCCCGGCCGGCCTCGTCCTCCCCGGTGGGGGCCTCGCCGGGCCGGTACTGGCGGGCGAAGCGCCCCTCGTAGACCCGGCCCTGCTGGTCGACGACGAAGTTGTAGCCGATGTCGTTCCAGCCGTTGCTGCGGGTGTGGTAGGCGTAGATCGCCCGCACGGTCTGGGCCGGATCGGGATCGTTGTTGGCCGTCACCGTGTGGTGCACGACGAGCTTCGAGATCGGCGCGAACTCCGGGTTGCCCTTGCGCATCCCCTCGTTGGCCCCCCAGTCGCGCCGGGTGATGACCGCCGGCTCGGCCGGCTTCCCTCCGGCCACCCGGACGGGACGTACGTCGGCGGTCCCGGGGGCATCGATGGCCACGACCTCCAGGCCCGTGACGCCGGCCGGCCAGTCCAGAGCGAGCCGGTCGGCCCCCGACTCGGGGCGGAGGAGGCCGGACGCGATCAGCCCGGCATCCTCGTCGCCGGCGTCGTGCCAGATGGACAGCCCCCGCCAGTCACCCCACTCCCCGGCCACCCGCCACCGGATCCGGATGTCATCGTGCCCGCTCCCCTGCCACGTCATGCCCACGTGGGTGACGGGGAAGACAAGCGGGAGTTCGCCGAGGTCGGGCATCGCCAGGACGGCCACCGGCGGCCCGGGCACGGGACCCTGGGCGGCGCGGGCCCGCTGCTTGAACCCACCGGCGCCCAGGGCACCGACCGCGACCAGACTCGTCAGGAAGGTCCTCCGGTCCAAACCCACGATGGGCCATCTTGCAACGGCGCGCCGGCCAGGTGGCGGACCCCCGCCTCTGCCTGGGCCAATAGCCTGGTCGCCGGCCATGAGCTCCGAAGCCTCCACCCTCCTCGGCCTGCTGGCCGATGAAGACCGTCTCCGAACCGTCGCCGCTCTCGTCCTCGGCTCCGGCCCAGCTACCGTCTCCGAGGTTGCCTCCACCGCCGGCCTCGACCTGCGCCGGGCGGCGAAGGCGCTCACCCGTCTCGCCAACGCCGGTCTCGTCGACCAGCACGGCGAGTCCTACGTCCTCCGTCCGGAGCGCTTCCGGGAGGCCCTCGACTCCCTGGGGCGCCCCGACGCCCCGACCCCGGTCGATTCCGGGCTCGGCGCCGACGCCGACCGGGTACTCCGTATCTTTGTCCGTGACGGCAGGCTCGTCCAGATCCCGGCCGTCCACGGCAAGCGCTTGGTGGTGCTCGACTGGCTGGCCCGGCTGTTCGAACCGGGCCAGGCCTATCCCGAACGTGAGGTCAACGAACGGCTCTCGGCCGTGTACCCCGACTACGCCGCCCTCCGGCGCTACCTCGTCGACGCCGAGTTCCTGCACCGGAGGGACGGCTTCTACTGGCGGGCCGGCGGCACCTTCGAGGTCGACCCGTTCGGGGATGGCTAGACGAGGACGAGCCCCCCGTCGGCCACGTCGACCTTCACCGTTCCCCCTTCGGCGTAGTGGCCTTCCAGGAGGGCCAGCGCCAGCCGGTCGCCGACCTCCTTCTGGATCACCCGCTTGAGGGGACGGGCACCGAAGTCGGGGTCATAGCCCCGCTCGGCCAGCCACAGCTCGGCCTCCGGCGACACGTCGAGGGTGAGGCGCCGGGCGGCCAGGCGGTCGGCCAGGTGCCGGAGCTGGATCCCGACGATGGCCGCCATGTCGCTCCGCTCGAGCCTGCGGAACCGGACGATCTCGTCGATGCGGTTGACGAACTCCGGCTTGAAGAACTCGATCGGGTCGACGGGCAGGTTCGACGTCATGATCAGCACGGCGTTGGAGAAATCGACGGTGCGGCCCTGGCCGTCGGTCAGGCGGCCGTCGTCGAGCACCTGCAGCAGGACGTTGAAGACGTCGGAGTGGGCCTTCTCGATCTCGTCGAGCAGCACGACGGCGTAGGGCCGGCGCCGCACCGCTTCGGTGAGCTGGCCGCCCTCGTCGTAGCCGACATACCCCGGGGGGGCGCCGATGAGGCGGGCCACCGTGTGCTTCTCCTGGTACTCGCCCATGTCGATGCGGACCATGGCCCGCTCGTCGTCGAAGAGGAACTCGGCCAGGGCCTTGGCCAGCTCGGTCTTGCCCACGCCGGTCGGGCCCATGAACAGGAAGCTGCCGATGGGCCGGTTGGGGTCGGACAGGCCGGCCCGGGAACGGCGGATGGCGCTGGCCACGGCCGAGACCGCTTCCTCCTGCCCGATGACGCGCTCGTGCAGCACGTCCTCCATCCGGACGAGCTTCGCCACCTCCCCTTCCATGAGGCGGGAGACGGGGATGCCCGTGGCCTTGGCCACGACCTCGGCCACGTCCTCCTCGTCGACCTCCTCCTTCAGCATCTTCTGCGAGCGCTGCAGCTCGTCGAGCCGGGCCGACGCCTCGGCCACTTTCCTTTCCAGCTCAGGGATCCGGCCGTAGCGGATCTCCGCCGCCCGTGACAGGTCCCCGTCGCGCTCGAAGCGGTCCGCCTCGCCCTTGGCCCCCTCCAGCTCCTCCTTGCGGGCCCGGATGGCGCCGATGGCGTCCTTCTCCGACTGCCAGTGGGCCTTCATGGCCGTCGCCTGCTCGGACAGGTCGGCCAGCTCCCGCTCCAGATCGGCGAGGCGCTCCTTCGACGCGGCGTCGGTCTCCTTCTCCAGCGCCACCTTCTCGATCTCCAGCTGGCGCCGGCGCCGCTCGACGACGTCGATCTCCGTCGGCATCGAGTCGATCTCGATCCGCAGCCGCGACGCCGCCTCGTCGACGAGGTCGATGGCCTTGTCG
>DASYFF010000190.1:0-7602 GCA_036498605.1 Acidimicrobiia bacterium | reverse complement strand
GCGCCGGCCGTTCGTAGCTGGGGTGGAAGGCCGGCACGGAGCCGGTCGGAAAGGGAGTGATTCCGATGACGCAGTACCTGATGAGCGTGTGGATGGTCGAGGGCACCGAGCCGTACGCCTCGCCGGAGGAGATGGAGCAGTCCTACAAGGACGTCAGCGTCTTCAACGAGGAGATCCAGGCCTCGGGTCATTGGGTCTTCGCCGGCGGGCTGCACCCGGCCACCACCGCCACGGTCGTGCGGGCCGGCGAGGGCGGCGACGTGATCACCACCGACGGGCCCTTCGCCGAGACCAAGGAGCAGCTCGGCGGCTTCTGGGTCATCGAGGCCGCCGACCTCGACGAGGCCCTGGCCCTGGCCGCCCGGGCCACCGTGGCCTGCAAGGCCCCGGTCGAGGTCCGCCCCTTCCAGTCGGAATAACGCCGTCCCGTTGGACATCGCGGCGATCTTCCGGGCCGAGTCGGGCCGGTCCACCGCCACCCTGGTCCGCCTCTTCGGATCGATCGACATCGCCGAAGAGGCGGTCCAGGACGCCTTCGCCATCGCCGTGGAGCGGTGGCCGGCCGCCGGCCTGCCGCCCAACCCCGGCGCCTGGATCACGACCACGGCCCGCAACCGGGCCATCGACCGGCTGCGCCGGGAGAGCTCACGCCATGACCGCCACGCCCAGGCCGCCCTGCTGCGGCCCGAACTCGACGACCCGATCGAACCGGCCGGTCCGGTGAGCGACGACCGGCTCCGACTCATCTTCACCTGCTGCCACCCGGCGCTGGCCCCCACGGCCCAGATCGCCCTGACGCTGCGGCTCCTCGGCGGGCTGCAGACACCGGAGATCGCCCGGGCCTTCCTCGTCCCCGAGGCGACCATGGCCGCCCGCCTCACCCGGGCCAAGAAGAAGATCGCCGCGGCCAGGATCCCCTACCGGGTGCCGGGCGACGCCGAGCTGCCCGACCGGCTGCGGCCGGTGCTGGCCGTCGTCTACCTGATCTTCAACGAGGGCCACACCGCCTCGGCCGGCGACGAGCTGACCCGGCCCGGCCTGTCGGCCGAGGCCATCCGCCTGGCCCGCCTGCTGGCCGAGCTGATGCCCGACGAGCCCGAGGTCCTCGGCCTGCTCGCCCTGCTGCTGTTGACGGAATCGAGGCGGGCGGCCCGCACCACGGCCGCCGGCGACCTCGTGCTCCTCCCCGACCAGGACCGCGCCCGGTGGGACCGGGCCCTGATCGCCGAAGGCCAGACGCTGGTCCGGGCCTGCCTGCGCCGCAACCGCCCCGGCCCGTACCAGATCCAGGCCGCCATCAACGCCGTCCACAGTGATTCGCCGGCGGCCGCCGACACCGACTGGGCTCAGATCCTCGCCCTCTACGATCAGCTGCTGGCCCTGGCCCCGACGCCGGTGGTGGCCCTCAACCGGGCCGTGGCCGTGGCCGAGGTGCAGGGCCCCGCCGCGGCGCTGGCCGAGATCGACTGCCTCGACCTCGACGGCTACCACCCCTTCCACGTGGTCCGCGCCGACCTGCTCGCCAGGCTCGGCCGTCACGCCGACGCGGCCGCCGCTTACGAGCGTGCCGTGGCACTGGCGTCAAACGCCGCTGAGCGCGCCTTCCTCGAACGCCGTACCGCGGCTGCCCGAGCGGAAAACCCACGGTAGGTGTGGGTTTTGCGCTCGGGCTCCCTTCCTGTCAGCGGGGATCGGGGCGGTCGAGGTTCCAGTGGCGGGACACCGTGGCCAGCCAGCGGTCGTCGCCGACGGGGATGACGGCGAAGCGGCTGACGACCCGTTGCCCGCCCTCGTAGTCGCCGTAGAGGAGGTCGACGGTTGACTGCTGCCGCCCGCAGAGGGCCTCCCGGGCCCCGGCGAAGTCGGGGTCGGAGGGATCGCGGAAGGCGCCCTGCCAGAAGCCCATCTCCCCGGTCGGGATGTAGATGTCCCGTTGGAGGCGGTGGAACTCCTCCACCGGGGGATGAGCGGCGTCACCGCCCATGATCCGCTCCGGGTGGAAGCGCCAGCCGTGGAGGACGGCGAGGCCGCTGCCGACGTTGCGAAGGGAGATCACGAGGTAGACGGCCTCGTCGGCGATCTCGACGGCCGCCTGCCCGCCCGGGACCCGGATCCACCGGTTGTCGGCGAAGCCGATCTTCTGCTCCGGATCCTGGGCCCGGGACGGGACGAGCAGCGGCCGGATCCCGACCAGCAGTGTCCGCTCCGCCACCCGGGCCGCCCGGTTCGCCGACCGCACCGACACGAACGTGGCCACCGCCAGCACCAGCGTCCCCACCGCCGTGGCCAACGATGCCGCCGTCGCCCAGTCCATGACGGGGGGAGGCTAGGCGGGGTGGACCGGACGGTAGACCGGCTCCCACATCGATCGGCGGACCTGGGCCTCGAGGTCGTCGTCGAGCGGGGCGCGGGCCACCCCGTCGGCCCGGGCGGCGGCGGCGACGGCCATGGCCACGGCCACGGATGTCTCCCGCACGTCGTTGACCAGCGGCAGCAGCGATGCCCCCGGGGTGGTGGCGTCGACCCGGTCGGCCACCGCCCGGGCGGCGGCGAAGATCATCCGGTCCGTCACCCGGCTGGCCCGGGCCACGATGGCGCCCAGCCCCAGGCCGGGGAAGACCAGGGCGTTGTTGGCCTGACCGATCACGTAGCTCACCTTGTCGTGCATGACCGGCTCGAACGGGCTGCCGGTGGCCACCAGCGCCCGCCCGTCGCTCCAGCGCAACAGGTCCTCGGGGTCGGCCTCGGCCAGGCGGGTGGGGTTCGACAGCGGCAGGATGATCGGCCGTTCGCAGCGCTCGGCCATGGCCCGCACCACCGCCTCGGTGAACGAGCCGGGCTGCGTCGACGTGCCGACGAGGATCGTCGGGCCCACCCGGCGGACCACCTCCTCCAGCCCGATGTGGCCGTCGGCGTCGCGTTCCCAGCCGGCGACCTCGGCCGCCGGGCGGGCCCAGGGGCGCTGGAAGTCGCGGACGCCGTCCATGTCGTCGGTGATCAGGCCCCGCCGGGCCAGGGCCCAGATCCGGCCGGTGGCCTCCGGTTCGGGGAGGCCGGCGGCGACCATGGCGTCGCGCAGCGCCTCGCCGATGCCGGCCCCGGCCGTGCCGGCGCCGAAGATCACGGCCCGGTGCTCGGTCAGGGGGAGTCCCGACGCCGCCACCCCCGACAGCACGGCGGCCAGGTTCACCGCCGCCGTCCCCTGGATGTCGTCGTTGAAGGTCAGGATCCGGTCGCGGTAGCGGGCCAGGATGCGGTGGGCGTTGTCGGGGCCGAAGTCCTCCCAGTGGAGCAGGGCGTCGGGGAAGAGCTTGGTGGCGGCGCTGACGTAGGCGTCGACGAAACGGTCGTAGGTGTCGCGGTCGACCCGGGGGTGGGCGTTGCCGAGGTACAGCGGGTCGTCGAGGAGCGCCTGGCGGTTGGTGCCCACGTCGAGGATGACGGGGATGGCCCGGTTGGGGTCGATGCCGCCGGCGGCGCAGTACACCACCAGCTTCCCCTCGGCGATGGCGATCCCGCCCACGCCCCAGTCGCCGATGCCGAGGATGGCTTCGGCGTCGGTGGCCACGATGATGTCGACGTCGCCCGGCTCGAGGTCGGTGGAGGCCAGCGACGGCTCGATGAGCTCCGGGGCGTCGACCGACAGGTACACGCCCCGGGGCCGGCGGTACATGTGGCTGTAGCGCTCGATGGCGTCGCCGATGGTCGGTGTGTAGACGACCGGCAGCATCTCCCGCAGATGGTCGGTCACCAGCCGGTAGTAGAGGACCTCGTTGCGGTCGTGCAGCGCCGTCAGGTACACGTTCCGGGCCAGGTTGTCGGGCTCGGTCGAGTACTGGCTGTAGGCCCGTTCCGCCTGCTGCTCGAGCGTCAGCACCCGGTAGGGCATGAGGCCGACGAGCCCCAGCGCCTCCCGCTCCCCGGGCGGGAAGCCCGTCCCCTTGTTGAGGCGGGGATTGCCGAAGATCTGGCGGCCCCGCAGGGTCGTGTACCAGTCCCCGCCCTCGCCGTACCAGTGGGTGCGCATGGGGCGAACGCTACCCCGGCATCGATTGGCCGGGGCCCGGCCGGACCTACGATTCCGGGGGTGCGAGAAGAGGAGCGGGTGGTGATCGTCGTCCGGCCCCGGGCGATCCTCCTCACCGTGGCGCTGGCCCTCCTGGCCCTGGGGTTCCTGGTCGTGGCCGACGCCGCCTCCATGGTCGCGGAGCGGGTGCTGGTGGCCGGCGTGCTGGCCTGCCTGCTCCGGCCGTTGACCCTGCGGCTGGCCCGGAGGATGCCGCTCGGCCTGGCCGCCGCCGTCACCGTCCTCGTCGTCCTCATCGGCTTCGCCGTCCTCACGGCGGTGGAGATCCGCGACCTCATCGCCGAGACCCACCGGCTCAAGGCCGCCGTCCCGGCCCGGATCGAGCAGCTCCGCCTCGACCTCAAGCCCGACCACCCCGTCCGCCGCTTCATCGAGCAGGCCGACGTCGAGCCCCGCATCCGGGAGTGGCTCGGCCAGCTGCCGGCCCGGATCGTGCTCGGCACCGACAGCGCGGCCGAGGGCGCCAGCCGGGTGACGGGCGCCCTGCTCGTGACGGTGATGACGATGTTCACCATCACCCGGGGGGCGCAGTCGGTCGAGGGGGCCATCGGGCTCTTCCGCCACCAGCGGGTGCGGCGGGCGCTGGAGCGGATCGTCGGCGCCGCCTACCGGGGTGGGACGGGCTACACGCTGCGCACCCTGGCCCTGGCCGTGGCGTCGGGGATCGTGGCCGCCGTCGCCAGCCAGGCGCTGCACGTGCCGGCGCCGTCGGTGCTCGGCCTGTGGGTCGGGCTGTGGAGCCTCATCCCGGTGCTGGGCCTGGTGATCGGCTACCTGCCGATCGTCGGGCTGGCGGCGGCCGAGGAGCGGAGCAGGGGCGTGGTGGCCCTCGTCGTGCTCGTGGTGTGGATCGGGTTGGCGGCGCTGGCCCGGCGGCGCTGGATCGCCGCCCACAGCGTCGACGTCAGCCGGCTGCTGCTCACCCTGTCGGTCATGACCGGGCTCCACGTGGGCCGCATCAGCGGCGCGGTGGTGGGGCTGTTCCTGGCCGCCGCCATCGGCGGGGCGCTGGCCGAGGCCCGGCGGCTCAACGTGGCCGGCGAGCTCAGCCGGGGGATCGACCACCTCTTCGCCCTGGCGCCGGCGGCCGACCCGGCCGAGATCCCCGAACCGGCGGAACCACCGGACACCGAGCGGGCAGTGCCGTGACCGAAGGGCTGCCTCCCCCTCCGCCGCCGCCGGCCGACGAGCCGCCCGTCCGCCATGTCGTCGTCGACATCGCCCCCCGGTCGATCGTCTTCGCCCTGCTGGTGATCGCCTCCCTCGTGGTGGCCTACTGGATGCTGACCGACATCCCCGCCGTGCTGATCCGGGCCTCGCTCGGGATCTTCCTCGCCCTCGCCCTCAACCCCGTGGTCGACGCCGCCAAGCGCCGCATCGGGATCCGGCGGTCGGTGGCGGTCACCCTGGTCATCGGCGGGTTCCTCATCGCCGCCGGCACCTTCGGCGTGCTGGCCGTGCCCCGGGCGGTGAACCAGCTGAGCGAGGTCGGGCCCCAGGTCTCCCAGGTCATCAGCGATCTCGACGACCTTCCCCTGGCCGGCGACGCCATCCGCCGCAACGGCATCGACCAGCGGGTGGAGGACTTCCTCGACAACCTGCCCGACACGCTCGCCACCCGGGACAAGGCCCTGCGGGGCATCGTCCAGTCGGCCGGTGACGGGCTGGTCACGGTCTTCTGGGTGCTGCTGGTGGCCATCACCGCCCTGCTCGACGGGCCCCGTCTGGCCAACGACCTGCGCGACGTGCTGCCCGGGCCGCTCCACGAGGAGATCAACCACTTCGGCGACGTCGCCTACCGGGTCGTCGGCCGCTACGCCGCCGGTACCGGGTTCGTGGCCGTGGTCAACGCGGCGGCGGTGACGACGATCGGCCTGATGCTGGGAACGCCGCTGGCGCCGCTGGTCGGGGTGTGGTCGGGCCTGTGGAACGTCGTCCCCCAGATCGGCGGCTTCATGGGCGGCGCCACGCTGGTGGCGCTGTCGCTGACCGCCGGGCTGCACACCGGCCTCCTGGCCGCCGTGGTCTACCTCGTCTACCAGCAGCTGGAGAACAACGTCCTCCAGCCGGTCATCACCGGCCGGACCATCAAGATCTCGCCGCTGGCCAACATGACCGCCGTCCTGGCCGGGGCCGCCGCCGGCGGGTTCGTGGGGGCGTTGCTGGCCAACCCGATCCTGGCCATCGGCAAGGCCTTTTTCGCCGAGTACCGCCAGCGGACGGCGGCCCACGCGGCGGCCCGGGCGGCGGTCACGACGCCGGCGGAGGACTGAAGGGCCGCAGAAGAGGTCAAGGGTTCCGAAGGGGCAAATCCTCCTTCCCGTCACCGATTGGTTGCTCTCAGTCAGGTCTCACGTTTCTCTCAGCTGGCTTCCTGGAATCGGTGATCGATCGCTGGGGAGGCGGATGGGTCGTCGGCGTCCGGCCGGGGGCTCTTCGGCGGCGCACGCGTCGCGCCTGGTCACCATTCACCAAAGGATGAGCACCGAAATGCCCACACGCGCCCGTATTGCTGTATGCCTTGCCGCCGTGGCGGCACTTTCCATGACCGGATTGCAGGCCCAGGGCTCGCCGACCGTTCCCAAGGGGCCGATCATCATCGGCCACCGGGGGACCGCCGGCTACCGGCCCGAGCACACGCTGGCCTCCTACAGGCTGGCCATCGAGATGGGGGCCGACTACATCGAGCCTGACCTCGTCTCGACGAAGGACGGGTACCTCGTCGCCCGGCACGAGCCGGATATCACGGGGACAACCGACGTCGCCTCGCACCCCGAGTTCGCCGGCCGGAAGACGACCAAGACCATTGACGGTGTCAAGACCACCGGCTGGTTCACCGACGACTTCACCCTGAAAGAGCTGAAGACCCTGCGGGCGGTCGAGCGGCTGCCCGACATCCGCCCGGCCAACACCGCCTTCGACGGCCTGTACCAGATCCCGACGTTCCAGGAGGTCATCGACCTCGCCAGGCAGGAGCATGTCGGCATCTACCCCGAGACGAAGCACCCGACGTACTTCCGCACCGAGGGGCTGCCCCTCGAGCAGAAGCTGGTCGACATCCTCAAGAAGAACGGCTACACCCGCAAGAGCGATCCCGTGTTCATCCAGTCGTTCGAGACGGCCAACCTCCGGGTGCTGCGCCAGCTGACGCCGCTCCACCTCGTCCAGCTGCTCGACGAGGCGAACGTGAAGCCCTTCGACCACGTCGTCTCCGGCGACCCCCGGACGTACGGCGACATGATGACCCCGGCGGGCCTGGCCGACATCGCCACCTACGCCGACGGCATCGGGCCGTTCAAGGGCTCGATCGTGCCCCGCGACGCCACCGGCCACTCGCTGCCGGCCACGTCGCTGGTGCGCGACGCCCACGCCGCCCACCTGACCGTCCACCCCTACACCTTCCGGCGGGAGAACACCTTCCTGCCGACGGAGTTGCAGCAGGGCAACCCGAAGAACCCGAACTTCACGCGGGCGACCGGCGACTTCCCGGCCGAGCTGCGGCAGTTCTTCGACCT